>JAEKNW010000151.1 GCA_016838885.1 Candidatus Cloacimonadota bacterium
GGATGCCACCCCTCTTAGATACATTTGCTTAGAGCAAATGAAGAGGGGACTTAAGACATACGGGCTCTATCTCTGTATCTATTCAACATAAAATTCGTGGAATTCGTCTTAATTCGAGTTAGTTCGTGTAAATGCTTTTCTTATCTTCAAAACTCTGTGTAACTCTGCGCTTACCTCTGTACAACTCTGTGTTAAGGATCTTCTTCTTCGTGTAATTCGTGTAATTAGTGGATAGATTTTATTTTTCTTCTTTTTCCTCCTTTTACACATTCGGGTTTAAGAATTTAAAAAAAATACTTGCATTTTTATTAATGTTAGGAGAAATTGAATCAAACTAATTATAATTATAAGATTTATTGATAACTTCTTAGTTTGTTAGGGCTTATCATCCATCTTTAGAGAGTGAATAAATAGGAGTATAAATGAATATATTAATCACAGGTGGTGCTGGTTTTATCGGCTCACATTTAGCTGAGAAACTGTTAAAGCAAGGACATAAAATAATAGTATTAGATAACTTATCTACAGGTAGTCTGGAAAATGTTAAACATTTACGTAAAGACCCAAACTTCAGCTTACACATTGGTTCGATATTAAATTATGAACTATTAGAAGAATTGGTTGCTCAGAGTAAAGTGATATATCACATGGCAGCTGCTGTGGGTGTTAAGTATATCATTGAGAATCCATTACTATCCTTGAGAACCAACATTGTGGGAACTGAAAATGTCCTAGAATTAGCACATAAGTATAAATGTAAGGTTTTAGTAGCCTCAACTTCAGAAATATACGGAAAAAGCGATAATGTTCCTTTCAAAGAAGAAGATGACAGATTATTAGGATCCACTCATATCAGCCGTTGGGGATATAGTACAGCCAAGGCAGTAGATGAGTTTTTAGCTCTAGCTTTTCATAGAGAGAAGAAATTGCCTGTGGTTATCGTGAGATTATTTAATACTGTTGGGCCAAGGCAGACAGGTCAATATGGCATGGTTATCCCTAAGTTTGTGAAGGCAGCTTTGTTGGATCAGCCTTTAGTAATTCATGGTACAGGTAAGCAAAGTCGCTGTTTTACCGATGTTGATGATGTTTCTGATGCCTTAATTAAGTTAATGGAAACACCTAAGTGTGAAGGGAATATCTATAATGTAGGTTCTACAGAATCTATAAGTATTGAAGAGCTTGCTCATAAAATCAAGAAAGCCTCAAAGAGTAAATCTAAGATAGAATATATGGCTTATGCTGATGTATTTGAAGAGGGTTTCGAAGATATGATGAAGAGGATGCCGGATATTTCCAAGATAGAAAAAGCAATAGGTTATAAGAGAAAATATACTTTGGACCAAATAATTGAGAGAGTAATTAATTATTATGAAGAATAAGCTTATAATAATATTACTATTACTTAGCAGTTTAATATCTCACTTACTAGCTTTACCTGTTAATATTTCGATTGTAGGAAATGTAGATGAACCGGGAGTTTATGTCCTAGATTCATCTAACCGAGTTTCCCAGGCAATTCAGCTCATAGAACTAGGAATTGCCCCAGATTCTGCTTCTTTGTTAACATCTAATAGAGCTACTCAAATAACAGGACTGGAGATAGATACATCTCTTTTAGACAAGCAAAAAAATGCCTTAGCTACTAGAAATCAACAGAAATCAACTCTTAACTCTCTTCCAGAAACAGAGGAAGCAGAGCTTTTTCAAGCTAAAGATATTTCTAAAAGAAGAGTTATTCTGATTAGAAATGGCCTTTCACAGATTCTTAACTTACAAGCATTTTACCTAACAGGGGACTTAAAAAACAATCCTTATTTGCAAAATGATGATATTATTAAGTTACTACCTATGGAAAAAAGTGTAAAAATAACCGGTGAAATTAATAGAGAAGGCAATTATGAGCTAAGTGAAGGTGAGAAATTAGCTGATTTAGTTAATTTTGGACAGGGTTTAACAGAAGATGCTGATTTATCTAACATTAGAATAGAGAGATATAATCAGAAGACTGGAGAATTATCTGCTTTAATGGTAAATTATGAGGCAATAATGGCAGATCAAAACTCACCTGAAAATATTATCCTTAGTCATAATGATATAGTTAAAGTATTTCCTAAACCATATATAAATATGAGAAAAAGTGTAGAAGTAAAGGGCTTAGTAAAATATCCGGGTGAATATTCCATTGATGATGAAAGTACTCTTCTATCAGTGCTTGAGAGTGCCGGGGGCCCTCTAGACACTGCTAATCTCAATTTTGCCATTTTGATAGATAAATCACTTAATGAATCTTATGATCCTGATTTAGAGAGATTACTTGCTTCAAATTCTGCACTAATGTCTATCTCTGAATATTCATATATTCAGACTAAACTTAGAGAGATTTCCGGCAAGCACTATGTGAATATTAAGAAACTTTGGGAAACTAAAGATGAACAATATAATAGAAAAGTAAAAACCGGTGATATTATATATATTAAAGAACCTTTACTAATGGTTAATGTTTCTGGAGCAGTTCAAAATGCCGGACTTCAACCATGGGAAGAGGGTAAGACTTTATCTCATTATATAAACACATCAGGTGGATATTTACGTTCAGCTTTCGAAAGTAAAGTAAGAGTGATCCGGCGAGATACAAATGTTTGGGTTAAAGCTACTAATAAAACAGTAATAAACCCCGGGGATGAGATATTCGTACCGGAAGTTAAAGATAAAACATTGTGGGATTATGTTTCAGAAGGATTAGCTGTAACAGCCCAGATAATTACAATTGTGTTAGGTGTTCACACCTTATCAAAGTAACACTAAAATAAGCATGTTGATGGAGAAAAAATGAAAGTACAGTTATTAGATTTGCATGCTCAATATGAAAATATAATGAGCGAAATAAAAGAAGAGATGGATAAAGTTTTTGCTAACCATAACTACATTTTGGGAAACCAAGTAAAAGATTTTGAAAATACAATGCAAGATTATTTAGAAGTTAATCATGCTATTGCTTGTGCTTCGGGTACTGACGCCTTGGTATTAGCCCTCAGAGCTTTACAAGTTGGTCCCGGAGATGAAGTAATTACCACTCCTTTTACTTTCTTTGCTACTGCAGGTTCTATAGCCAGAGTTGGTGCAGTACCAGTTTTTGTTGATGTTGATGAAGATACCTTTAATATTAATCCTGATTTAATCGAAGCAGCTATCACTGATAAAACAAAGGCTATTATCCCTGTTCATCTCTTTGGTCAACCTGCAGAGATGGATAAAATCATGGAAATTGCTAAGAGACATCATCTGAAAGTAATTGAAGATAATGCCCAAGGAATTGGTTCAAAATATGCCGGTAAATATTCAGGTTCTATTGGGGATATAGGGACTCTCTCTTTCTTCCCAAGTAAGAATTTAGGTTGCATGGGAGATGGTGGGATGTGTATCACCCAAGATGAGCAACTGGGCAAAGATTTAGTTCAACTAAGAAAACACGGTGAGAATCCTCAATATTTCCATAAATGGGTGGGTTATAATAGTAGATTAGATACTCTTCAAGCAGCTGTACTTAATGTGAAGATAAAATATTTAGAAGGCTGGTCTGATGGTAGAAGAAAAAATGCTAAGCTATACTATGAAAAGTTAGCAGATATAAAAGAGATTAAACTACCTGTGATTCATGAAAAAGCAACAACTGTCTATAATCAGTTTACTCTTCAAGCAGAAAGAAGAGATGAGCTAATGGCATTTTTGAAAGAGAATCAAATAGGTTGTGCAATCTATTATCCTAAACCACTCCACATCCAAGAGTGTTTTGAAAATTTAGGTTATAAAGAAGGTGATTTACCAATAGCTGAAAAGTTAGCCAAGAAAGCTGTTTCTATTCCTATCTATACTGAACTTCCTGAAGAACATCAACTTTTTGTTATAGAAAAAATTAGAGAATTTTACAATAAATAAGAGGAAATTATAATGAATATTATAGTATGTATTAAACAGGTTCCGGATACCAATGATATTAAAATAGACCCCGTAACAAATACTTTAATTAGAGAAGGTGTAGAGAGTATTTTGAATCCTTTTGATACCTATGCTTTAGAAGAAGCAATTAGATTAAAAGAGGCTCATGGTGGGAAAGTTACTGCTATCACCATGGGACCACCTCAAGCTGAAAGTGTGCTGAAAGAAGCTGTTTCTCTCGGTGTAGATGAAATAGTTTTACTCTCTGATAGAAAATTCGCAGGTGCAGATACTTGGGCTACCAGTAATACTCTTGCTGCAGCAATAAGAAAGATTGGAGACTTTGATTTAGTTCTCTTTGGTCAGCAGGCTATTGATGGAGATACTGCTCAAGTTGGTCCCGGTGTTGCTACTCATCTTAATTTACCACAAACTTGCTTTGTTCGTAAAATAGAAAAAGTGGAAGCAGGCAAGTTAATCTGCCAACGTTTAATGGAAGATGGTTATGATGTAGTTGAAATGACCCTTCCTGCTATTATCACTGTCGTTAAGGAGATTAATACTCCGAGACTTCCTTCCCTTAGAGGAAAGAAAAATGCCAGATCTGCTGTTCCTGAAGTATGGAATGCTGAGATGTTAGAGCTTGATGAGAAAACAATCGGACTTAACGGTTCTCCAACTCAAGTTGTTGAAATCTTCTCTCCTGATACTCATAAAGAAGGACAGAGGTTTGAAGGCAGCCCGGAAGAGAGTGCTGATTTAATAATCGATAGATTAAAGAAACTAACAATTTAAACAATTATCCGAGCAACCTGTTGTTACTAGCAGGTTGCTTTTTGATTAATCATAGGAGCCAAAATGATTCAATTCCCTGACATTCAACCTTATATAGTAAAATTTAGTATTGGCAACTTCCCCCTAGAAATTAGATATTATGGTTTGCTTTACTTGATTAGTTTCGCCTTGGGCTATATTTTTGTTCGTAAGAACCTGCATCACAGAGGAATTGTATTATCCAAAGAAAAATATAGCGACCTTATTTTCTACATTATTCTTGGTGTAATCCTAGGCGGAAGAGTTGGCTATATGCTCTTTTATGCTTTGCCTGAGTTTCTTGGTAATCCGCTAAAACTCTTCTATGTTCACGAGGGAGGAATGTCCTTTCATGGTGGATTGTTAGGGGTAATTATTGCAGGTTATATATTTGCCCGCAGGGAGAAAATAAGCTTTTTGGGTGGTGCTGATGTCGTAATGCCTTGGGCAGCCCTCGGCTTAGGCTTGGGAAGATTGGGAAACTTCATCAATGCTGAGCTATATGGCTCACCGACAGACCTCCCTTGGGGAGTTGTATTCCCGGGCGAAGTTGTAGCCCGTCATCCCTCTCAACTCTATGAAATGCTCTTTGAAGGTATCTTGATGTTTATTATCTTACAATATATGGTCAAGCATACCAAGAAAGAAGGACTCATCTTCTGGGCTTTCTTTATTTTGTATGGAATAGCTAGATTTTTAATAGAGTTCGTAAGACTTCCTGACAATATCGAATCACTATATCCAAATGGTTTACTTTATGGGTTTATACCTTTATCTCAAGGACAATTCCTCAGTGCTTTAATGATTATTGCAGGGATAATTGGAACAATTATTATTTATCGGAAAGCTAAATGAAAAGAGCTTACATATTAATCGTGGCCATATTATTTATGGTTGGCTGTTCTTCAGTAAAGCAGTTATCCGAAAAACAAAAAGAGAAGTTGGCACGAACTAATCTAGCTTATCTGAATAACTTTAACTCACGAGGAGTTGTTGATATCTCAGTTAAAGGTTTTTCACTTAAAAAAGAATTTTTTCTGAAAAAGAATAGTAAAAGTCTCAGATTAGATATCCTGGATTCAGGGATTATGAGCTTGTTGCCATCTCCATTTGCCAGCCTTTATGTTGAAGATAAAATCTTAGTAACTAATTATAACAAAGGCTTTTTCCCAGATTTAGTTTCTGAACAATTCCCTGTTAATCAGTTTTTAGATTTGGAGAAACTACCTCAAGGAATTATTGACGAAATTATAAAAAATAGAAAGTTTACTATCGCCATTATTCAATTTGAGTTTGATGAAAAGTATAGATTGCATCAAATTATTATGAATGAAAATAAAACTACCTTTGAATATCAAAATAATGACCTTTATAGAATAAATTTTCTTTCCCCTAAAGCTGAAGTCAAGTTTGATTTCGATAGTTTTGAAACAGGGGATGTTCTTATAAAACCTGTAGAATTAAAAAATAAAATAGATTAGGAGTATATACATGATTACCAGGTATTCACGCCCGGAAATGAGCAATATTTGGGATATGCAAAATCGCTATCAATGCTGGTTGGATGTAGAAATTGCTGCTTGTAAAGCAATGAACGAAAAAGGGATTATTCCTTCAGAAGACTTAAAGAATATTGTTGATAAAGCTGATTTCAATGTAGCCAGAGTTGATGAAATTGAACTTACAACCAAGCACGATATTATCGCCTTCTTAACAAATGTTGCAGAATATGTTGGGCCCTCATCACGTTGGATTCATTACGGGATGACCTCCTCTGATGTCTTAGATACTGCCACAGCCCTTCAGTGTAAACAAGCTGGAATTCTTATCTTAAAAGAGTTAGAAATTTTCGCTGAATCTTTACGCCAAAAAGCTATAAAATACAAAGATACAGTGTGTATTGGCAGATCTCATGGGATTCATGCAGAACCTACTTCTTTTGGATTGAAATTCACCCTCTGGTTTGACGAAATGAATCGTAACATTACTAGAATGAAAAGAGCTATAGATGTTGTTTCTGTTGGTCAAATCTCTGGAGCTGTAGGTAATTACGCCCATCTCTCTCCCGAGATTGAAGAATTGGCTTGTAAACACTTAGAACTTAAGCCGGTAAATATAGCAACTCAAGTTATTCAACGCGATAGACATGCAGAATTCCTCACTACCCTAGCGATAATCGCTACTACTATCGAAAAAATTTCTGTTGAAATTAGACATTTGCAAAGAACTGAAGTGCGAGAAGCGGAAGAAAGATTCACTAAAGGTCAAAAAGGTTCCTCTGCTATGCCTCACAAAAGAAATCCTATCGTTACTGAACAGATGACAGGCTTGGCAAGACTTATTAGATCTAATGCCATGGCTGCCTTAGAAAATAATGCTCTGTGGCATGAAAGAGATATATCTCACTCTTCCGTAGAAAGAATAATTTTACCAGACTCCACAATTTTAGTACATTACATGTTAGGTAAAATGATCCAGCTGATTGATAATCTGGCCGTCTATGAAGAGAATATTACCAAAAATTTAGAACTAACAGGGGGATTAGTCTTCTCGCAAGTTCTCCTCTTAAAACTAGCTTCCAGAGGAGTATCACGTGAAGATAGCTATGCCATGGTTCAACGCAATGCGATGAAAGCTTGGGAAGAAGGAGATAACTTTAAAGAATTAATCTTAAATGACCAAGAAATTATGAATGTACTAACTAAGGAAGATTTTGATGAAGTATTCTCCTATGATAGATATATCCAAAATGTAGATTTTATCTTGAGACGGAGTGGAGTAATAACTAAATAGAATATAGCGAGCAATAAAGCTCTTTTCTTCATAGACTTAAGTCATGAATTAAAAAAGGGCATAAGCCTATGATAAAAAAGTTTTTAATTAGGAGTTCAAAGAATGTTAGATTTTGTTAAACTCAAGTTATATCAACGCTTGGGTTATAAGAGCTTAAGAAAAGGGAAGCATGAAAAAGCTTTAAAACATTTTGAGAAAGCAATGATAATTTCTCAAGAAGTTTCGATAATTTTCAATTATGTAGTAGCCCTCTCAGCACTTGGTAAATACTCTGAGGCCTATCCCTACTTGAAAAAAATACTATCTGAGTATAGGGATAATGAGATGGCAATCTCTCTTATGCTTTGGGTTTGTATGATGCTCAGAAAATGGGAAGAAGCTATCTCTCTATGTGAACAGATTAGGCTTCAATTTCCATCAAATCAAGAGTTCATTCATCTTTATGATATCCTTCAGAATAGTGAATTGAGAGAAAGATTTATATCTGCTCATTCATTAATCAAGCAAGCTGATCAAAAGACTTTAAAAAAGGAATATTCAGAAGCTGTTGATTTACTAAAAAAAGCCTTAGAAATAAACCCTGACGAAGCTCTTGCTTATAATAATTTAGCTTCAATTCATTTTACTCTTAAACTCAAAGATGAGGCAAAAGCATACATCAAAAAAGCAGTTGAATTGGACCCCTTAAACAAAAGATATAAACAGAATTTGAGAATTATTGATAAATAGAGGTTGAGATGTTTAGTAAAGAAGAAATAATTTCGATTTTAAAAGAAGATATTGCTCCTGCGCAAGGGTGCACAGAACCTATAGCAATAGCTTTAGCAACAGCTTATGTAACAAGTGTATTAACAGAACCTATCAATACAATTGAGGTTTATTTAAGTCAGAATATTTTAAAAAATGCACTTGGTGTTGGTATCCCCGGCACAAATGAAAGAGGGATTAAAATGGCTGTTGCCTTGGGAGCTGTAGCAGGTTTACCTGAACTCCAACTGGAAGTGCTTCAGCATGTTGACGAAGTGAACGTTAAAGATGCTCAAGTAATGATAGCAAAGAATGTAATCGAAATTAAACTAAGTACGAATGATGAACTCTTCTGGATTGAAGTAATAGCATACTCCGATAATCACAAAGCTACTGCAATTATGCAGGGGAAACATACTAATCTCTATAAATTGACTGTTGATGATATGATTTTGCAAGAGAGCGGAAGAATTGATTCTGTTACCAAAAGTGATGATATTAGACAAATTATCCAGGTATCTGACATCTTAGATGCTGTCTTGGCCTCCAATGAAGATGAGTTAGGTTTTTTAGAAGAGGTAATAACTAAAAACTTCGAAATTGCCAAATTTGGATTAGAAAACAACTCCGGATATGGTATAGCTAAATCCATCCAAGAAAACATCCGAAATGGACTTTTTGGGGAAGGTATTGTTAATTATGCAACAATGCTCACAGTTGCGGGAAGTGAAGCCCGGATGAGTGGTTGCCAGCTCCCAGCCATGGCAAATTCAGGGAGTGGAAATCAAGGTATCACCCTAACTGTTCCAATGATTGCCCTGTCCGAAAGACTAAACTCCAGTAGGTTAGAACTTCTGCAAGCTGTTGCAATTTCTCACTTAACATCAATACACGTAAAGAGTTATTTTGGTATTCTTTCTGCTTTATGTGGAATTGTAAATGCTTCTATTGGGATTAGTGCCGGAGCTGTATTTCTGCTTAAAGGCAAACTAACCAATATGGAAGCAGCAATTCAAAATGTTATTGGTGATATAGCCGGAATGATCTGCGATGGAGCAAAATTAGGTTGTTCTTTGAAAGTTGCTACCGGTGTTAGAACTGCTTTAAATAGTGCTATCTTAGGAATGTCTAATATTTGTGTAAATGATTATGAGGGAATTAACGGGGCCAATATCGAAGAGTCTTTCAAAAATTTAGGGACTTTAGTTCTTGGAGGAATGAAAGAAGTTGATAAATCGATCTTACAAGTAATGTTAAAAAAAGAAAATAAATAAAAATATAAAAATGGAGAAGTAAAATGATTGACTTTGATTACAAAAAAGCTATTAAAGTAAAGTTGTCAGATGAATTACCACCTAAAGCGGAGTTTGATCCCAGCAAACGAAGAGCTCCTGATAGAGGACTGAATCTTTCTAAATATGAAATTAAAATTGCTTTGAAAAACGCTTTACGCTACATCCCAGAGCATCTCCACGAAGAAATTGCTCCTGAATTTCTTGAAGAACTTAAAACTATGGGGAGAATTTATGGCTATAGATACCGTCCCCAAGGTAAACTAATAGGTAAAGCAATCGATGAGTATAAAGGGATTACTCCTGCACGTGCTATGCAAGTAATGATAGATAATAACTTAGATTTCGAGATAGCCCTCTATCCTTACGAGCTAGTTACTTATGGTGAAACCGGCCAAATTTTCCAAAACTGGATGCAATACCAATTAATTAAACAATACTTAGAGATTATGACTGAAGACCAAACTCTTGTGGTAGCTTCAGGACATCCTGTTGGACTATTCCCTTCAAAACCTGAAGCCCCACGTGTGATTAACACCAACGGTTTAGTAATAGGTAAATGGGACAATCCTGACGACTTTAAAAGACTCACTGCATTAGGAGTCGCTAATTATGGACAGATGACAGCCGGGGGTTGGATGTATATCGGACCTCAAGGAATTGTGCACGGTACCTATATTACCCTTCTTAATGCGGGAAGAAAATATCTGGGAATCCCTGAAGATAAAGATTTGAAAGGGAAGATATTCCTTACTTCAGGACTGGGAGGTATGTCAGGTGCTCAACCAAAAGCTTGTGAAATTGCAGGTGGAATTTGTGTTGTAGCAGAAGTGGACCATAGTCGCATCGAAACCCGTTATGAACAAGGATGGGTCTCAAAAGTTTCTGGTAATTTAGAAGAAATCAAGAATTGGATAGAAGAGTATAGAAAAATTGAAAAACCAATTTCTATAGCCTACCACGGTAATGTAGTTGACTTGTTAGAATATATAGATTCTCAAAATATTAAGATTGAACTATTATCAGATCAAACCTCCTGCCATGCCGTGTATGATGGTGGTTATACCCCAGCAGGCCTTGATTTCGAAGAGGGAAGAAGATTAATTAAAGAAGATTTGCCTAGATTTAAGAAATTGGTCGATGAATCTCTGCTTAGACACTTTGAGGTGCTAAAAAAACTCACTGCTAAAGGGGCTTATTTCTGGGATTACGGTAATAGTTTCATGGCTTCAATCTTTGATGCAGGAGCAAAAGAAATTGCCAAAAATAAAGTCAACACTAATGAAGGTTTTATTTGGCCATCTTATGTTGAAGATATTATGGGTCCAATCTGCTTTGATAATGGCTATGGGCCATTCAGATGGGTTTGTTTGTCCCGAAGAGATGAAGATTTAAGAAAGACTGATCAGATTGCTATGGATTGTATAGATCCAAAAAGATGCTCTTTAGATCGAGATAATTATCATTGGATTGCCACCGCTGAGGAGAATGCTCTCGTTGTGGGTACTAGAGCAAGGATTCTCTATGCAGATGAAGAAGGTAGAGTCGAAATAGCTCTTAGATTTAATGAAGCAATTAGACAAGGCTTAATAGGACCTGTGATGCTGGGTAGAGATCATCACGATGTTTCAGGAACAGATTCACCTTTCAGAGAGACTTCTAACATTTATGATGGCAGTAATGTGATGGCAGATATGGCAACTCACTGCTTTGGAGGAAATATTGCTAGAGGAATGTCTTTGGTTGTATTATCTAACGGAGGTGGTGTTGGTGTTGGAAGATCAATCAATGGTGGAAACGGTATTGTCCTTGATGGTTCAAAGAGAATGGACGAAATTATTAAAAGTGCTCTATCTTGGGATGTTATGGGTGGTGTTGCCAGAAGAAACTGGGCAAGAAATACAAATGCAATTAAGACCTCATCCCAATGGAATGAAAAACATGCCGGTGAGGGTCATATCACAATCCCATACTTAGCTGACGATAAATTCATTGACACATTAGTCGATGACAAAATAAAATAACCTTTACTATAGAGAGTGTAGAAATACACTCTCTAAAAACTAAACTTGGGTAAAATATGAATTTTGGATTTAATTAGGAGTAAACAATGGATACAAATATTGAAGCTTATGAAAAAAAAATGAGAGAAGCAGGCTTAAATGAAGACGTAATAACCACCTTCATTAAGTATTATAACCAATTGAAAGAAGGAATTACAGGTAAGCTTTCCCATGATATAATCGAAGCTCCAAATCGATTAAATTTAATAAACTACGATGGTTTAACAAAACATGATGATTCATTGTTAGACCAACTTGCAGTTATTAAACTAAATGGTGGATTAGGCACAAGTATGGGTCTGGATAAAGCAAAATCTCTCTTACCCGTTAAAGGTGAATTTAACTTTCTAGATATTCTTGCTAATCAAATAATTGCTCTAAGAGATAAATATCAATCTCGTATCCCTTTAATCTTTATGAATAGCTTTAAAACCCAGAAAGATACTATAACTTATCTTGAGAAATATGATACTCTTAAAAGTGATGATTTAGATCTTGATTTTCTCCAGAACAAATATCCCAGAATCAGACAAGATAATTTTATGCCCCTTAATTTAGCAGATGATGAGAATAATTGGAATCCGCCAGGACACGGTGATATTTATTCAGCACTTTACTCTTCAGGTTTGCTTGATCAACTTATAGAAAAAGGCTATAATTATGCCTTTATCTCTAATTCAGATAACCTGGGAGCTGTTGTTGACCCTTTAATTCTAACCTTTATGGACAAAAATGAAGTCCCTTTTATCATGGAAGTTTGCCGAAGGACAGAAATGGACAAAAAGGGAGGTCATCTAGCCCAAACTAAAGAAGGCAAGCTGATTCTTAGAGAAGTTGCTCAATGCCCTGATGAAGAAATCTGCGAATTTCAAGATATCAAAAAATATTCATTTTTTAATACCAATAATTTATGGGTCAATTTAAAGCATCTAAAAGAAACCCTGCTGGAAAACAATAACACACTTGAGTTACCCATAATTATCAATCCTAAAAATGTCGAAAATATTCCAGTATATCAGATAGAAACGGCTATGGGAGCCGCTATAAGCGTCTTTGAAAATGCTAAAGCTATTATTGTCCCTCGCTCAAGATTTGCTCCTGTGAAAAAAACTAATGACCTATTACTTATTTGGTCTGATGTCTATAAAATAAATTCCGATTACCAAATTGTTCTTACGGAAGGACTTGAAGAAGCACCTTTAATTGAATTAGATTCTGAGAACTATAAATCAGTAGAACAACTTAAAACTCACTTCAAAGAAGTCCCATCTTTAATCCAGTGCACTAGCCTAAAAGTTCAAGGCAATATTCACTTCAGTAAAGATGTTGTAATTATCGGAAACGTAGAGATCAAAAGTACCGAAAAAGAGAGAATCTCCGATACTATTTTGAATAATGAAACTGTGATATTTTAATCTATAAGGAAAATTGTGAGGACTTATGCCATTACTAATTGTAACACCTGAAGAGATTACCGAAAGACTTAATAAATTCCCTAATATCCCTCAGATTATTAAGAATTATTCAATAAAAGAAAATAGCTTTCGGGTTGAAATGAAAATTGATAAAATCCCCATGGATATAAAGATTAATCTAAAATTCGATTCCTATAGTGCTGGGATGATTTTTTTCTCCTATTCCTGTAATATCCCTAAAATATTCTTTAACATGCTCAAAGGGGTTATCAAAGATCGGACCAAAGAAATCATATCTATCGAAGATGATTTCATTAAAATGAATGCAGACCAACTAATCCTAAATACTAAAATTGGTTTCCAAATTAAGAATATCAACTTCGAACATGGATTCTATAAAATAGATTTTTCTCTCTAATTATTGTATGAGAATAATAAATTGCTCTTTATAGTTTTCATAAACAAGGGGAATGTCTAGAGCTGTCTCCTTTCTTCCCTTAGTTAATCACAAAGCTTCTCTCATATCGAGTAGGGCATAATTATAGCAAATTAAACCCAAATAATGCATTCGGGTTAAAATGGAGATTAAATCATGCGAATTAGTGGAGTCCAGAAGTTTTCAATGATAGATTTTAATGACAAGTTATGTGCTGTAATATTCACCCAGGGCTGTAATCTTCAGTGTCCATATTGTCATAACCCAGAGCTAGTTCCGATGTTAAGTAATAAGCCTTTGATCCCAACAGATGATATTTTAGACTTTTTGAGAAGTAGAATGGGTAAGCTTGATGCTGTGGCAATAACTGGTGGAGAACCTCTTTTGCAGAAGAATCTAATCCCTTTTTTACAAGAGATTAAGCATATGGGTTACTTGATAAAAATAGATACAAATGGATTGCTGTATCATAAGTTAAGTCAAATTATTGAGAGTGGGTTACTTGATTATTTAGCCATGGATATTAAGGCTTCACTCTCAAGTTATGAAAAAGTTGTAAAAGTTAAGATAGATGAATCAAGTTTATTGAAAAGTATTGAGTTAATAAAGAATTCAGGGATTGAGCATGAGTTTAGAACAACTGTTGTAGAAGGACTTATCACTGAAGCTGATATTTATGATATAGGAGATTTAGTAGGAGGGAGCAATTATTTTATCCAGAATTTCACCAAATCTCATCATTTAGATGAAGCTTATGAAAATCAAATCGGTTTTAGTAAAGAAAAATTGAAGAGAATAACTTTAAATCTACAAAGCAAAGGGATTAGAGTAAATTTAAGGAGTTAGTTTGAAGCAAGTTTCACAAGTAATTATTGAGATTATCAAAGCGATTCCACCAGGTAAAATATTGACTTATGGAGAGATTGCCAGACGGGCAGGCACTCCTGCAACTGCAAGATTAGTGAGTTATCTACTTCATAGCAGCTCTGAAAAATATTGCCTCCCTTGGCATCGCGTTATTAATTCTAAAGGTCAAATTTCTTTAACTGGTATGGCTGGTGAAGAGCAAAAGCAGAAGCTTCTATCTGAGGGCATTAAAATTCATTCCGGGAAGATTGACCTAGAAAAATACACCTATCAAGGACAATTATAATTGACAAGATTTTAGTTCTGTAATAAAAGTGATTAATAAACTAGGAAAGGAGTAAAAGGATATGAATTTTCTCTTATCATTGATTTTTTTACCTTTAAATTTGCTCTTTGGAGCATCTATTATCTGGTTAATCAGATGGCTCTTATTCAATAAGAAACAGAGATATATTTTTAAGAAAAAGAATATCTTAACTCCCGGATTGATTATAAAAGGGAAAAGTTATGCTTTAGGTAAAGTTCGGAATACAGTTAAAGAGTACTTTGATCAGGTTGATGATTTTGAATCTCATCAGGGTTATATCTATAACTGGGAAAAGAAGGTTTACCAGAAAGTATATGATGCTACTGAGTTTATAGATAATGCCCGTTATATTCCTACCAGTGTAGCTGATTGGTTGAGGCATGCGATCGCATTTATTGCTAAAGACTTATCATCCCGTTTTTTAAGAACCTTCATACCTTACCTTTATGAATATTATGAAGTAAATAATAAAATCGATATGATAGCGGATAAGATTGATTTAGTTATGATTGAGAGTTATTATAACCAATACTGTCATAAATTCCTGATGTACTTTAACTTATTCATATTCTTCTTAGCAGGAATTTTAAATCAGATTCTTTTCCTAATCTTAGTCTAACCCAAATAATGCAGTAGATCTTTGAGAATAGCACTATATTCTTTTGCATTCTTCACCTGTGATACGTAGCTTTAACGAAGTATTACTAAAGCCCTACTGCACCATTCGGGTTAAAAAAAAGGAGTTCAATATGGCTAGTGATGTAATTGATTATAGAATATTAGGAGATGACTTCCAAGCAGTGGAAATTGAGTTAGACCCTGGTGAAGGAGTCAGAGCAGAAGTAGGTGCAATGCTCTTTATGGAAGATGATATCCAAATGGATACTTCAACCGGAGGTGGACTATTTAGTGGATTTAAAAGAATGGTTTCTGGTGAAAGTTTCTTCATTACGACCTTCTTGAATCAAGGAAGATTTAAAAGAAAAGTTCTCTTCTCAGCCCCTTATCCTGGAAGAATTATGCCTATAAACTTAACTACTTTTGGAGGAGAATTCTTTTGTCAAAAAGATGCCTATCTCTGTTCAGCCAAGGGTATTGATGTAACTATTGCTTTTACTAAGAAATTTGGGGCAGGACTCTTTGGTGGAGAAGGCTTTATTTTACAAAAATTAACCGGTGATGGTCTAGCTTTTATTCATGCTGGTGGGACAATAATTAAGCGGGATTTAGCCCCAATGGAAAGATTACGCGTCGATACCGGTTGTTTAGTCGGTTTTGAAAAAAGTGTAGATTATGATATCCAATTCGTAGGAGGCTTCAAAAATGCTCTCTTTGGTGGAGAAGGATTATTCTTAACAACTCTAACAGGCCCAGGAACTGTTTATCTTCAATCTCTTCCTTTCTCTCGAATTTCAGATAGAATCCTCAGAGCTGCCGGTTCTAATAAAGGCGAAGTAAAAAGAGGCGGACTTCTTTCTACTATTCTCTCAGGAGATTAATATATGAAGGTAATGGACCCGAAAACTCTCAAGTATGATGACAAACTTCTGAAAGCTAATCGTGAGTTAATGATGGAAGTTTATCGAAACATTTTTTTTGCTAAAAAGAAAGTGAATGTCTTTAAAAAACTTATTAAATCATTTCAAAGTTTAGAGAAAATTACGAAGCTGAAGAATGCTCAGCATGAGGCTATTAATCAAAAAGAGGCCGATAGATATTGTAAAAATCTTGGAAAAGCCTATGATTATATCTTAGATAAAATCAAAAATAAAGAACAGTTTGAGGGTCATTCAGATATTATTACCCTTCATGGATTTGTTGATCCGGAAAGCTTTTCTAGAAACCCCAGTGGCTATAGAAAAAAGGATGTGAAATTTGGTGATTTCATGCCCCCAGACCCTGGAGTCTTGTATTCTTTAATGGATAACTTAATCTATAACACTAATAAAATAAAACTTCCCCAGATAAAAGGAATTTATTTTCATCATGAATTTGTAAGAATTCATCCCTTTGTCGACGGAAATGGCAGAACTGCCAGAATGGTAAAAAACTGGATTTTGATGTATGAACTTTATCCACCTGTTTTTATTGATACACCTGAAGATAAGTTAAATTATATTGATGTTTTGGAAAGAAGCTTTAAAGGCTTCTTCGATAACCCTTTTGATGCTAACTCTGCCACCGAAGAATTTGCCAATCAAGAATTGATGAGAATTAATCAGAGTATTAAGTACTTATTGAATGATATTTGATTTTTGTTTAAGGTTGATTTGTTTATTTGTTGAACCGTTGATTTGTTTATTTGTTGAACCGTTGATTTGTTTAATTGTTTAATTGATAAGAAGAAGGTTGAATTGTTGAACCGTTGATTTGTTTAATTGTTTAATTGATAAGAAGAAGGTTGAATTGTTGAACCGTTGATTTGTTTAATTGTTTAACTGAGAAAGAGGGAGCTATGAGAAAATTTATTTATAATGCAAAAGTATATACTATGGACACTTCTAATCTAATCTCAGAAGCTGTTCTTATTAAAAATGATAAGATTGAAAAAGTTGGAAGCAAAAAAGAGTTAGATGCCTATCTAAACCAAAACAAAATTGAAGATGTTGAAAAGATAGATTTGCAAGAAAAAGTCTTACTCCCAGGTTTTATTGACACTCATACTCACTTCTTTGAGCTTGCTAAAACAAAAATTGCTGTTGATTTATCACCTGCTAAATCATTAGAAGATGTAAAAAAGATTTTAGTAGAATTTAAGAAAAATATGCCGGCTAAGCTACAGTGGGTAGGCGGGAGCGGTTGGAATAAAAACATCTATCCTTACTTGGAGGGATTTAATAAGTACTTCCTAGATGAGATCTTTCCTGATATACCAGTATCCTTAGAGAGTAAAGACTTCCATTCTAAATGGTGCAACTCCCTAGCTCTTGAGAAAGCTGCTATTACAAAAGATACTCCTGACCCTGTGGGAGGTTCTTTAGGTAGATTTGAAAATGGGGAGCCAAACGGATTTACTCACGAGAAAGCTTGGGAATTAATAGATAAAGTTACTCCACCTTATCCCTTAGATTTAGCTCTAAAAGCAATTAAAATGACTATCGATGATTGCTATGCTATGGGACTTACCGGGGTGCATGTTATGGAAACTGAAGATAAGTTTGAATACTATACTCAAGTTATAGAGTCAGGCACTAAGTTTCGCTTTTGCTGGCACTTCCCACAAGCAATAGTTGATAAAATGATTAAGAAGAAAATCACCTCCTATTCAGGAACAGAATCTCTTAAAATCGGTGGTCAGAAGATCTTCATGGATGGTGCCCTAGGTTCTCAAACAGCACTTATGTACGAGCCTTATGCCGGTACTGATAACTATGGGACATCTATCTATACTGAAGATGAGCTTCAAGCTATGATTACCAAGGCTGCTCAACATAAAATATCTTCTTCTATTCATGCTATTGGTGATAAGTGCTGCCATCAAGTCATCTCAACTATTGAAAAGTGTAGACAATTTGACACATCTCTCAGGCATAGGATTGAACATCTGCAATGTGTTAGACCTTCTGACTATCAAGCAATTAAGGATAACAATATCTATATTGCTTTGCAACCAATTCACCTGAGATATGACATAGATTCAATTCAAAAATATACTCCGTCTGCAGCTAATTTCACTTATAGTTTTAAAGATTTGATAGATATGGGGATAGATTGTGGTTTTGGTTCAGATGCTCCTGTAGAGATTATTAATCCCTTTCAAGGTATTTACGCCGCTATCCAAAGAAAAGCTATGAATGACCCTTCTAAGCCTAGCTGGCGACCAGACCAAACTATCTCAACCCTCGATGCATTAAAAGGTTATACAAGTTGGGCAGCTCAAGCTTCTGTATCAGAGTATATCAGAGGTCAAATTAAAGCAGGTTATTTAGCAGACTTGATAGTTATTGAAGATTTCTCTCATGCTCAACCTGAGTTCTGGCTTACTGCAAAATCGCTATTAACTATTATAGATGGAGAAGTGGTTTATCAAGATGAAGAATTTACTTACTAAACTAAAAAAATCTTTAATCGCTTATCACCCGGAAGTCATAAACTATGAAGAGTTTAAACATTCTGCTATTTTTCTTCCCCTTATCAATGTCCAAGGTCAATGTTCTCTCCTTTTTGAAAAGAGAGCAAATAATATTCCTCAAGCCGGAGAAATCTGCTTTCCTGGTGGAAGAGTTGAAGCTAATGAAGTTCAAAACCCTTTAATTACCGCAATACGCGAGACATCAGAAGAGTTAGGGATCAGTGTAGATAAAATATCTCTAATCAGCAGATTGCCCCGCTTAATTACTCCTGACGGCAAGCTTATAGATGCCTTCATCGGAAAAATAGAAAAAGTAGATTTCTCAGAACTCTTGATTAATCATGATGAAGTTGAGAAAGTTTTTACACTTCCTCTATCTGACCTAAAAACACTCAAGTTCGAACATTATCAGATTCATTCGACCAATTACTCAGGAACTTCATCTTCAGAACCTAATATTCTTCCTGTGGAGAAATTAGGACTTCCCCTTAGATATCAAGGCTCTTGGGGTAAGAAAAGTTATAGTGTTTATTACACTGAATGGCAAAATGAGAAAATCTGGGGATTGACAGCAAGATACCTTAAATACTTAAAAGATATGCTCTAGATGGAACAGCAATCTCAACATCTTTGCTATCTAAGCTTTTTCACCCAGCACTCATTACCCTTAACTCATCACTCAAAACCATATTATCTAAAAGAGTTAATTTTTTAATAATCACAAAAAACTTATTGACATCATCAAAGAACATAATATAATTTGTTTATAGATGAGTGATTAATCTGATTAGTTGCCCATTTTTTTCAAGAAAATTTCCTTAAAAGCATAGCACCACAGTAAGATAAACTATGTGATTAAGAAAATAATAATATTTTAGGAGTAAATATGAATCTACCATGGTATTGGTTTATTGCCCCATTTGGTTCAATACTAGCACTTATTTTCGCTTTTATTTTTTACAGAGAGGTAAAAAAACAGGATCCCGGCAATGATAGAATGCAGGAAATAGCAGGTTATATTAGAGAGGGAGCTTATGCTTATCTAAAGCAACAATATATTGGAGTAAGTATCTTCTTTTTAATTGGTTTTCTAATTTTTAATCTTATGGCCTGGGGCTTAAATATCCTAAACACATGGGTTCCAATTGCATTTGTAACTGGAGGTTTTTTCAGTGGTTTAGCAGGATTCATTGGAATGAAAACTGCTACAATGGCCTCTTCAAGAACAGCTCAAGCTTGTAGTAAAAGTCTTAATAAAGGTCTTAAAGTAGCCTTCCGTGCAGGTTCTGTTATGGGCTTGGTGGTTGTTGGGTTGGCTTTAATCTTTATTTCAGCTTGGTTTTATTTCCTAACAAAGATAGGAATGGAGCTACACCAAATAACTGTTGTGATGCTTTCCTTTGGGATGGGTGCTTCAACTCAAGCTCTTTTTGCTCGGCTTGGTGGAGGTATTTACACTAAAGCTGCCGATGTTGGAGCTGATTTAGTGGGAAAAGTTGAAGAAGGTATTCCTGAAGATGACCCACGTAACCCAGCTACTATTGCTGATAATGTTGGTGATAATGTGGGAGATGTTGCTGGAATGGGAGCTGACTTGTATGAATCTTATGTAGGTTCAATCTTGGCGACTTCAGCCTTAGGTATGGCAGCAGTTATTCAATTTGGGGCCGAATTTCAAGCTCTATGGGGCTTAAACTTCGTTATCGCACCCATGATTTTAGCAGGAATCGGAGCAATTCTCTCTATTCTTGGTATCTACATGGTATCTACTAAAGATAATGCCACAAGTAAAGATTTAATGTTTGCTTTAAATAAAAGTGTTTATATCAGCTCAGCTTTGATAGCGATTGCCTCTTTCTTTATCTGTAAATATTTACTTCATCCTTCCATCTATCTAGGGGTCTTTATTGCTAGTATAACAGGACTTATTGCCGGTATCTTGATAGGCTATTCAACTGAAAGATATACATCAGATTCTTATGCTCCGACTCAAGGAATCTCCAAGCAAGGGGAATACGGTCCTGCAACAGTAATTATCGATGGTTTAGCTGTTGGGATGAAATCTACTGCAGCGCCTGTTATCATAATTGCTACTGCTATTTTAATTGCTTTTAGTGCCAGCGGTGGTTGGGCAAGTATTGAATTGGGCCTCTATGGAATCGGTTTTGGAGCAGTTGGGATGCTTGCTACTTTAGGTGTTACTTTAGCTATGGATGCCTTTGGTCCTATTGCTGATAATGCTGGGGGTAATGCAGAGATGTCAGCTCTTCCTGAAATAGTCAGAAGCAGAACAGATGCTCTTGATGCTGTTGGGAATACAACTGCTGCCACAGGTAAAGGTTTTGCTATAGGTTCGGCAGCCTTGACTGCTATGGCCCTGCTAGCAGCCTATATTGAAGAGATACGAATCTCTTTAATGCGCGTAGATCCACAACAACTAATTAATGGACTAAGCTTGAGAGTTGCAAGTGTCTCAGATTTCATGACCCACTACAATGTCAATCTTATGAATCCCAAACTTTTAGCTGGAGCCTTTATTGGCTCAATGATAGCCTTCCTTTTCGCTGCTTATACCATAAAAGCTGTTGGAAATGCAGCAGGAGATATGGTAGCAGAAGTTCGCAGACAATTCAAAGAAATCCCCGGTATCTTAGAGGGAAAGACAACTCCTGATTATAAGAGATGTGTCTTAATCTCTACCAAAGGGGCTCAACGAGAAATGGTAAGACCTGCTATGTTAGCCCTGATTACTCCAATTATTGTTGGGTTAATTTTAGGTATTCCCGGAGTTTTAGGACTTTTAGTAGGAACATTAATTTCAGGGTTAGTTTTAGCAATTCTTATGAATAACTCCGGTGGTGCGTGGGATAATGCGAAAAAGTTCATCGAAACAGGTCAATTTGGTGGTAAGAATTCAACTGCTCATAAAGCTTCCATAGTTGGAGACACTGTAGGAGACCCACTTAAAGATACAGCAGGTCCATCTTTGAATATCCTGATAAAGTTAATGAGTATAGTCTCTATTATTTTTGCAGGGCTAATCATCACCTACTCACCTTATATTGAAAGACTTTATGATCAAGGCTCTTTTGAACTGAATCAGATGCTTATGCTTAATAATGCCAAGGAAGAAACTATGAAAGATTTGAAAGAGTGGGATCAAGAATATCAAAATAAAAAAAATCAAAAGAATAATGTGGAGTCTACATCTTCTGTAGATTCAGAAAATTCTGCTGCTGATGATTTAGTTATATCAGACCAAAAGGATATTCAGAATATTGAAGCTGACTGAGATGAGACTGCTCAAATTAATTAGTTGATTAACACGAATTACTCTATTTAAACCCGAATAGTGCAATAGAACTTTAGGTAAGAGTGCATCATTCGGGTAAAAAAAGGATTTTTATGGGACCGTTCAGACATGTTATTAAATATGTTAAAAAAAGTTTTCCACGTATTTTATTAGGATTTCTTGTTCTTCTTATAGTAGATGTTATTCAGTTAATTATCCCAATCCTAACAAAAAATGCCATAGACAGAATTCAAACTCAAGATATTCTGAAATCAGGGCTTGTAATTATTGCAGCACAGATATTGGGTCTTACTGTGGGGATTATGATTATGAGATTCTTTTGGAGAATGCTCATTATTGGTAATTCATTTATTATAGAGAAATTAATTAGGCATCAGTTTTATGAGCATTTGATGAGGCTGTCACAAAACTTTTTTAATCGTCATAAAATTGGTGATTTAATGGCTCATGCGACGAATGATCTCAATGCTGTACGAATGATGTTTGGCTTTGGCTTAATTGCCGGTTTTGATATCATTGTGATGACTATAGCCTCTCTCAGTTTTATGATTGGAATCAACGGAAGGTTAACCCTCTATGCAATTATTCCTATGCCAATTATTACTATTAGTATTCTTTACTTTGGCAAGAGACTGCAAAAAAGATTCGGTCAAGTTCAGGAATCTTTCTCTAGTATGTCCGGTACTATTCAAGAGAGTATCTCGGGTATTCGCGTAGTTAAAGCTTTTGTTCAAGAAGATCAGGAGCTAGAGAAAGTTAAAGAAACTTCAAAAGATTATGTGCAAAAGAATATATCAATGGCTATACTTGATGGTGTTTTCCACCCTTTCATGGGTTTTATAATCAGTATTTCCATGTTAATAACCTTAATTCTGGGTGGTCAACTAGCTATTAATGGGACTATCTCCATTGGTGATTTTTATGCCTTTAATTCATACTTAGGAATGCTAATTTGGCCGATGATGGCCATCGGGATGGTCGTTAATCATTACCAACGCGGGACAGCTTCTCTTAAAAGATTGAATGTTATCTTTGATGCTGAACCTCAAATCTCTGATAAAGATGCTGATCATTCTATCAAGGAGATAAAGGGAAAAATTGAAATTGATGGCCTTAATTTTGTTTATCCTGACTCATCTGCCCAAATTTTTGAAAACATCAATACTTCAATTGAAAAAGGTAAAACTCTTGCTATTGTAGGTAAAACAGGTTGTGGTAAATCAACTTTGATAGATTTGATAACCAGAGTCTATAATCCCCCTAAAAATAGTGTTCTCATTGATGGTCATGATGTTCACAAGATTCCTTTGGAGGTTCTACATCGCGATGTAGTTATGGTTCCCCAAGATATTTTCTTATTCTCTGAAACACTCGCTAATAACATAGCTTTGGGAAGACCTGATGCTAGCAGAGAAGAAATTGCAGAAGCAACTAAACTAGCACAAGTCTATGATGATATTATGGACTTTGAACATAAGTTTGATACAATAGTAGGCGAGAGAGGAACTACCCTTTCCGGTGGTCAAAAACAAAGAGTTGCTATAGCTAGGGCACTTTTATGCAATCCTCAAGTATTAATCTTAGATGATGCTCTTTCAGCTGTTGATACTTTAACAGAAAAAAATATTCTTAATCATCTTATTGAATATCGTCAAAACAAGACTACTATCATTATATCTCACAGAATCTCCTCTGTCAGTCATGCTGACAAAATTATCGTGATTGATGAAGGTAAGATAGTAGAGAGTGGAAATCATCTTGAGCTCCTTGCTCTAAATGGTATCTATAAAGATTTAGATGATAAACAGAAAATTGAAGAGCGCTTAGAAGGAGATTTTTAATGAGAAATGCAGGAATGGATTTTGATGAAATTAAGAAAAATATATTAGATAGAAGACTGATTGCCAATCTTTTAAAATATCTTAAGCCATACATCTGGATGGTTATATTATCGCTTATTGTTCTGTTTTTAATTGCCGGAATTGAATTAGTTCTTCCTTTGATTACAAAATCAGCTTTGGATGATTTTATCATCCCTAATAAGCAAATCTATATTACCCAAACTCAAGAGAATAAAGAACAATTAGAAGAGATTCTAGATGAAGACAGCTATTACATTAGTTCCTATAATGGAACAATATCTTTTATTATTGACAGTCAGGAAGTTAAAAGAGTCCAAAAACTATTCCCAGAGAAAATGTCTGGATATAAAATTGATAAAGAACTCTTTTATGTTGTCCCTTATAATACCAGAAATATCCAAATTATCACAGATAACAAATTAGAACAAACCCTTACTGAGATATCAGATGAACATCTTGCCCTTCCCTATTCTGCTGTAAAAAACCTCTCTGCTGCAGATATCCTTAATCTTAATAAACAGATTGATTATAAGCTTCTAGGGAAAAGAAATATAGTAATTAACTTTTGGATTTTAGGACTCATCTATCTATCATTCATCAGTCTTAGGTTTGTTTTTCAGTTCTTACAGACTTATATGACTCGTTACTTCTCTCAACATGCAATGAATGACCTTAGAACAGACTTGTATCGCCATCTTCAAAAGATGCCAACTTCATTCTTTGATAAAAATCCGGTAGGAAGATTAGTAACTAGGGTAACAAATGATATTAGATCTATCGATGAAATGCTGGCTGCTGGTGTTATTACCATAGTTCAAGATGTTATTATGATTGTCATTATTATAGCTATTATGCTTACTCTTAACTGGGAATTAGCTCTGATTAGTTTTATAACTATTCCATTTGTGATAATTCTAATTAATATCTTTAAAAAGAAAACTCGTAAGATTTATCGAGTTGTAAGAAAGAAATTAGCTGCCCTTAATGCAACTCTTGCTGAACACATGTCAGGTGTGAAGATTATCAATCTTTTTAATCAAAGAGATATCAAGATGGCTCATTTTGACCAACTTAACCAAGAGTATTTTGAGACTAACTATTCCCAATTAAAGCTCTTTGCCTTCTTTAGACCTATCATTCACGTTATGTCTCAAGTCTCTGTTGCCTTAATCTTATGGTATGGTGGTGGACAAATCCTTGATGGGATAATCACCATCGGTACTTTCACAGCCTTTACCTTCTATGTTACCAGACTTTTTCAACCTATTAATGAGTTTAGTGAAAAGTTTAATATCCTACAAGGAGCTATGGCCGGTGCTGAAAGAATCTTTGACCTTATGGAAGATGAACAGGATGATTATCGAGATGAGCTGACTTTGAACAAAATCTTTGATGGTAAAATCGAGTTTCGTAATGTCTGGTTAGCTTATAACCCTGATGAATGGGTATTAAAAGATGTCTCTTTTACCATAAATCCTGGAGAAAAAGTTGCTTTAGTGGGACATACCGGTTCAGGTAAAACTTCCATAGTTAATCTAATCTTAGGTATGTATCCTTATCAAAAGGGAGATATTCTTATCGATGGTAAACCCCTTACTTCTTATTCATTACACGATATCAGGCAAAATATTGGAATAGTCCAACAAGATGTTTTCCTCTTCTCAGGGACTATTAAAGATAATATTCTGCTTAATAACGAAAATCTAGATGATAATAGAATGATTGAAGTTGCAAAACATGTTAATGTTGATACCTTTATCCAACAACTACCAGGTAAATATTACGAACCGGTAATGGAGAGAGGTTCTACTTTCTCTGTTGGACAAAGACAGTTGATAGCCTTTGCCCGCGTTCTGGCCTATAATCCTTCAATATTTATCCTTGACGAAGCAACCTCAAATATTGATACTGAAACTGAGATTCTAATCCAAGATGCCCTGCAGAAAATTATGGAAAACAGAACTTCAATAATTATTGCTCATAGATTATCTACTATTCAGCACTCAGATAGAATTATTGTACTTCACAAAGGTAAGATAATTGAAGAGGGTAATCATCAAGAATTACTACGCAAAGAAGGACTCTATTATGATTTATACAGACTTCAGTATAGCTAAGCTAACATGCATTTCAGCATAAAGATAGAGCATTTGAGATAATCGTTAATGCAGTTTTTAAAAAAAATGTAAAAAAAAGTTTGACATTTGTCTAAAGACTTGTAACTTGCCTTATAGATAACTAAATTTATAAATTTCTGGGAGGAAATATGAAAAAGAACTTGTTATTTGTACTTGCTTTAGTTTTATTAGTTAGTACATCTTTTGCTAACTCTTTTAGAGTTGCGGAAATGAGTAACACACAAAATTCAAGAGATAGTCGTTTTGAACAAATCGCTTGGATTGATGATTTTGAAGGTGAAGATAACTGGACTATAGTTGATGAAACTGACGCTCCTCAAGAATGGCACATCTATAACGAAGGCGGAACTTATGGTGACGTTTGGTGGATGGGTGGAGACAATGGTGGTTATATTGATAACCTCTATTTAGTTTTAGACACTCCCGCTATCCCTCTTTCAGCAGGTAACTCAACTTTAACTTTCGATTTAAACTATAATGTTGAAGAACCAGGTGGAACTGGCGAATACAACGGTTGGGATGGTATCAATATTCGTGTTTCTACTGACCAAGAAAACTGGACTGTTGTAAGTGGAACTCCTGCTTACGATGCAACATCAATGTATTCATTTGGTGAAATTCATGGTGAAGGTCCAAATGTTCCTGGATGGGGCGGCTCTTCTGATGGTTGGGTTAACGCATCTTTTGACTTATCAGCTTATGAAGGGCAAACAGTATATGTAAGATTTGCTTTTGCTTCTGACCCAGCTTTTAACACTGGTGATGATGAAGATATGTTCGGTGTTAAAATTGATAACATCGCTCTTGCTTCATTCTCTAATAATGGTACTGCAGGCGACATGGTTGCTTCAAGTTTAGTTCCTCTAGGTGGAAACAACTGGTCTTTAGCTGAAGTTACTAATGCTTTCTCAGGAACTCATGTTTATCAATTACAGAATGAGGCAGGCTCTTACGATCCTAATCTTTTAAATGCAATTATTTCTCCAGTAATTACTCTTCCTACAGAAGGTGAAATATTAGCCACTTTCGAATTAATGGGTGACTTTACTGATCCTGATGCAGGTGGAGCTGTTTCTGCTCTTGACTACTGGGGATATGAAATTCAACTTGATGGTTCAAATGCATGGTTAGCTATGTCAAATCCATACGCAGATCCTAATGGAAACAATTATATCTATTCAGACGCTCCTGATGTTTGGATGCCTGTACATGAAGCTTACACTTTAGATGCAAGACTTGATGACTATGCTGGTGAAGATGTAAGATTTAAAATTTACTTCCGTTCTGACGATGATACTCCTCAAGGTTCAGGTATCATGGTTGATGACTTTAGAATAACTACTGAAGTTTTCCTTGCAGAGCCACACAATCTTCAAGCAGAAGTACAAGGTGAAGAAGTTCAACTAACTTGGCAACAACCTCTTCAAATGACTGAAACAGAATTCGCATGGACTAATAGTGCATGGGTTAGCTATGTTAATGATGGACAGCCTTATGCAATTAAAGTTGAAAATAATGATAACTACGACAAACCTCTTTCAAAAATTGGTTTTAATTTATACAATCAAACTGGTGTAACCGGTTCAGCAACTGTCTATGCTTGGGCTAATGCCGGTGGTTTACCTGGTGCTGAACTAGCTTCTGTTGCCGGTATTACTGGAATGATTTCTCAAACTTGGATGAATGTTGATGTAATGTCAGAAAACATCATAGTTCCTGCAAATGGTTCTATCTTTGTTGGTGTTGGCGATTATGATATCACCAACCAAGGTTTACTTGCTGATGATACTTCTACTACCGTAGGTTCTTATGCTAATATCCAAGGAACTTGGACTATCGTTACTGAAGCATATACCGGACTTATGAATGTCGGTATCAAAGCTACTATCATGGAAGACGATCCAACTCTTCCTTCAGCTGACAGCTACAAAGTTTATCATTCTGAAGATGGTAACAACTACACTTACTTAGCAGAAACTGTTGACACAGAATATCTTCATACTTCACCAGTTCTTGGTGCTCTTAACTATTATAAAGTTACGGCACTCTTTGGTATTAACGAATCTCAAGGTATCACTACTACAGCATTCTTATTACCTGGTGGACTTACTGAAGTTATGAATGATGATGGAAGTGCTGAATCTGCAGCAACTGCAGGTGTAAGTCATCTCATGGGTACTAAATTTGTTCACACCCACGAAGCTACTCTTCAATATATCAAATTCTATATTCATACCATGAATGGTGCAAATATGCTCTATAGAATCTATACTGTAGAAAATGGTATGCCAGCTGAAAATCTTGCTACTGCAGTTATTCAAAACACTGAATTAGTTCAAGGTTGGAATACAATCGAATTACAAAACGAATATACATTTGACAATGGACAGTTCTTCATTGCATTCGTTAATGTTAATAATGCTCCTCTTATCGGTTTAGATGCTGATACTCAAGGAAATTATTACCTATCTACTGACCAAGGTGCAAACTGGAATAATCAAGCTACAGGTAACCTTATGGTGAGAGCTTTAGTTGTTGATGGTTCTGTGGATAACTATGACGAAGAAATTGCTCCTGTAGTTTCTAATGTTGGTAACTATCCTAACCCATTCAACCCTCTAACTACCATCAGATTCAACATGTCAAAAGCTGGAAATGCTAATGTTTCTGTTTATAACCTTAAAGGCCAGTTAGTTAAAACTATCCTTAATGGTAATGTTGAAGCCGGTAATAAAGAAATCGTTTGGAATGGTACTGACACACAAAACAACAATGTTGCTAGTGGCGTTTACTTCTTCAGAGTAAAAACTGACAACCAAACTATTAATAGAAAAATGGTTCTTCAAAAATAAGAAGATACTATAAATAAATATCAGAGGCTGAGAAATCAGCCTCTTTTTTTGTTTATTTGTTTAACCCGAATGGTGCAGTAGAACTTTGATGAAGAGTGCTGGGATTGCGGGCTTCAAGCCCGTATTAGAAACCGGTAACTCGTTGCCGGTTCTTATCATCTTGCTGTTAGCAAGATAGATCATTTCTCCTCTTTAGGAGAAATGAATACGGGCTGGAAGCCCGCAATCCCAAAGAATATGCCCGCAATCCCAGTTAAGAATGCCAGCAGGGATGTTAGCGCTCCCAGAGAAGAAGTCGTGCTCCAAGTCAGGAAAAGCTCATTTTGCATGAGTCTGTCTATTATCAATCACATTACCACTGTGGTTTTACCACTTGTCTATTGTATCACTGTTAGCTTTTTTTCTAATAGTGACCTAATAGATGCCCAATAGACCCCCAATAAAGACCCAGTAAATGGCAGAGAGTTCTACAAAGTTCATAATGGCAGAAAGTTATACAAAGATGTTTTGCTCATGATAATTTCCACCAGACTTGAACTTGAGTCTAAAAAAACACCATAGGCTTCCAGATTACTGCTGGAGGTGATGGGATGAATTTCGGACTTTTTTACAAAATATCAAGAGCAACTAGAGGCTAAGTATTCTTTTATCTAGTCCACTTAGAGCTTAAACAAATCCAAAAGTTCAATATGTATAAATAGCATCTCAGAAAAAAACATTGACAAGAATTCATATCAATATTTTATAGACCAGTGGTCGAATATAAGAATAGGAGTCGAGATGGAAAGAACTGAAAAAGAATATGTTATGAGAGAACAAAAGATTATTAAATCAGCCCGGAAACTTTTCATCAGGTTTGGATTTGATAATGTCTCCTTAAATCAAATTGCTAAGGATGCTGAATTTGGGAAATCAACTCTTTACTACTATTTTAAGAGTAAAGATGAACTGTTTTATCATGTAATAAGATCATTTGATATTGTAAGGTTACGCTCATGTCAAAATGAGTTTAACAAGGGGGAATATCCGCAACAGAAAATTTCCAACTACCTAGTTGAATATTATAGGTTTGCCAAAAAAGACTATGTATTCTACATGATGTCATATGATTACGAATTCCTACTATATAGGAAAATTATCCCTAATCTAGCAACAGAATTAATAGAAAAATATGAGAAGTATTTCGTTGATGATGCATGTCAGTTAAAAAACCAATTATTATTAGGAGAAGAAACTGGGCATTTCAAAACAATGGAAGACAAAGATTTTCTTCTGGGATACATTATGTCAACAACTCGTGGATTTATCTTCTTTATCTTTCAACATCTTTTTGTTACCAAAACAATTTCAGAGAAAAAAGCAGATGAATATTATAATTTACACTTGAAAACAATATTAAACAATCTCTAGGAGAGCCAAATGAAAATTTTACTAATACTTATAATCATTACATTCAACATGTTAGTAACTACTGCTTGCGATAAAACTAGACATAATGGAACTATTAAAAGATTAGACAATTCTTTAATAACAATAAACAAAGTCGATAGCTTAGTTAATTTTTATATGCGTGAAGCTAATGTCACAGGATTATCATTATCTATTATTACCAATAATGAGCTTGCATATATTAAATCTTATGGATATAAAAATAAGATTAACCACACTGAGTTAACTGAAAATTCAATCATGAGTGGTGCATCTTTCAGTAAGTTAGTATTTGCTTATATTGTATCTTCTCTTGCCGAGAATAATCTTATTGATTTAGATAAACCTTTATATAAGTATTTAGATAAACCAATTTATGATTTCGAGGAGTTTGCAGATCTTAAGAATGATAGTAGGTGGAAAGAGATTACTGCAAGACATTGTTTATCTCATTCTACCGGATTTCCTAATTCAAGATATTTCAATCGTGACCATAAGCTTGAAATATTTTTTAAGCCGGGTTCAAATACAGCATATTCTGGAGAGGGATTTTCTTTTTTACAGCTTGTTATTGAGGAGATTACGGGTGTTTCATTAGAAGAATTAGCTCAGAAAATAGTGTTTGAGCCACTTAAAATGACGAACAGCAGTTATCTTTCCCTAAAGAATCTTAATGAAGGTTATGCTTCTGGCCATAACATCCTTGAAGATACTTATGGCTTACAGTTTAACAGCAATGCTGGAGCTGGAGGATCATTGCAAACAACTATCATAGATTTTTCTAAGTTTATTTTACACCTAATGGATAAAAATAATGAAAGATTAGTAAAAAGAATTATATCACCTTCTATTAGAATTAAGAAAAAAAATCAGTTTCCTTCTTTGTCTTTTGAAGAGACAGATAGATATAACTCAGTTAATCTTTCTTATGGTTTAGGTTGTGTTGTAATGGATACGAAAATTGGTAGAGCATTTTTGAAAGAAGGACATGGTATGGGATTTCAAAACTATACAATATCTTTTCCAGAAGTTGGAAGCTCTATAATTTTAATGTCCAATAGTGATAATGCTGAACTAATTTTTAAATATCTCCTTGAAGATATCATCAAGGATAATTTCACTCTTTGGGAATGGGAAGGTTATATTCCATACGATAAGTTAAGCAAAGAATCTATTGGAAGATATTTATATGATATCATTGTTATGGATTCTATAGATAATGCAATTAATACTTATAGGAAAATTAAAGAAAGTAAATTGAAAGATAGATTTATATTTGATGAAGCGGAATTAAATAACCTCGGTTATCAACTTGTTAAAGAGGGAAAAATGGAAGATGCGATTAAGTTATTTATAATTAATGTTGAAGAGTATCCCAAATCAGCAAATGTTTATGATAGTCTTGCCGAAGCATATTCTTTGATTGGTAAAATCGACTTAGCTATCAAATACTATGAAAAATCAATCGAATTGAATGGGAACAGTAAGTCTAGTAATACTCTTGAAAAGTTAAAAGTACTAATTAGGAGTACAAAATGAAGAAATTGAAACTTATAATCGTATGTTGGAGTTTTATATTACTAATGATTAGTTGTAAAAACACCAAACCTACTGAAAATTACATAACTGAGTTTTCATCACTAAATGGAGCTAGTTATATTCTAAATATTGATAGATTGTGTGAGAATCCTGAAGTACAATCCCCAATAGATAATCTTCATGAAAGTAATTATTATGAGACATCTGGGAATATCTCTTATGAAGTTACTTTCTCAGATAATGGGAATAATTTAATAATCGAGCAAGGTTATATACAGGCAGAGAAGACAGTTGATGAAGAAGGATGCAAGTACTTTGAATTAGAAGAAGGTACTTTTGCTGGGGGTCGATTTATCGTGTGGATAAATGAAAATAGATTTAATGTTGAGCTAACTATTTATGGGTCTGGAATACCAATCATAAGAAGTGAAAGGGGTGTCTTAAATCTGAATCAATAGTTTATGACAGTTAACATGAAAATGCACAAGATTAAGTGTAAAATAAAATAAAAAGGAACTGAAAAGATTATGAAAATTTCAATTATAACATTAATACTATTGGCGTTCTTAGATCTGTTGGCAGCTAAAGATATTAATGATGAGAAATGCCTTATCATTGATTTAGAGACCGCTGAAAAAACGAATAATTTAAGAATGATTGAAAATATTTTCTCAGATAATGCTTCATTACTATACCCTGATAGTACTCCCAAATGTAGTAAAGAAGCTATCATTTCCTTCTATGAATACCTATGGAAAAATACTTCGATTAGGACTATTAGATATGAAAACATAAAAATTGAAAAGATTGGAACTCAACAAATTGAAACAGGAACTTTAATGTTCTTGAATAGTAATAGAGAAACAGTTGAATTACCGTTTAAAGCCGTTATTGTAAATAATAATAATAAGCTAAAAATCCATATTTTAGCACTAGGGAAAGATATGGATCTTAAACATACAACACTCAAATTGCCTACCCCTACTGGTGAATACAATGTTGCTCAGTCAAGTCATTATTACCCAAAATCTGAATCTACAAGTAATCGCACAGTTTCTTTTCAACTTTGGTATCCAACAAATCCAAACGAAACTAAAACCGCAGTTTATCATAGCAAGGAAGTTGCTAGAGCAGCTGCAGAATTTATGGGATTACCCCTTTTCTTTAATAGCTATGAACCTTTAGTAAGAACTAATTCTTATGTAAATGCTCCAGCTGTCCCAGATACTTCGTTTCCGATTCTTTTATATAATCATGGATACGGTGGATTCACTTCTGTCTATCAGTCTGTGTTTGAAGACCTTGCAAGTCATGGCTATGTTGTTGTCAGTATTGCTCATGAGAACGAGTCTTCACTGTTCATCACTGAAACTGGTGAAGTAGTTAGAAATAATCCCGAAAATGATTTCTATAGAAAAAGAGAACCTGAGTTGAGTGGTCCAGCAGTTAATAAGCTTCAAGATATTATCTTAAACTCAGATAATATCAAGAAAATTGAGAAAGCTTACCTTGATTTAATATCACTTAGTCCATTACATAATGAAAGCACGCGTCTGTGGACCAAAGACAACAAAGTAGTTATTGAAAAATTAAAAGAAATAGCTAAAGATAGTCCTAATCTTAGAGGAGCTTTTGATTTCGAGAACATGGGTATTTTTGGTCATTCAGTTGGTGGTGCAGTAGCTGGTCAAATGGCTTTTGATTGTCCTGAAATCGATGCTGGAATTAACCTTGATGGTTTTCAATTTGGAGATTTAGTCTATAATAAATTAGAAATACCCTTTATGTTTGTTTCGAGTAATCAACGAGAAAATTCTTATTTACGAGCCACCTCATTAATGCAAAATTCTCAAAATGATTGCTATCAAGCTATTATCAAAGGATTTTCCCATAGCAGTTTCACGGATTTAAGATTGTTTGAACCCGGTGGTGAAGAAGCAATTTCTCTTCAGAGGGAGTTGATTTTGATTTTTTTCAATAAACATCTGAAGAATCTCAATATCGATATGAATGAAGTAGTGGATAAATATCCTATTATTGAAATTATAAAAAATAATAATTAGGAGATAATGATGAGAATAAGTGTATGCGGAATTGCCTGTGAAAAGTGTCCAAGAATGCAAAAGGGAATCTGTCCAAATGGCGTAGAAGGTTGCACTCCTAAACTAACAGGACCTTGTAAAATCAAGCATTGTGCTGTTGAAAAGAAAGTTCGCTATTGTTTTGATTGTAAGGAATTTCCTTGCGAACTTTCGAAAATAGGTCCGATTAATTATGGCTACTGTAAATATATTGCAGGTATCTAACAATATCATGAAATTAATATTTATACTAATGTTGATAGGATTAGTATTCCTCGCTTATGGAATGGAATCAATAATTGGGGGTTTATGATTCTGGTAGATCAGTTTCTTCAGGCATATATCTATTTTCTTTATAAACAATAGGAAAAATAAGAACTTTAAGAAAAATGATGTTACTAGAATAGAGGAGACAATATTGATCATATCGTATATCTTGACGCTAAAGCAAAAGAACTTGAGAATCTCCAAAATGGAAGCAAGACAATGATTATTCGCGGAGCAATGGGAAGAAAATTACCATACAGACTGGTCAATAATTTCTTATGGCTCAAGTTCAAGTCTGGTGGAAAATATTTAGCATTATTTTGCACTAGATATTGTATTACACTAATTTACGGATTAGAATGTACTCTTGATAGTAGTTTTTAGTTGAATAAGACATAATCCTGAAGGGATAGGTCTTATATCCCTAAAGGGGATAAATAGTTTAGCCCAGGGTAAGATGCTGAAAGTATCGCAACCCTGGGTTATGATGCATATAAAAAGTGTAACCCTGTAAGGGTTTAATAAAAACATGTATATCAAAGACTTATTATATTACATTGTTGGCATTATATTAAACCCTTACAGGGTTCTGGTTGTAGTTTCTGTTATTGGCCTTCAAAAGAGCCACTATTTTAGTTGGCTCTCTCTCAAGTAGGGTGGGTCTTAGAAAAAAAAAATAGAAGTATCTTTGAAGTATGCCATGTTCACAACAGATACAGGATTATAAAAACACACCATTCTACCAGCTGCAGAGGCAGCGACATCTTTGTAGTTCAGAAAGCTAAAAACTATCCATAAGCTCCAGAGGAGCGGCACATCTAAGGCTTTTTGTGTCGCTCCTCTGGAGCTTAGGTTATTGTTTGGCATCTGTTATCTACAAAGATTTCGCTCCTCCGGAGCTATGAGGATTTTGAAGCTTCTTGATTCACAATTAGATTTAGTTCCCACCCTACTTGAGAGAGAGCCTTTTAGTTTAAAAGCGTAAAGCATCTTTACGCCATTTCTCTTTAAAACAGAAAAGAGGTGCTATATTCAGCACCTCTTTCAATATATCTTAGAATGTTAAGAATTAAACACTCAAAACATCTTTCTCTTTATTTACGATAGTTTGATCAATTTCTTTTATCCACTTATCGGTTTTTTCTTGAATATCTTTGATAAGTTTAGCTTCATCATCTTCAGATATTGCAGAATCTTTCTTCATTTTTTTTGCTTGATCATTAGCTTCTCTTCTGACGTTACGGACAGCTATCTTAGCATCCTCACCTAATTTTTTAACTTGTTTAACTATATCTTTTCTTTTATCTTCTGTTAATGCTTGAAAAGGTAATCTTATCACACTACCATCATTATCAGGTGTAACACCGATATTTGCTGCTAGGATTGCCTTTTCAACTTCAGCTAAGATAGTTTTATCCCAGGGTTGAATCACGATAGTACGTGCTTCAGGGACTGTGATATTGCCCAACTGTTTAATTGGTGTAGGAGTTCCGTAGTAGTTAATTTTAATATCATCTAGAACAGCAGGTGAAGCCTTACCTGTTCTAAGTTTACTAAAATTTCTACCAAGAGCATCAAGTGCTAATTCCATATTTTCATCAACATTCTTTAATAATTCTTGCATCATTGACCTCTCTAATTTGAGTTACTTAAATCATTTCCAACAAAAGTTCCCACTTTTACATCAGCGATTGCTCTTGCAAGATTTCCGGGGATTGATAAATCAAAGACTTTGACTGGGATATTATTTTCCTTAGCCAAAGCAAATGCTGTCATATCCATAACATTGAGTTGCCTCTGAATTGCCTCTTCAAAGGTAATTTCAGGGATAAACTCAGCATCACTGTGTTTTGCCGGATCTTTAGTATATACTCCACCTACTTTGGTTCCTTTCAAAACTAAATCAGCTTCTAACTCAGCAGCTCTTAGAACTACTGCAGTATCAGTGGTAAAGAAAGGGTTGCCTGTTCCTCCACAAAGAAAAACAATTTTGCCTTCTTTCATGGACTGAATAGCGCGAGTTGGAGTATAGAATTTTGCTATCTTTTCTGCTTTGACTGCACTTAGAACTTCTGTTGAGTAGTTCTTTATCTTCAAGACTTCAGCTAGGTATAGAGCATTTTGAATAGTTGCCATCATTCCAATATTATCTAATGTCACTCTACTCATTTTGGCATTGGACCAAGTGCCACCGCGGAAGATATTTCCACCACCAAGCACAATACCAACACTATAACCTAATCGTTTAACTTCGATAATGTCATTAGTAATACGATCAATAAGCTCTTCATCAAAACCAAATCCCTTCTCTCCTGCGAGAAATTCGCCACTCAGTTTGATGATTACTCTATTGATTTTTTCGGGATGATACGGACTCATTTTGCTAAATCCTTTGCTTAGATACTAAATCTTGCAAATCTTGCAACTTGAATATTTTCTCCAAGTCTGAAGATAGCCTCTTTTATTACTGTATCGATATCTTTTGTTGAGTCTTTGATAAATTCTTGGTAGTATAGAGTATTAGTCTTACCGAATTTTTCTATCACACCAGCAACTATCTTTTCAATAATCTTTTCAGGTTTTCCTTCTTGGATAGCTTTATTTTTAGCAATTTCTTTTTCGCTTTCAATTAATTGTGGGTCAATATCTTCTGGTCTAAGAGCAATAGGATCTGTTGCAGCGATTTGCATAGCTAGATCTTTGCAAAGATCTTTGAAATCATCAGTGTTTGCAACGAAATCTGTTTCGCAGTTAACTTCTATAAGCACACCAATTTTTCCATTTCCATGGATATAAGAATAGATTAATCCTTCTTTAGTTGCTCTATCATTTTTAGCTTCTGCTTTAGCCATACCTCTTTCACGAAGATACTTTACTGCTTGATCTACATCACCATCTGTCTCTTTTAGAGCCTTTTTGCAATCCATCATAGCTACGCCTGTTTTTTCGCGTAATTCTTTCACCATTGCTGCAGTAATTGTTGCCATTATTAACTCCTTTATTAAAATCTAGATTTTCACCTATCTTTTTTATGATTTAATTTAAAAAAAAGTTCCCGAATAAATCGGGAACTAACAATTTATTCTTATTCTTTATTTTCGGTTTCAGCTTGCTTTTCTGCTTCAGCTTCTTCCACAACTTCTGCTTCTACTTTTGTAGCTTCAGGAGCTGGGCTTTCTGTTGTAGCTTCTGACTCAACTACTTCTTTTTCTTCTTTGAGTTGAGATTCAACATTTCCTTCTTGAAGGATATTTCTACCTTCGATAACAGCATTAGCCATAACATCAGCGATTAAGCTGATAGCTCTGATAGCATCATCATTTGAAGGAATAACGAAATCAATCTTGTCAGGATCACAGTTTGTATCAACCATACCAATTAATGGTATATTTAGTTTCTTGGCTTCGTGGATAGCAATAGCTTCTTGTTTAGTATCAACTACAAATATTGCTCCAGGGATTTTTTGCATTTCCCTAATACCACCCAAACCTGATTCGATTTTGTCGTGCATTCTTTTCATCTTTAAAGCTTCTAATTTCGTGTAATTAGCTATACTTCCATCTTCAGTAATTTGCTCATACTGCTTCATCTTCTCGATTGATTGGCGAATGGTTTTCATATTTGTGAGCATTCCACCATACCAGCGATTATTTACATAAAAAACACCGGCTTTTTCAGCAGCTTCTTTTACAGCATCAACAGCTTGTTTTTTTGTTCCTACGAATAATATCTCTTCACCACGACTGGCTACATCTTTAAGAAATTGATATGCTTCGTTGATGGCATCAACAGTCTGTTTTAAATCTAATATATGGATACCATTTCTTTTGATAAAGATATATTTCTTCATCTTTGGGTTCCATTTATGAGTCTGGTGACCGAAGTGAACACCAGCTTCAAGTAGTTGTTTCATTGTTACAACTGACATTAAATTACTCCTCTTGTTACGGTTAATTTTCTGCTTAAAATTTACGCAATTCAGTCTAATATTATTCTAATAAAAGACACCGCCTTGCAACTTTCAAGCAGCTTTTTTGCTAATCTGTAATAATAGATTAACGTTTTGAGAACTGGAATTTCTTTCTTGCTTTTGGGCGACCTGGTTTCTTTCTCTCGACCATTCTTGGGTCACGGGTAAGAAAACCATTCTTTTTAAGGTCAGCTTTTAAAGATTCGTCATAAGTTACTAAGGCTCGAGAAACACCATGTCTAATAGCACCAGCTTGACCTGATAATCCACCACCAATAACATTAACCTTAAGGTCAAGTTTATCTGATAAACCTGAAACATCGAAAGGTTGTTCTACAACCATTTCAAGAACTTCTCTTTGAAGGTAATCTTTCATAAGTATACCATTGATAATTCTTTTCCCGGTTCCAGGGGTGATTCTAACACGTGCTACTGCATTCTTTCTTCTGCCTGTTGCGTCGAAATACTGCATTAATTTCTCCTAAACTATAAAGTCTTTGGTTGTTGAGCTGTATGAGGATGTTCAGTTCCAGCATACACCTTAAGTTTCTTAAACATTTGTCTGCCAAGGGAGTTTTTAGGTAACATACCTTTAACAGCACTTCTAATAATTTCTTCCGGTTTAGCATCTAACATTTTTTTAAAGCTTACTTCTCTTAAACCACTTGGATAACCACTGTAGTTCTGATACACTTTTGAATCTGCTTTTGTACCGGTAACTCCGACTTTCTCTGCATTAATAACAACCACAAAATCACCACAATCTAAGTTTGTAGCAAAATAAGGCTTGTTTTTTCCGCGGAGAATGGAAGCTATTTTTGTCGCAATACGACCTAAAGTTTGACCTTCAGCATCGACAACATACCAATCCCTTTGAATCTGATCAGGGGTGGGAGTTAAAGTCTTCATCCTTTCTCCTTTTCTTTTACTTATCTCTAAGTTAATTCACTTTTTTATAAGGAGTTAAATATAAAACTCCTTTAGCGTAACAAAATATTTATTATCCCCGATATATGTCAAGACATTTATTAATTTAGGGAAATGTTTATCACTAATGGTGCAGTAGAGCTTTAGTAATACTTCGCTAATACATTCTACATAGCTTTCTACTTCTCTAAAGCTACGTAGAATGTATTAGCGAAGTAGAAAGCTAAGTATCACAGGTGAAGAGTGTAGATTCTTTTAGCAAAAATAAATTACAGAATCTTCTTGAATATATATTATATACCAGTTAAGGATGCCCCCCATATCTCCCTCAAAGATGGAGATTTGGCACTTTTTCTGCTTTAGCGACTTCTTTCTAAATCTATAATACACCATTTCGTTGCATAATATAAGGTAACTTATTCAAGATTAACTCTGATTTGATATAAGCTTTTAAGATCATTAACAATAGATTTATAAACTGATTTATCAATATTGAAAGCTTTCATAATTTCCATTTCAAATTGTAATCTGTCGGGTGATTCTATTTCTTCTAATAATGGTTTTCTATCTCTTACTAAGATTTTATTAAAGTGACTCAATATTGTATCTTGCTGTTTAGTTGTAAGACAACTTGGGTTGAGCATTCTAAAATTATTTTTTATTTTCGTAGAGCTTAAGTCCAATGCTCCAAGTCCTCTACCAAATCCTAAACTCTCTATAAAAAACATACTAATAACTGAATTAAATAGAGCCAAAATCACGAGTTTACTCTTATGAGACAATTTAGTTTTTGATTTAAATCCGATTACTCGTTGATCAATAATTGATTTTTGTTCTAAATATGCCACAAATAAACTATCGGCAAAATTGATATTCATAACAAAGTCCGCAACATTATCTGAGTCCATTTGGTACCAGTCATGTTGTTTTGTTTTTAATACTTCAGGCAAAGGTTTATTTTTGCTATTTGTCATTTTAGAGAATCTATTTATCCATGACAGGGTTTTGGTGTGTCCCTTTTTTCTTAATTCTTTTATTGAAAGATCACAACAAAATGCAAATGAATTTGGATTGCATATTAAACCTTTCGTTGTTCTAAGATTTTTCACTAAAGGAAGCAAGTAATCTTTTTCAATATTTGGTTCATTGGTTGGATAAAATAAATCATTCCAGCCTCTTCTTTCTCCACGATAAATATCAAATAGTTCATGAGCGTAAATCAAGTTCTTTTGGATTTCATTGAACCATTCGATATTGACAAAGAAACTTGACCAAGAAAAACCATTATTTTCAAGAAATTCCAAGTTATCCTTGCTTCTTCTAATTATTCTTATTTCATTTGACGATTTGTTTAAGAGTATTTTTTCTGATAAGTCTTTCAGGCTTAAATATGTTTCAATAGGTTTCAGCAAAGTGCAAAAACTGATAAATCCAGAATTAGTGTTGTTGTTTTTCTTTGTAGCAATGAGTATACAGGTTACGATATCCGCATTACCAAACCATCTTTTACTCCCAGAGATGATTAGTTTATCTATATCATAAAATAACTGAAATAATTCGATAAATTGTGAACCATAATCAGTGCCTAACCAAGCATTTGACAAAATTAATCCTATACGACCGGAATCTTGTAAAAGTTTATGGATAGAAAATATAATATAGATATAGAAATCCGACCTTCTGTTAAATCTATAAGGTCTGTGTATATGATTCTTTATATAAATTTCTATCTCGCTAATATTGCTATTCTCATAATCAATATCCCCATTATTAATAAAAGGGAGATTGGAAATAATTGCACCTATTTTGGGTACTTCTTTTTTTACTATTTCACCATCAAAGGGGTTTCTAAATTCAATTATTAGCCCTGCATAAAGATCAAAGACATCAGAACAATGTATATTCATAATCTGTCCATATTGATCTAAATTTGTTAATGATAATGTACTTAATTGTATAGGAAAGAAATATTTATCAGAAGCCCAGATATTATTTATAATTTCTTGGTTGTTGATATTGTATTCTTGTTTGATTTCCATAACTTTTTTTACAATTGTTCCTGTACCACAACATGGATCCATTACAGATGATTCTTTGTCATTAAGAGTTAATCTAACAATGAGCTCTGCTATAATTTCCGGTGTTGTAAATTGACCAGCTATCCTTCTTTTACTATATTGCAAAGACTCTTCAAAGAAGGATTGAATAATTTGAATATCAATACCTTGAATATTTATTGAGCTAAAAAAGGAGTTTAATTGTTTAATCTCAAACCATGATTCATCATCGATCAATGATTGTCCAATATGAGGTCTGAAAATATTCCAAAAATTGCAATTTAATGAAATGTAAGAAAAATAATCAATCGCTTGGGATTTTTCTGTTGTTTCTTTAATTTTTTCGATAATTAATGCTACATTAAAATATCTTTTTATTATGTTAGCAAAGATTATCTTAATAATCCAATCTGTAAGAACAATTTTACTCAAAATATTGAGTTTTTCATCATCCTCACCAAAAGAGAAACCATACTCATAAGAAGTATCGCTCCACCAATGATTTATCTCTGCTTCCAGAATACTATTTTTTCTAATTTCTTTAGAAATAGAAAGTTTAGTTTCTAGAGAATTAGAAAGGACTACATCAAATATTTTTTCTATTGAAAAAAGTGAAACTAATTGCTTATTATGATTTGCATTTGAGAAAAACATGTTTAAATATTCCAGTATTTCATGCAACAACTTCTTCCAAAGATGTACATGACACTCTACATCATATCTGTCATGAATACTGTCTATTCTCCAGGATTTTCTTTCTACAAAAATATTGCCCTCTTTGTTATATAATTTACACGATTTAACATTCCATAGAATAAAACTATTTCTATTCAAAATGTTGGCTTTTAGCGTGGCATTATTAATAAATTCCAAATCATCGATAGAGGTATCTGGCATTTTTAACTCCCACCCATGCAAAATAGAACTTTTATTATTATCTTTGAAGAGCAATAAATCAGGGAATAATGTTCTTTTCTCAAAACTCAAAGAATTTTCTCCACCTGCCATTGCAATAACCCAAGATTTATTGGATAGATACTGATTAATTTCGGTTATAACATCAATTGCCCAACTTCTTTCGTTTATTTTAATTTTATTCACATTCTATAATACTCACACTATCTAATAACGTGATATTCTGAAATGGGGTCTTTAAAAAAATCAATATTCATTTGTTCATAGTTATTGTTTTTCAATGTTTCCTCAATTCTATTAGTACAAATCTCAATATAATCAATTTTATTCTTTTTGTGCAATAAAGCATATTCATTTTTTTCAATTCCAATGAAATTCCTACCTTCTATCATAGCCGAAATTAAAAAACTACCACTACCACAAGCATTATCTAATATATAATCTCCGGGGTTAGAAAACGTTCTGATCAAATATCTTCCTAATTCAATAGGCTTTTGTGTTGGATGGAATACTTTCCCCTCTGATTCAGCAGTTTTAAAGTAAACAAAATCATCATGTTGTTCGTCATCAGCAAAAGTAATTATATCAGTAGGATAACGATCCCCATTGCTTTTAACATGACGTGGTTTGAAATCTCCATAGCTTCCTGTATATTGATCTTTTCTAAAACCCTTGTCATATGCTAACCCTTGTTCCATTTGAGGATTATAGGTTGTTTGATTTTTATAAAAAACACAAATATCTTCATGTTTCCTTAATGGTTGTTTCTTTGCATTCAGAAAATTGGTAGCCTTAGATTTTATCCAAACGATTTTATATTTAAATTCTTTTGGATTACTAAGGATTAACTTAGCCGTGAACAAACCTTGTGATGTTAAAACAATAGCTCCGTTATCTTTGACTATTCGTCTATACTGGTGCCAAAGCTTATCTAAATCAATAACTGAATCCCATTTATTTTGCGTTGTTCCATAAGGTAAGTCACATAGGACCATATCAATACTATTATCTGGGAAATTTTGCAATACCTCTAAACAATCACCTTGAATAACTTTGTTTTTAAATTTTTCTATTTTAGAAATATTCATTTTTATACCTAATATTTTTTTATTATTTTTTATACCCTGCAAAATCATGTCAAGACATTTATTAATTTGGGGAAATGTTTATCCCTTGGATAAAACAGAAAGGGAGATTTTAATCTCCCTTTTTAACATCTAATCTATGTAGAACAAATTAAGTTTTTAGGTTAAAGTTATTGATAAATTCTTGCAGAATGGAAGCTCTGGTAGGGTGTCTTAATTTTTTTAGAGCTTTATCCTCGATTTGTCTAATTCGTTCTCTGGTAACATTAAAGATATTTCCCACTTCTTCTAAGGTTCTATGGAAGCCATCATCGATTCCAAATCTAAGTCTGATAACTCTTTCCTCACGTGGAGTAAGGGTTTGCAGAACTTCGTCGACTTGTCTTTTAAGCAGAGATCTTTCAGCTAATCTTTCAGGTGATATAGTTGATTTATCTTCAATGAAGTCTCCTAAGATACTATCTTCAGAATCGTTTCCGATTGGTTTATCTAGCGAAACAGGTTCTTTTGAGATATTGAGAATAGATTTAACTTTATCAATAGGCATTTCGAGTGCTTGAGCGATTTCTTCCGGGAAGGGGTCTCTACCCAGTTTTTGCATAAGCCGTCTGGAGGTACGATTGATTTTATTAATAGATTCAATCATGTGGACAGGGACTCTGATGGTTCTAGCTTGGTCTGCTATAGCCCGGGTTATAGCTTGTCTAATCCACCATGTTGCGTAAGTACTGAATTTATATCCTTTTTTATAGTCGTATTTATCCACAGCTTTCATCAAGCCTGTATTACCTTCTTGAATGAGGTCTAAGAAGTCTAAGCCACGATTATTATATCTTTTAGCGATAGAGATAACTAATCTTACGTTAGCTTCAATCATATCGCTTTGGGCTCTCTCTTTAGTTCTTTCACCTCTTTCGATTTCTCGGAGAAGGAAGACTAATTCACTGGCAGTCATGCGAGTTTCTAATTCAACACGGCGAATCTTTCTTTTAGCATTTTTGATTTTTCTGAGTGTTTCAACAAAGATATTAGGATCAACGTTGGTCTCAGTTCGAACTTCTTCAAATTCTTCATCAGATTTTTTTGCTTTTCTGCCATAAGAGCAGATTTCTTCGATAGAGAATTTCTTAATTCGAGTAATATCATCAATAATTTTATTAGATTCAAGGATTCTATCGACAAGGCTTCGAACACGATAAACCAATCTTTTTATAAGTTTATCATTGAAGACGAAAGTGGAGAAAAGTTCTACGATTCTTTCGCGATTAGAATCTATTTCTTCTTGTCGGGCAGCTAATCCGGTATCATCAAAGTCCGTGTTATTAAGGATTTCACCAATAACATCGAAGCATTTCTCGATTTCATTAAGTCTAGATTTGAAAATTTCGATTATTTCATCAGGTTTTTTATTATCAAGTTCAGTTCCAAAATCTATTTTGAAGATTTGGTCTAATCTAATTCTTTTTTCTTTAAAGCGGTGTAAGAAGTTCTGCATTTCTCTAAAAGTAGAACCGGAGAGATAGACATTGCTGGTTATCATTTTGTGGTAAACTTCGATCTTTTTAGCAACTCTGATTTCGCCTTCACGGTCAAGTAAAGGGACTCTTCCCATCTCTTTTAGATACATTCTTACAGGGTCATCGTAGTATTTACGAGTTTTGAGAGTTTTTGATTTCTTCTCTTTTTTAACTTTAACTTGAGCTTTACTAACTTTATTCTCAGTTTCATCAATAACCTCAATATTCTCTTGTAGAAGATCGAAGAGAATATCATCAATTTTGTCTAGGAAAATAGGATTAGCAGGAAGAAGCTCGTTAATTTGCCTAAAGGTAATAAACCCAGCCTCTTTACCAATTTCAACTAATTTTTTTATACAATCATTATAAGTTAGCATCAAATCTCCTCAAGTTAATAAATTGCTTACTATAGCAGTATCTAAGCGTAAGATTTCGTTTTTAATATTCTGTTTTTTTTCTAAAAGCTCTGTTGTAAAGCCTTCGATTTGGATCTCTTTATTTACAACATTTAAATCATTTTTCAGTTTCCGGAGTTTCATATCCTTGATAATGTGCAGGATGTCTCTTTGAGGTTGACCTAAAAGAACTAACTCAACTGCAATATTCTTTAAACTCTCTTCTTTGAAAAAATCTATGATTTGGGAATGAGTAAACAAATTAAGAAATCCCTCATTTTCTGTCAAAGTATTAAACATTTTTTTATAATTAACATCAAAAAAGTAATCTGAATTAAGGATTTCGCAAATATTTTTTAGCTCTTCAGGGTTATTAAACATAAATTGGAAGAGTTCTTTCTCTTCGCTATGTTGCGAAAGGGTAAATCCTGTGGAAGTTTTAGGTCTTTGGACTACCTGTTGTCTTTGATTTACGGTAGCTTTCAAAGAGTTCTCATTAATTCCAAATTCCTCACTGATATTTTTTATAATCATCTCTCTATCAATCAAATCTGATACCTTTCCAACACTTTCTAAAAGAAGTTTTATTTTATCTTTATTCTCAGCAGCCAGAATTTTAGTCTCTTTGACAAATCTTAAAAATGGGACAGGTTGATCAATCAGCTTTTGTAAAAATTCTTTTCCTTCTTTGAGAAGAATAGAATCAGGGTCTTCTCCTTGAGGTAAGGGGATAACTTTGGCAGTTAAGCCTAATTCAATACATTTTAAGCCACTACTAATGGTAGCTTTTCTGCCTGCTTCATCACCGTCGAAGAGGAAGTAAACGTTTTTGCTATACCTGCTGAGCAGAGAAAGTTGTTTTTCTGTAAGGGCTGTTCCTAAGGCGGCAACACAATTGGTAAAACCGGATGAGTATAATCTAAGAAAATCTAAATAGCCCTCACAAACTATGCCATAATTTGTTTTAGCAATCTCATATTTAGTGAGGAAGAGTCCGTAAAGTTCATTACCTTTGGTGTAAAGTTCGGTTGTTGGAGAATTTATATATTTCCCACCAATATCACTATCCTCTAGTTGTCTTCCTCCAAAAGCTACAATTTGCCCGGTATAAGAATGGATAGGAAACATTAATCTGTTTCGGAAAGCATCATATTTTCCTTTATTGCTGTCCTTAAAGAGTCCACTATCAGTAATAATCTCTTCTGGTATATCTTCCCGCTTGACTTGGTTAAGAAGTCCTGTAAAACTATCAAGAGCATAGCCTATTTCAACTTTATTAGCTAACTCTGGTGATATACCCCTATTGTTTAGGTATTTATAGACTCCATCTCCATATTCTTTAAGATTATTTACAAAATATTCATTAGCTAAGCGATAGATATTTATTAATTTAGTCTTTTTGGATTCAGCTCTTTTATCTCCAGATGTTTCTTTAACTGTGATTCCTACTCTTTGGGCTAGCTTTTTAACAGCTTCCATGAAGGTGATTTTCTCATATTCTTGGACAAAAGTGAAGACATTTCCACCTTTACCACACACAAAGCATTTGAAGATTTGTTTCTGTTCTGAGACCATCATAGAAGGGTTTCTGTCATCGTGAAAAGGACATAATCCTTTGTAGTTTGTACCACTACGTTTCAGTGGCACATAAGCTGAAATTACATCAACTATGTTATTACTTTCTCTGATTTGCTCTATTAAAGAGTTATCCATTTTCTCGATCCTTTACTTTATATCTATTATTCAAAAATATCTATTTTTAGTGTAATTCAACAATGGTAACCCCACTCCCACCTGCATTCTCAGGAGGAGTATGAAAAGATTTAACTATCCTAATTCTTTGTAAGTGCTGTCTAACCTTAATTCTTAAAGCTCCAGTCCCCTTACCATGCACAATCCGTAACTTCTTTAGTCCTGCTAAATTAGCATTATCAAGAAATTCGTCAATCAGAATCTTAGCTTCATCAAAAGTTAGCCCTAATACCTTTAATTCAAAAGAAGCTTTAGGTGCATGATCAGTAGAGACAAGAGAAACCGCTTCTTGCTTCTTCTCAGCTTTTTGTCGGTGCTCAGGCAGAGTGATAATATTATCAAGGGAAGTTTTAAAGGTAATCCCATCCATATCAACAATTACAGTAGATTTACTAATTTCCATAATATTAGCTTCAGTTTCAAAGCTTTCAACCCACACCCTCATTCCTACTTCCGGTTGATTAATCTTGCCACCCTTACGTGCGGACAGCTTTTGACTCTCAGCATTTATCTCTTGATGCTTTAGAGAGAGTTTTTTAAGAATCTTTTGACTCTTTGTCTTCCTCTCTTCTTTATCTAACTTTTTGATGTCATCCATATCTTGATGAAGCTCTTTTTGCATATCTATTAAATATTGCTGAGCCTGTTTGAGCTGTTTTTTCTTAATCTCTTTGGCTTCCGCTTCTAATTGCAAAATCTTCTTCTTATACTCTTCTTCTTTACCCTTAAGAAGTGCTACCTGGAGCTCATGTTTATAGGTAACTTGACCTAATTTTTTCTTCTCGACTTCTAAACGTTTTATCAGGTTTGTCAGTTCAACGTTTTGGGTACCAGCCAGCTCCTTTGAACGCTTGATAATCTCTTCATTCAAACCTAAGCCTTCAGCTACATCTATGGCAAAACTATCCCCGGGTAAACCGAAAACAAATCTATAGGTAGGTTTATGCTCACGGGAATCAAATTGCATGGAAGCATTACGACAATTCTCATTCTTTTCAGCAAAGACTTTTAAAGCTGTGAAATGGGTAGTTATTATCCCCTTGGCTGACAGTTTTTCAACCTCTTCTAGGACTGCTTGAGCTAGGGCTGACCCCTGTTCCGGGTCAGTTGATGAGCCAATCTCATCAATTAAAATCAATGTCTTTGCATTAGCATTATCTATCATCTTCTTAATCTGACCAATATGAGATGAGAAGGTACTAAGTGAAGTCTCCAAAGATTGTTCATCACCAATATCTGCAAAAATATGTTCAAAGATGCCTATTTTACTCTCTTTATCAGCCGGAATAGGCAAGCCTGACAGCGCCATCATTGTTAATAATCCAGTTCCTTTCAAAGTAACTGTCTTACCACCTGTGTTGGGTCCTGATAAAATTAAAATATTGTAATTCTCACCTATCTCTAACTGAAAGGGAATAACCTTTTCTATACTTCGCAAGGTATGAATCAAAAGCGGATGTCTTGCCTCTTTTAAGGAGATTATCGCTTCTGATACTATCCGGACTCTATTTGCTTTCAAATAATTTGAAAATGCAGCAGATGCGTAAAAGAAGTCAAATTGACCTATCAACTCGGTATTTTTAATCAAGCTGTCTTGCAAAGGAAGAATCATCTCTGTAAATTTCTTAAAAATCTTATATATTTCCTCTTTCTCAGCTTGTTTAAGAAAAGAGATTTTATTATTCATTTCTACTATTTCAGGAGGTTCTACAAAGACAGAAGCTCCACTTGAAGAACGCTCTTGGACTACTCCCCCAACAAATTTAACCTTTCCCTCTTTAATAGGAACAACAAATCTGTCTCCCCTAGTAGTAATTATCTTCTCTTGCAAATACTTTTCGAATTGAGGATCTTGAAGCTTACTGTTCAAGGTTCTCTGAATACTTGATCTGGTATCCTTTTTACTCTTTCTAATTCTATTTAGCTCCGCAGATGCAGTATCTAAAACCTCACCTTCAGGTGAGAAAATCCGGTCATATCTCTCTGTTATTTCAGGATATGCCTCAAGTTCAGCAAAATAACCTTTAACTTTTTTATAGCCTTCAAAACTTGCTAACTTTCTTTTCAAATCATTACCAATTCTAATGTTGGTGATAACTAATTGAAACTCTTCAATTCCCATGATAAAACCTTTAAATTCAGAGAAGAAATAGTCCAGATTAGATAAGTCTTCTATTCTAACTGTCAGACCTTCTTTTATCATCGATTGATAAGTATCTATCATCTCAACCTGCTCATTTATCTGGGCTATATCTGCTAATGGATGAAGTTCATCTACCTTATCCTTACCCAAATAACTCTGGCAATGAGTCTTAATTAAATCTTTTAATTTATTAAATTCTAATTTATTGAATGAATACATTATTTAATTTATTTCCCGATTTCTATCTAAATACTCTTGTAAATATTGATTAATATCTTTTCCTAAGACCGGCTTTAAATAATGACTGTTGATATGAGAAGATATCTTACAAACTCTAGATTTATCTATCTCCGTCATCACTGTTTCAATATTCGCAACACTCATAAAGATTACAAACAGGGTTATCACAAATTGCATTGCTAACAAACCAAATACAGCACCTAATATCCTGTTGAAAATGCTCAAATTTAGGCTTGTAATTATCGTCTCTATTAACTTTGTTATCACTAAAGTTATGAAGCTAATAACTAAGATTTGACTTATAACAGATAAGACAGTAGACCATCCATAACTTAGCCCCCATGATGCAACCATCCAATCACTGATGCGAATAGTATAATTACTCAAAGAAATATATAGCAATATTCCTGTTACGAAACTCATTAAACCCCTAATAAAACCCTTATACAATCCCCATATTACCAATAATATGGTGCAAATAGTTAAAATAATATCTAACATCATTATCGTACTCCTAATGATTTTTTGACTTATGCGGATGTTGATTTTTATGATTCAGTTGAATCTTATTATTGCTTAAGTAAAGTTACTGTATTAGTGTATAGGTTCTACTTCCCAGAGTCTTGAGCCTAAATTAAAAAAGAGTGCTAACGAATCAGCACTCTTCAATCTCTTAAAACTAGGTATCTATCAGATCTCTATCTTTTGTAGATATTATGAACTGACAGCTTATTGACCATCAGATTTCCATGATATATAGCTACCTAATTATATCAGTCATAAAATTATTTGTTAAAGCGATTCAACTTCCTCATTGCTTTAACCATTTTACGCTTTGCAACATTCTCTTCTCTTCTCTTTTGGACAGAAGGTTTTTCAAAGTACTGATTCTTCTTGATATCTGATAAGATAGCTGCTTTTTCACATCTCTTCTTAAATCTCTTTAAAAGGATATCAAAAGGTTCATTGTCTCTTCCGACTACTTTAGGCACTTTACATCACCCCCTTCTTTTATAGATTTTTTATTAGAATACTAATATTATTTGCGTTAAATATCAGTCAAGAATTATTTTATGTTTTTGATACTATTACTCTTAATTAGGCATGGTAAGTTTAGGATTTTTTAAAATTCTTCCTTTACTATAATAATGGTACTCATAGGTAGCTTTCAATATTAAATTTTTTTAAATTTTAATTGACTTAATTCCAGCTAAATATTATACTTGTAAAAATATATAAAGTTACTCGCATTAAACCCAAATAATGCAGTAGAATTTAGGGATAAAGCGAATAGCACTATCTTCTTTTGCAAAAGTAAGCTACATCATTTTCAGGAATATATATATTATATGCCTTTTATGGATGCACCCTCTGTGTCCCCCTCAAAGAAGGGGATTTTGCTAAAAGAACCTAGCACTCTTCACCTGTGATACGTAGCTTTAGCGAAGTATTATCAAAGTTCTAATGCCCATTCGGGTTAAACGAGAAAAGGAGAAAGAAATGTTAAAAGGATCTTATGTTGCTTTAGTAACACCCTTTAAGAATAATGATATTGATTATAATGCCTTAGAGACTTTAATAGAATTTCAGATAAAAAATGGTACTGATGGAATATTGTTAATGGGGACAACCGGCGAATCTCCTAACATCGCATCAGATGAGAGAGAGAGATTGCTTCAATTCTGCATTCAGAAGATTGATAAGAGAGTGAAGATCATGGTGGGAACAGGCACAAATAACTTTCATCAGACTCTTTCTTCAACTAAGAAAGCAGTGAAGTTAGGTGTTGATTATGCTTTAGTCATTACCCCTTATTACATAAAACCGACTCAAAAGAGTCTTTATGAATATTTCAAGTTAATAGCCGGTGAGGTTGAGATTCCTATTGTTATTTATAATGTTCCGGGTAGAACCGGGGTAAATATGAATTCTGAGACAACTGTTAAATTAGCTAAAGAGTGCAAGAATATAGTTGGCATCAAAGAGGCAACTGGTGATATTTTACAGGCTTCTCGCATTGTAATGGGGACTGATAAGAATTTCTCTGTGATGTCCGGTGAAGACGCCCTTAATTTACCTCTATATGCAGTGGGATGCAAAGGAACTATTTCGGTAACTGCTAATATCATTCCTGATAAAGTTCACCGCCTTTGGGCTCTATGTATGGATAACAAGTGGAATGAGGCTAGAAAATTGCATGAAGAGATGCTAGAACTTAATAATATGATGTTTATTGAGACCAATCCTATCCCGGTAAAAGAGACTTTGGCTATGATGGGTATGATAGATTTAGAGATAAGAATGCCACTTACTTTATTGGAGGAGAAGAATAGAGAATTGTTAAGAGAATCTTTAATTAGAAACAAATTAATAAAGAAATAGATAAGGAGTTATTATGAAGTTAGAATTAGGAAAAGTTTACCAACACTTTGAACTAAAATGGATAAAAGAGATTAAAGAGATAAGTAACACACTCTACTTTTTTAAGCATAAAAAGAATGGAGCAGAGCTAATATATTTCCAAAATGATGATATAAATAAAGTATTTACAATTGCTTTTAAGACTTTGCCTGAGGATTCTTGTGGAACACCTCATATTTTAGAGCATTCAGTCTTGAACGGTTCTCGCAAATACCCTTGTAAAGAACCTTTTATGGAGTTAGTTAAAGGTTCACTGAAGACTTTTATTAATGCAATGACAGCTTCAGACAAGACTATGTACCCGGTAGCCAGCACAAATGATAAAGATTTTATGAATCTGATGGATGTTTATCTTGATGCTGTCTTATATCCAAAAATCTATGATACAGAAGAAATTTTCTTACAAGAAGGGTGGCACCATGAAATCTTCAATAAAGAAGATGATGTAATTTATAATGGTGTGGTTTATAATGAGATGAAAGGAGCATTTTCTTCTCCTGAATCAATTATTTATCGTAAAATTCAAGGTGTGCTAAATCCTGATAATTGTTATAGTTATGAGTCTGGTGGAGACCCTGATGTAATACCTGAACTAAGCTATGAGAAGTTTTTGAATTTCCACAAAAGATATTATCATCCAAGTAATAGTTATATCTCACTTTATGGTGATTTAGATTTAGAGGCTGCCTTAAAGAAGATCGATGGTGAATATCTTACTAACTTTGATTTATTAGATATCGACACAGATATTCCTCTGCAAAAACCATTTGCCAAAGCACTTGAAGATCTTGATTATTATCCTATTGGAGAATCTGATTCTGAAGAAAATAAGACTTACATCTGCCATGGATATAGTGTTGGAAGCATTGAAGATGCAACAACTAATATGGCCATAGGTTTCCTAGGTGATATTCTTATTGAAATGGAAGGAGCACCCCTTAAAGAAGCTATGCTTGAAGCAGGTTTAGGTCAAGATGTTTTCTCTATTCATGACAGCTCAATTCTTCAACCTGTTCTTTCATTCGTTATAAAAAATACAAATGCTTCAGAAAAAGATAAAGTTGCTCAAGTTATTACTAACACCCTTACTAAGTTAGTCGAAAATGGAATTGATAAAAAGCTGATTGAGGCTGTCATTAACTCCCATGAATTCCAGTTACGTGAAGCTGACACCAGAGGCTTTCCTAAAGGACTTTTCTATCAAATGAGAGCTTTCAATGGCTGGATGCATTGCCATGACCCAAAATTATATCTAGAGTTTGAAGAGAGAATTAATTATATTAGAAAAGCTTCCCAAGAGGGTTATTTCGAGAACCTAATCAAGAAGTATCTTTTAGAGAATACTCATCAAGCAGTAATTACTCTTTTACCTAAAAAAGGACTTACTGAAGAGAAAAACAATAATCTAAGTAAAAGCTTAGCTGAATATAAAAAAGCCCTTAAGGAAGAAGAACTTAACCAACTTATTCAAAAAAATGAAGTTTTAAGAAAGCGCCAACAAACCCCTGATAGTGATGAAGAGTTAGCCAAAATACCTCATATTGAACTCTCTGATATTAGTCCGACTCCTCAGCCTGTTGATTTTACAGTTACCAAAGAAGATAAGATTACCTACTTAGAAGTAGATTCTCCAACAAATAAAATTGCTTTGGTCAAACTAGATTTTGATGCTAAAGTGTTAGAAAAAGAAGATTGGAATTGGTTAGGTTTACTTGATTCTCTGCTTACTAAAGTTGACACTAAGAACTACAAGTACAATGAACTATCAAATGAAATTCATATTAATTTAGGTGAGTTTTCCACAAATTGTGATTTCATACCTGGTCAAAAAGATAGAAATGAACCTAAGGTGTTATTTAGAGTCTTCGTAAAAGCCCTTCTAGCCAAGATTGAAGTAATCCCTATGTTCTTAGAAGAGATTCTTTTAGATTCTAAGTTTGATAATAAAAATAGAATTCAACAGGTAATAAGAGAGACTAAATCTCGCCTTGAAATGATGATGGTTCAAGCCGGACACATACTTGCTATAAATCAAGGTAAAGCTCAATTACGTTATGAGTATGACTTTATTAATGAAGCTTCCGGGTATAAATACTACAAGTTTATCTGTGATTTGGAAAAGAACTTTGAAGATAAATATGCAGTTATTACCTCAAGACTTAAGGAAGTAAGCAAGAAAATCTTTACTCAAGGTTTTACCTTGGCTATAGAAGGAGCAAGCGAGGATAACAAAGCTGTTAAAGAAGTCATCACTAAATTTATCAACAAGTTACCTCAAGCCCCGAAAGACTTACCTCTTATAAGCTTCCAAACTTCTAAACATAATCTTGCTTTGACAGCTCCTATCAATGTTCAATACACTGGCTTAGTCTGTGATTACGAGAAAGTAGGTATAAAGTATAAGGGAAGTGCTATGGTGATTAATAATATCTTAAGCTCTGAATACCTCTATAACAACATTAGAGTTCAGGGAGGGGCTTACGGAGCTATCTTCTCTTATGGAGATGGCGGGCACTTCTCACTTGTCTCTTATCGTGATCCAAATCTTGCAAAAACTTATAAAGTCTATGAAGGAATCCCTCAATTCTTAGAGCAATATCAAGCATCACCGGCTGAAATGTCTAAACAGATTATCGGCTCTATTGCCAACATTGATATACCTCTAACCCCTCGTGGACGAATTGAAACCTCCACCCACTTCCATTATTCTAATGTTACTCCTGACTACAGATTAAGAGTGAGAACTGAACTTCTAAATACTAGAGCTGAAGACGTTAAAGCTGAAGCAGAAAACTTCAGAAGAGCACTCGAAACAGGTCTTAGAGTTACAGTAGGAAGTAATGCAAAAATCCAAGAAGATAAAGAGCTTTTCGATACTATCGAAAATATCTTTGAATAAATTCGCATGAAGTAGATTCTCCCTTTTTCAAGAGAGATTGGGAGAATCTGCCTGTTTTACTACACAATTTATCTCTTTAGATTAAAAGGAGCAGAGATGAAAAGAATTGCTTTATTATTTATTTTAGTTTTTACCACTTTAATGCTGTTTTCAGCTCATAATCTTACTATTAATGGAGCTGAATCAACCACTGTTTCTCTAGGAGATGACTTGGAAATCTATTTTGAATATGAGTCTGTGGGTAATAGTGCCACAATCTCTTTAATGATAGATATCCCTCTCATTGATACTTCAGATTTTGACTTCTTCCAAGGCCAGTTAATCGATGGCGGTCCCTTAGATACAACTCCTGTTGATGGAGTCTTCCAAGGTTCAATCACAGCCTTTTGGCAACCACCTACCGGAATCCCTCTCTTAATCACCGTAACTGATGAAGATATTTCTGCTCAAGCTACTGTTACTTTTATTGAACTAAATAGTACTTTCTCTATCTCCGGTAATATCTCCCAAGAAAGTAACTATGGCTTCAACCTCCCTGTCTTTCCTGCCTTAGTCAATATTCTCTATAATCTCGATATGGGCGATATGGATGAGATTGATTTCGAAGGAGGAATAGAAGAATGGTTAGCTTTCTTTGAAGAGAGATTCATTATCTCTGAAGTTAATAATCTCATGGGAAACTACACTGCCACTATCCCAGATAGTATTGCCAATGTATCTTGCTTAGTTATGCCTATGTCTCTCCTAGATTTTGAAGAGACTCATACTCCTCCTGATCCTTTCTTTGGCGAAATTAACGGAGCTGTATCTAACATTGATTTTCTCTACACTCTACCAGACGGCTATTTTAACGGAACAGTTATGAATGAAGAAGGACAAGCTCTCCCTTGGGTTGCAATTGAACTCTATACCCAAGAGGAAGACTTTGCTTATGGCTATACAGATGAGACAGGAGCTTTCTCTATCCCCCTTAATAATGGGAACTATACTTACATGATTATGGCATGGGATTATGAACCTTATTATGGTGATATTACCATGAATAATCAAGATATATACCTTGATATATACCTTGTTGCTGTTGCTAATCATGATCAGGAGATTAACCCTGTACCTACCATCTCCGTTAGCAATTACCCTAACCCTTTCCATGAATCTGTTAAGATTGAAGTTAGTTCTTCTCTTAATAGCCCAATCTCAGTTAAAATCTATAACCTCAAAGGACAATTAGTTAAGACTTTCACTGAGAATTTTGGTTCAAATGCTAACTTTGTCTGGCAGGGGAAAGACTCAAATAATAACCAAGTCGCTAATGGTATCTACTACCTTAGAGTAAAACAAGGAAATAATATTATTAGTAAAAAAGTGGTCTTAATGAAGTAGTACAGGGAAGACTTGCATTTTGCAGGCATCTCTGTAAATAATAAAATAAGAGCCTCGCTTTAGCGGGGCTCTTTTACAAAGTAATAATCACGTCATCATCATCAGATTCTTCTGCATCTCTTTGGGGTTTTTCTTTTCTTCTTTTAAAAAGTCTACGAATCCAGCCCCAGAAGAAGATAAGAGGGAATACCAGACCCAGCATTGTCCCTCCGGTATAAATAGCATTAAGGATAATCTGGTGTTTGAAATCCTCTTCAAAATCATAATAAAATCTCTCTTTTGAGAAGCCAAAGCTTTTATTGAAGGCAATGTTAAAATTGGGATGAGTAGTGAACATAAGACTAAAGGCAGAGCTATTTTTCTCATGTAAAAAATCAACAGCCATAGCAGATTTAGCATAGAAAGAAGTAAGCTTGCTACTATCTTGAGGATATTTAACTTCCATTGTAGCAATGGAGGGTAGCTTGTTAGTTATGTAATCTAAGCCTAAGGCATAGACCATATTAGTACTAAATTGACGAGAAAAGTGGATTGCCATCCCTTCATGAAACCAGAGAGGAGCATCCTTGAAGTGATAATCTATAAAGGCATGGATGTATTCATGATGTAAAATTTGATAGAAAGTTGAAGAATTGCCAATTTCTAGAAAGCTTTTTATATAGATAATATTACCGCGTCTGCTATAAAAAGCATTACTATGTTCAGTAATTCCTCCAAAGGTTGCAACTAAGTTTTGGAAATCCTCTTTATCATGGCTAAGATAGATTTTCTGTTTGAATTTGGGATAAACTCCAATCTCCATTTGAAATCTATCAATTAATTTAGGCAGGTGTTCCATTATCTCTTCTGCCAAAAACCTATCTTGAGGATTGGCCTCAACTTCAATTAAATCATCTGTAAAAATAATCTTATCAGACCACAATGAAGTCAAAAATGTTAATAGCAGAAATATAAGAAGCAGGTTTTTAGAGTTTTTTAGCATTTACCTTTTTCCCTAAAGAGGCAAGATAAATGACAAATTCATTCTCTCCATCGAAACCTAAATATTCATTGATAAATTCATCGATAAAAGCACCAATTCCACAAACTCCACAATTGATTGATTCTCCCGCAAGATAGAGATTTTGGCAGACATGTCCCGCATCTAAGTAGAGATAACGCCAAGATCTGGCTGAATATCGCCATACTGTTCTATTAGGTATAGCAGACCAAATAAAATTAACAGCTGCTCCCTTGACCATGTTTTGCCTGTTACATGCTAGCCACAAATTCTCAAGAGTCTCAGGTTCAGAATCTAACAAAACAAGATTGTGTTTACCTGCATTATAGAAGTAGAATCCAGGCTTAACCCCTTCTACCCTATTGATATAGAGATATGTCTCAAAAGGATGACGAGCCCCGGCAGAAGGAACTGTTCTAAAAGTTACACTATTCTTTTCTGTCTCCTTAAGCTCTTTAACCCCTTGAGTAAGCCATAGAAGATAAGATAGTTCATCTTTACTAATAGGGATTTCTGAATACTCACGAATTGATTTTCTGTCTTCTAAAATAGCCCTAAAATCGTTATGCTCAACCCTGATAGTTTGGGGATTGGGAAGTTTTATTACTTCTCCTTGCCTTGCTTTAAAAACTTCCGGCTTAGGAATACCCTTCATCTGATCTGAAACACTAGCATAAAGATAAGATGTTAACTCCATGAACTTCTTCCCGATACCTTCAACCTCTTCATTTTTCTTGATTGTCTCTGCCACCTCTGAATCATACTCTTGGACTATACGAGCATAATCTTCATCTGAAACCTCAATCTCATCCTGGATAACTTTATCTTCATACCCTCGTGATTTCATCCTTAGATAAAAGAAACGTTCTCTAACTTTATCCATAACTCTACCTCTCTTAAATTTCTTTTTTTACTAGTATAATACATAAAGGGTTTTATGTCAAATTAATTAATTACCCTGAATATTTGTTTAATTGTTTATTTGTTGAATTGTTGAAGAAGAAGAGCTTTCACACAAATTGACCCGAATTATTACAAATTACAAGAATGTAGAGCAAAAGATCTTTTGCCCTACTTCACAGGAGCGAAACCTTTGGCTCAAGTTCAAGTCTGGTGGAAATAATATAGGAAAATGAGAATATTTCACTTATATAGTGATTCATCATATATCCCTGAAAGGGATTAAATAGTTTAGCCCAGGGTAAAATTCCTGAAAGGAATTGCAACCCTGGGTACTTGATGTATAAACAACACCCTACCCTGAAAGGGTTAAATAATATCTTATACACCAAAGACATATTAAATACATTATTTATTCTTTTATTAAAACCTTACCCTGAAAAGGTTTAATAAATTAATCCCAAAAATACCGTTCATCAATTTCCATTTTATTTTTGGTCATGAACAACCTAAGTTCATCTTGGAAAGAAACCTTTTTATGATGCTCACTTTGATTGTTAATATAATCAATTGTTATTTGTTTTTGTGCTTGACCTATGGAAAATCCCCCATAACCTGCTTGCCAGTAGAAGTTTGAATATTCGTCTCCTTTAGTCTTTATCCATTTAGATGTAGACCTCTTTATATCTCCTACTATGTTCTTAAAACAAATATTCTTTGATAAATTGAGAAGAATATGGATATGATCTTCATACCCACCTATACAAACTGGATATGAATCATTTTCGTAGATTATTTTTGCTATATAAGAAAATAATTGTTCTCTGATATCAGAATGTTTTAAAAAGGGAACTCTGTTTTTGGTAGAAAATACAACATGCATATAAATTTGAGCAACTGACTGTGCCATAAATATCACCACCTGTTATTTAATGATGTAATAATTAAAAATATGAACAGTTTGTCAATTAAAAAATATTATGTATCCCTTTCAGGGATAATTTAGATTTTATCTAAATACCCAGGGTTGCAATTCCTTTCAGGAATTTTACCCTGGGCTAAACTATTTATCCCCCTTGGGGATTTGAAGAGTTACATACCCTCAATAATTTTTTGATATCTTTTCAATGGTAAGGTCTTCATATATTTCTTTTTGGCTCTAGTTCGAGTCTGGTGGAAATAATACAGGAAAATGAGAATATTTCACTAATATAGTGATTCATCATATATCCCTGAAAGGGATTTTTTAAATGCATCATTCTGGATAAATAAATAAACAATTCAACAAAATTTTCGTGTAAAAGCTCTTCTTTCTTTTCGGTGTATTCAGTGTTTCCAGTGGCTAAGTTTTCTTCTTCTTTTTTGTGTTCTTTGTGCCTTTGTGGTAAAAAATTCTCCCCGTCTCCCCGTCTCCCCGTCTTTTCGCGAATAGCGAAAACTGTGGTGAAAAATCTCCCTCTTTTCGCGAGTAGCAAAAAAAAGCCAACCTATCTTCATAAGCTGGCTTTTTTAATTTATAATTAATTAAATTTTCTTAATTACTCTTCAATAACTTCGACATTAGCACGAGGAATAAGGACTTCTTCGCCAGTGTTAAGTTTAGCTTTAAGAACTCTCACTAGGGTTTCAGATTCGACTTTAGTGAGTAGTTCAGGTAATTCTGTGATACGTCCAATTTCACCGAAGTTAGGTTGTCTAATCACACGGATAAGAGAACCAATTTCCAAGGAAGCCATTTCAGCTTCTTTGGCTACTAATTCTTCGCCTTCAACCAAAGGAAGAGGGATAATCACTTCAGGTCTCATGACACCTGCCCTAATTTGGGTAAAACCGTGAACAGAAGCTTTATGACCTTCGAATTTTTTAAGAAGTTCAAAAGTATTTTTAGCCATGGTAATCGGTCCAAAACCTTCAGTAACAACTAAAGTAACTCCGATCTTTTCATGTCCGGTAATAGCCACACCGATATCATAACCTAAGAGTTTTTTAAGGTCTTGGTCATCAACTCCACCCGAGATGATAGCACTTACTCCGATTTCGGCAGCTTTTTTTATTGCTTCTAAAGGACAGAGAGCACCTGCAACAATAACTTTCCCTTTGCAATCAGGAGTAATACTGGCAGGATCTAAATGGTCATTAGGAGTTTTAGCCAGCATTTTGATCTCACCTGTAGTTTCTCCAGCGAGACCGAAAATACCTTGGATATAAGCTGATCTATTTTCTATGACAACACCTTCATTAGGGATGACTTCAGTAACGATACCATCAACGAAGGCTTTAATTTGTACAGGAATACGTGGTTCTCTAAGAACTGCATTACCTGTAGCAGAGGAGATACTTTCAACTTCTCCGTCTATAGGTGATTTTACAGTAGCTTTGAAGAGACCTGTACCAAACAAGCCTTTAGTTTCGGCAATCACTTGATCTTTATGAATTTTATCACCGACTTTTACTGTTAGATAATTACCCAACATCTGGGGGGTACATCCTAATTTATTAGCAATTTTATAAGGTAAAACTTTACCGGGTAAAGAGGTATGAGCAACAATATCATCTGCTTTAACTCTATCACCTTTTTTAACTCTAACTTCCCCTTTTAAAGGAAGAATTCTATCTTTTTTTAGAACAATATTCTCAGTTACTGTTAATCCAGCTGAATATGCTTGTGCCATTATTTCCTCCTATTTAAGTTTTTCTTGTGGGTAAGCTTGAAGTTCTCTCATCCATTTGATTAAGCGAGGAACGCGTTGAGCAGTTTCTACAGGTAATACAAATGGTTTTCTGCCACGAGTATCAAGAACAATACCAACTTCACCACCGGTTAATTCGGTTACAATTTCCTGATTCTTGCCGGCACCAATATCTAGGCCTCTGCCCGGTTTCAATTCAGCTTTAGCTACAGAACCTGTTGGGCATGGTAATAATCTTAACTCACCAAAGGGTATTTTCTCTTCGAATATTGTACCATCTGGAAGCTCAATTTTTGCTTCAAGAGCAATTTTATCTTCTTTAATCTTTCCTACAGGAGCAACACAGGTTCCGATATAAATCATACAGTCCTTGTTGAAAACTTCAGTAGCAATCTCTTCATTGATTGAAGCTAACACACCTAAGTGAGGCATCATAAAGATAGAGTCAACAGCCAACTTAGTAATACCTTCAGGTAAGAAAGCATCTATTAACATCATCATAGTTTGATGTCTGCGAGGAGCATGAGATAAAACACCACCTGAACCAACTAAGAGGTCAAGAGTTAACATATTAACGATAGTATCACCAGACTCTGATTGAGAGAAAGCTTCAGCAATATCAGAGTTCTTTTGGGTACCTTTAAGGTTAACAGCAAATTCTTTATGCTGAATAAAAGCTAATCTAAGAGCTTCTTTAGCAATAGCTTGTTCTAAAACAAGTTCTTGGAAGAGAGCAGGGATAGTGGTAGGTCTAATCATTTTATTCTTTATCATATTTCTGAGTTCTTTGACATCAATATCGAAAGGAACCCAGCGTAAAATATTCTCTAAGCCGGCACTTGCTAAAACATTAGAAATACTATAACTCATACCTAAGTTAGCGGACACGGTTCTGTTGAAGATATAATCATCTGTAAAGACTGAGAATACGTCAGTAGTAGCACCACCAATATCAACTCCTAGAACTTCAATATTTTCTTGTTTAGCAATAGTCTGCATGATATTACCCACAGCAGCCGGGGTTGGCATAATTGGAACAGGTTGAAGATCTGGTCCAACTGTCCATGCCATTAATTTATTATATCCCGGAGCTTGTTGCATCACGTGTTCCATGAATATTTCATGAATTTCATCACGAGCCGGGCCTAAGTTTTCTCTTTCCAGAGTAGGTCTAAGATTTTCAGTAATCATCAAATCTACTTTATTGCCTAAAGTATTCTTGATATCTTCACGGGCTTGAATAGTTCCTGCGTAAATAACAGGTAGTTTATAGCTTGAACCAAGTCTTGGTTTTGGATCAGCAGCCCCAACTAACTCAGCCATTTCGATAACGTGTTTATTACTAGTAGCGTTATCAGTATGACCTGCCATTAAAATCATATCAGGTCTTAAATGACGAATTCTCTCAATCTTTTCATGGTCCATTCTTTGGTCATTACTGGCTATCAAGTCCATCACAATAGCACCTGCACCAAGAGCAGCTCTTTCAGCAGACTCACCAGTCATTTTAGCAACAACCCCGGTAACCATCATCTGTAATCCACCACCTGCAGAGGATGTAGATACATAGGCATCAGCCCCAATATCACCATTTCTTGGAATAATAAGTTTTGAATCTTTGATTAAAGAGATGTTAGGATTATTATATTTTAATCTAGCTAACTCTTCTAACTCTTGCACAGCATTTAATACTCCACGGGTAACATCATTTAATGGTGCTTCAACTGTAGTAGGAGCTTCACCACGCACTGTTTGTCGATATTCACCATCTACATACTCAATCATAATTGCTTTTGTAGTAGTAGAACCGCAATCAGTTGCAATGATACGAGTCAATTTTTTCTTCTCGTACTGCATTATTTCCTCCGTTTATAATAATTATTTGTTTTTTCTCCAGAATAGAAAGATTTTCTTTAACTTTTCATTTCTCTTTCTGCGTTTAACTCTTCTTTTCTCATATCTATCTTTATTCATTTCAGCATCCAGATCATCAATTCGCATAGAGAGCATTTTCAAGTATTTATCTTCTTCAATAAGAGCTGCGAACTCTTGGTATGCTTTAGCATCAAAAATTAATTCGGCCACAGGTAACACAAAGTATAGCAATTGACTGCCGATATGGTTTAATGGCATAAACATTTCTGTAGCTATCAAGGCCGGTGCAGCCATATTCCTTTCAACGATAAATCTAGCAATCTTATCAATCAATTGCACAGCTCTCTCTTCAGAAACATATGTAATCATAATTTATTTACGCTTTCCCCATAGTTAATACGATGATTCTTTTCGGTTCACTTTTTCTTAATTCTTTACAACATTCTTCCACAGTTGAACCTGTAGTAAATACATCATCTAACAAAATTACAGATTTATGTTTTAAGTCAATATTTTTCTTAAGTTTAAATGCCTGACTGATGTTTTTTGCTCTCTTATCTCTTTCCAGAGTAGCTTGAGATGGTCTATTACTAACTCTTTCAATAATATCATCTCGGAATTCACAGTTAAGCAGAGAAGCAAATTTCTTGGCAATTATAGCTGCTTGATTATAGCCCCTTTCTCTTTTTCGGACTGAATGTAAAGGTACAGCAACTACTAAATTTACGTCAAGAACTAATTTTATTTTTTTTACTTGCTCATACATTAGTTGGGCAATAAACTCACCTAGAGAACTTAAATTATAGAATTTTAAGTTATGGATTAAGGAAACAAGGACATCTTCATATTTGGCTATAGAGATTAAATAATCATAAGATATCCCATCTACTTTCGAGATTGGAGGCTGAAAATATTCTATGTTTTCTAAACACTCCGGGCAAAGATAATCATCTTGTTTTAAGATTCTTCTTCCACAATGGACACATACAGGAGGAAAGATGAGATTAAGTAAAGAATTTTTCAATCGAAGAAAAAATCTCTTGTCCATCTTGAGAAATCACTTTATCTTCTGCAGCTCTTTCTGGGTGAGGCATCATACCTAAAACATTCTTATCTTCATTAAGAATACCAGCGATATTATCGATTGCTCCATTTGGATTACTCTCTTTGGTGATCTCTCCCAATTCATTACAATATCTGAAAGCTATCAAATCTTTATCTTGTAGAGACTTTAAGCCATCATTACTAATGAAGTAGTTCCCCTCTTTATGAGCGATTGGGATATCGAGAGCTTTACCTGGAGTTAAACCTTTGGTATACACAGAATCCCTATTCACTGAGGTAATAAATTGATGCTGGCAGATGAATTTTAAGCTTTCATTCATCATCAAAGCCCCGGGAAGGAGTCCGATTTCAGTAAGAATTTGAAAGCCGTTACAGATACCCATCACCAAGCCACCCTGCTTAGCAAATTTTATAACTTCAGCTATTATAGGCGAGAATTTAGCAATTGCTCCACACCTTAAATAATCACCGTAAGAGAAACCTCCGGGTATGATAATTAAGTCGGGGTTGATTAGATTATTGTCTTTATGCCAGACAAAATCAACTTGATGCCCTCTAATTTTTCCAATGTGAAAAGCGTCATGATCACAGTTAGAACCAGGGAAAGAAATGACATTTATTTTCATTACTATTCTCCGGTAATATGTTCAAGATTCCAAGAATAAGTTTCAGTATTAGGGTTAGCTAATAACTTTTCACATATTTCGTGAATCTCATCTTCAGCTCTTTCCAGGTCATCACTTTTCAGTTTAATTTCGATAAACTTACTTACCCGAACTTCTTCAATATTATCATAACCGATAGAATGGAGTGAGTTCATCACTTGCTTACCTTGTGGGTCAAGCACACTTGGCTTAAGGGTAACGAATACTTTGGCTTTAATCATATCATCCTCTTCTTTATTTATATTTTTCTATAATTCATAAATTTTAGACTGCTAATCCCTGTCAAGATTGTTAATTATCTTACACTTCTGAGAGCTTGAGCAATGTTTAGTGAATAATCACCAATATGTTCAAAATGTCTTAACAAATCTATATAAAGGAGCTCTGCTTGAATATCTGAATTACCTTGAGTAATTCTTTCTCGAGCATTATGTTTATATTTCTTTCTAATATTATTAATCTGATTTTCCAGTTCATAAGCTTGTGCCAGATCTTCACGCTTCATATGTTCTAGCATTTTAACATTATAAAGGGACATAAATTCTTTCACAGCTTTGGCAATATCATTTATCTCTTGAGTTGCTTCAGGATGCATCTCTAACTTTCTATCATATTTTTTCTTAGTGATTAACATGATTCTTAGTACTGAGTCCCCGATTCCTTCTAACTCATGCACAATTCTAATCATAGCATTGATATTCTTAGCATATTTATCAGTTAGAGCTTCTTCAGAGCAGGTAGTCAAAAAATTAGTGATTTCTCTTTGCATTTCGTCTGTTAATCTCTCTTGAGTACTAATTTTATCTACCTCATCTCCTAATTTCTTATGTGGATTAAAAAATAAGTGTAAAGAGGTTTCAAACATATCTTCACAAATTCTAACCAGCTTGAAAATCTCCTGGCGAACTTGTTCAAGATTAAAAGTTGTCGGATCTACTCGACCAGACTGTAAATAAACCAATTTATACTCTTTATTTAGGTCATTTTTATTAGGTTTTACTATCTTCTCAACCACTAAAGCAAAATACTTTATTAACCAAATGCAGATAAATGTATTCATAACATTGAACACCGTATGGAAGAGACTTAGTTTCAAGGGAAGATTTGAGAGAATATCTTGCCAAGGAGAAAGCCAGTTAATAAATTGAATGAAATAAACAAAAATAAAAGTCATCCATACCACCCCAAAGATGTTGAAGAGAAGATGAGCACGAGCTGCTCGACGGGCATTAACGGTAGTTCCTATTGAGGCCAAATAGGCTGTAACGGTAGTTCCAATGTTTTCACCTAAAACAATCATAGAGGCAGTCGGAAAATCTATCCACCCCTTGTAGGCCATAGTTACAGTGATTGCCATGGCTGCACTTGATGATTGCACAGCAATTGTTAAGCCTGCCCCTAAGGCCACAAATATTACATAAGATAAGAAGCCTCTTCCTGTGAAGTCTTTAACAAATTGAAAAATATCCGGATGGTTGTTTATATCAGGAACAGAATCTTTAAGAAAAGAGAGTCCTAAGAAAAGCAAACCAAAGCCGATTAAAACTTCAGCCCATTCACGTTTCATCCTATGCTTGGAGAAAAATAAGGGTAGTCCGATACCTATCAAAGGAAGGGCTATAGCTTGGATTTTAAATTTAAAACCAACAAAAGAGACAATCCAAGTTGTAACAGTGGTACCTATGTTGGCACCCATAATTACCCCGATAGATTGAATTAGATTTAACAAGCCGGCATTGACAAAACTTACCACCATAACAGTAGTTGCAGATGAAGATTGAATGAGAGCTGTTATCATAAAACCGGTAAAAACTGCCATAAATCTATTCTTAGTCATGTAATTCAGAATAGACTTCATTTTATCACCTGCTACTTTGTGAATACCATCACTCATCACTTTCATTCCATAAAGAAAGACACCAAGAGAACCTAATAAATTAAAAACCAACATGATAGAGTCCATTAGAACAGAATCCTTTGTTATATTATTTTAACCCGAATGATACAGTAGAACTTTAGGGAAGAGTACAGATTCTTCCAGCAAAGTAAGTTACAGAATTTGATTGCATATAATATATATATTCAAGAAAATTATGTAGCTTACTTTTGCAGAAGAATATATTGCTATTCACAAAGGTCTACTGCATTATTTGGGTTTTAAAAAAACAGCCCGATAAAAGGCTGTTAAAGGTTATGATTTAATGTAAGAAGAGAGGTCTGAGATTGCAAGATCAATCTGCTTTCTCTCTTGTAAATACTTAAGTGTTACGACTCCTCTTTCGAGTTCATCATCTCCTAAAATAAGGGCATAAGGAGACTTTATTTTGTCTGCAGCCTTCATCTGAGCTTTCAAAGATGTTTTTTCAGGGTCGTACTCAACTGAGATATTTTCTTGCCTTAATAAGCTAATAATCGAGGCTACTTGAGCCTGAGCTTTCTCACCAATAGCTACAATATATACTTGAGGAATAAGCTCTTCTCCAGAGAAGAGATTTTCCTCTTCCATCGAGAGCAGAAGTCTTTCAAAACCACCTGCAAAGCCAATCCCGGGTAGAGATTTACCCCCTATTTGCTCTACTAAACCATTATATCTGCCCCCTGCACCAATGGCATTCTGGGCACCTAATTTGTGATTAAGAAACTCAAAGGCAGTATGAGTATAGTAGTCTAATCCTCTTACAATCTTAGGATTAACAGAATATGGGACCTTAAATTGATTTAAATATGTTTTAACCTGTTCAAAGTGTGCAGTACACTCTTCATCTAAATAATCTAGCATTACAGGAGCAGCTTGGCCTATTTCACGACATCTTTTAACTTTACAGTCAAGCAATCTTCGCGGTTTTTTAGTTAATCTTGTTTGGCAATCAAAGCATAATTCATCTTTATGGGGAGTGAAATATTCTATTAAGGCTTGGTCATATCTCTCTGCAACTTTGGCATTACCAACACTATTGATTTGAACTTCAAACTCAGTAAGCCCAAGTTTTTGAATAAAAGTATAAAATAAGGCAATAACTTCAGCATCCACATAAGGGTGATTACTGCCAATTGCTTCCACACCATATTGATAGAATTGACGATATCTGCCTTTTTGAGGCCTGTCATACCTAAACATAGGGCCTGTATAAAACAGCTTCTGAATCCCGGCTGAAGCAGCAAGATTGTTTTCCACAAAGCTTCTGACCACCGGAGCTGTACCTTCGGGTCTTAACGCAAAAACTCTTCCTTTTTTATCAGTGAATTTATACATCTCTTTTTGCACAATATCAGAAGTCTCACCTGAACTTCGCTCAAAGAGGTCCGCTTCTTCAAAGATAGGGGTAACTATCTCTTTATAATTAAATAATTTAGCTGTATTCTTGAATACACCTATAATATATTCCCATTTATAGCTTACATCAGGCAAAATATCATAAGTCCCGCGAGGGAGATTATATTTTGAACTCACTCAGATACCTCCTTAGATTTTTTTTGTCATAATTTTCAGTTAAGATAAATAGTCAATTATTATTCTTGGATAGTGGAAATATTAAGCAAATTCGGATTATTTAGTTAGATCTATTAGGGTTCGTATCATTTCATGAAGTTTTATAGGTTTATAGAGGATAGTGTAATTCACTCCATTTAAAGATGAGGTAATCTCTCCATCAATAATTACTCTGGTCATTATGACAAGAGATACCTTATGCTCTTTAAGCATATCAAGATGATCATGATAGAAGTCTTCAAAACCAGATTCATTATCAATGAAAATGAAATCAAACTCTTTATTAGTATCTCTATATTTTTTATAGAATTGGTAGTTAGGCATGGTCCTTGCTTTGATATTATATCTAGTGAGTGCTTGAGAAATGTACTTCTGGCTCCCCATGTCTTCATCAATGATGAGGATATTTTTCTTTTGAATTCTGCTAATCTCAGATTGATGAGGAGCACTTTGAGTCTCATTAAAAATACTCATATCATAATCAAGATAAAAATAGACGGTTGTGCCTTGTTTTTCATTGGAAGTCAGCCAGATATTACCACCCATTTTGGTAATGATATTTCTACAAATTGCCAGTCCTATACCAATTCCAGGTAGAGAAGTTTTCAAGTTAGAGTTATATTTATTGTTGAATTTATTGAATGCTAATCTTTGTTCTTCAGCTGACATCCCGATTCCATTATCTTTTATATAGAAGATGATTTTCCCATCATTAGGGTGAGTATAACCACACTCAATAACTCCATTTTGGGTGAATTTAACGGCATTTTCAAGAATTTCTTGAAAGACTAAGCAGAAGTAATCTTTATCATTAAATAACACATCTTTCCCTTCAGATAAAGAGAAATAATTCACGATCTTAAGGTTTAAGCCCTTCTCTTGATTAGCCTGTTGGGTTAAATTAATAATCTTCCTAATTTGATCATTTACCGAGAACTCTTGATTATTGAGAATCCTTGTGTTATTATTCAATTCAGAGAATATCAGAATTTTTTCAACCTGCTTAAGTAATCTTTGAGAATTGGATTTTATAATAGCTTGATATTTCTCTTTTTGGTGAGGAGTTAACTCTTCATTTTCAATCAAATGTTCAAATCCTCTCTTAACATTAAGAGGGTCCCGAATTTCTCTAACAAAGTTATCAATCAGGTTTGTCGATTCATGAACTCTATTTTCTGCATCATCTTTCATTTTCTTAAGTTGCATAAGCTCATGTTTCAATTTAGAATTATTGATAAATTGGATTAAAGATAGTTCTTGTTCATCATCTACATAATTCAAAGAAGCCATCATAGTAGGAAATGATATTTTCTTAGTTTTGAAGTCAATCTCATGAATTTGGAAATAACTCTCTTCCCCCTTTTGATTCAAAATTTCAACAATTTGAGGGGGGAATAAATCAGTAATCTTAGTCTCATTCTTTACCAGATAGTCTCGGAAATCTGATTTTGCAACTTTCATATTAAAATCTGTTATCACCCCTGTTTTGGTATCAACCAGTAAAATATACTGCAAAGACTTATCGGATATTTCAGAGTGAATTCTTTGATATTTTAATACTTCTTTTTTATATCTCTTCATTCTGATTATCGTGAAAATTAGGGTTATAAATAAGCCAATTATGGAAATTTGAAGTATCCGTTTTATTATAAAAATGGTTGTATTTAATAGGATATCATCTTCTCCAGTCGAAATAATCAAAGCCTTGTCTTTATAATCATGAATGTCAATTTTGTATTTATCTACTGCTTGTTGATTAAAGTAGAGTTGGAATACACCAAGATCAGACAAGGCTATATGTTCAATAGGTATATTGTTTAAGACTAACATTATCTTGCTGGAAAAATGTTCTGCAAAAGCTTCAACATCAAAATAATATCCACCTACAACTTTATCCTCTCCTTTATCAAAGATAGAATAAATGGGTAGACCAAGCTCATTGCTAAAAAAATCGACCTGTTCATAAAACTCTTTTTTATTTAAATCAAGGTCTTGATAAGCTGATAGAAGCAGAACTACACTATTCTTGGTTGAATGATACTCATATTCACTTATGTCACTGTATCTTTTTTTGGCAAAATCAAGATAGACTACTTCTCCCTTAAAATTAGATTGAGAATCAAAGTAGTCCTTAAACCAACTCTTCAATATCTCTCCTCTACTACTATTATCAGAGACAATAAGCAAGTATTCTAACTTCTCGTGTAAGTTGGATATAACTTCAATTTCTTCTGCAATAGGGGGATAAAAAATCTTTTTATCAAAAATATCTAAGTTTAAGATTGTTGTATTGGGAAAAAGAATATTACCATATTCTTGACAAAGGTCAATAGCCTTTTTATTGAAAGCTATAACCAAATCGAATTTTCTATAAAGCCCATATTTCTTAATGAAAAAATCCAAAAACAAGTCTTGATCTCGCAAAAGAACGCTATTATTATCACCAAGATAATCAGAAACAAGCTTAATATTATTTGGCTTGAGTTCATTCTCTAAGGCTATAAACATCTGACGGTTGATATTAAACTCATGGGAGCCTGAAAATAGAATCAAAACACTCTTAGGAGCATCGCTTCTAACTGCCTGTGCCATGAGCTGAAAACTGCATAATAATAATAATAAATAAACCTGTATTTTTTTTGTATTCATTTTTTCCTCAATCCAACCTGAATGATATAGTAGAACTTTGATGAAGAGTGCTATTCGCAAAGGTCTACTGCATTATTTGAGTTTAACACAATAATTTATTATTTAAGATAACTTGTAAAGCTTTTTCTTATTTTTTTCTTAAACCCGAATGGTGCAGTAGAGCTTTAGCGAAGAGTGCAGATTCATTTAGCAAAATCCCCTTCTTTGAGGGGGACACAGGGGGGTGCATCAATAAAACGCATATAATATATATATTCATGAAAATTATGTAGCTTACTTTTGCAAAAGAATATAGTGCTATTCACAAAAGTCTACTGCACCATTCGGGTTGAACAGTCTCGAGTTTTAAGATTAATTGATTTTTAAAGTTTTCATTGACATAAATATCGAGCTTTTAAATAATATGCTTATAAAATAAAATAAGAAAAATAGGAGTACAACATGTCAGTTAAAGTATTAGTAGCTACCGACAAACCTTTTGCCCCAGTAGCGGTTAAAGGTATTCAAGAAGTGTGTAAGGATGCAGGATTCGAGTGTATTTTATTAGAAAAATATACAGACCAAGCAGATTTCGTTAATGCTGTAAAAGATGTTGATGCTGTAATTATCCGCAGTGATAAAGCAACAAAGGAAGTTATCGATAATGGTGATAACTTAAAAATTATTGTTCGTGCCGGTGCAGGTTATGATAATATTGATTTAGAAGCTGCCACAGCAAAAGGCGTAGTTGCCATGAACACCCCTGGTCAAAATTCTAATGCAGTTGCAGAATTAGCTTTCGGGATGATGCTCTATAGTGCCAGAAACTTCTTTAATCCTAAAGCAGGTTCTGAGTTAAGAGAAAAGACAATCGGAATCCATGCTTATGGTAATGTTGGACGTTATGTAGCAACGATTGCTAAAGGATTTGGTATGACAGTTAAGGCTTATGATCCCTTTATCTGTTCTTGCAAAATAGAAGAAGATGGGGTTATCCCAGTAGCTTCTGTAGAAGAGTTATACTCAACTTGTGATTATATCTCTCTGCATATCCCTGCTAATGATAAAACCAAAAACTCAATCAACTCTTCATTATTTAAGATCATGAAAGATGATGCAGTTTTAGTAAATACAGCCCGTAAAGAAGTAATTCATGAAAATGATTTAAAGAAAGCTTTTGCTGAAAAAGCAAAATTTAAATATCTTACTGATATTGCACCTGCTTGCGATGCTGAATTAAAAGAGCAATTTGCAGACAGATATTTTGCTACACCTAAGAAAATGGGTGCTCAAACTAATGAAGCTAACATTAACGCAGGTATGGCTGCTGCTAAACAAATTGTTGCTTTCATCAAAAACGGTGATACAACTTTCCAAGTTAATAAATAATCCCATGTAAGAATAATTGAAAAGAGAGATTTTTTAATCTCTCTTTTTTTTGGCTCATGTTCAACCCGATTAGTAAAATAAGTGGCTCTCTCAAGTAGAGTGGGTCTTAGAAAAAAAGTAAGGCTCAAGTTCAAGTCTGGTGGAAATAATATAGGAAAATGAGAATATTTCGCCAATATAGTGATTCATCATATATCCCTGAAAGGGATTAAATAGTTTAGCCCAGGGTAAGATGCTGAAAGTATCGCAACCCTGGGTAATGTGGCTACCACA
>JAEKNW010000152.1 GCA_016838885.1 Candidatus Cloacimonadota bacterium
GATTTAGAAATATCATAGGAAATAGTAGTTTCCGGGTTAAAGGGATTTGGGTAATTAATAGCGTTTAGGGTTACAGGAGTTATATCAAAATTTCCGTTGAGGGTAGCTTGGCAGGAGTAAACATCAACACCACGAGGTGAACAGAGGAAAACGGTAAAATCATCTTGTCCTTGGGGAACTATTTCAAAATCAGAAGTTTGACGATGGTTATAAATATCTCCTACCCTAATGTATTCATCTCCAACTTTCTTATAAATGTTAAAGTAACTCATATTTTCAAAGAAACAATACTGGCTTCCGTTGTTAGTGTCACTACCCGTATAGAAATAGTAATCACCAGATCTCCTTACCAAACTGTTAATAAGATAGGAGTTTAAGTCAATTTCTGCAGTTAAATTCACTGGATCAACATCTAAATCATAGATTTTTGATATACCACTGGTATTTAAGTTCCCAATTGTAAGCAGACCATCCTTTATTCCCCAACGATTAACAGAGGAGTTATTATTATAAGCCCAATTTAGCGTATTTTCTAGTATGAGTTCTTCCTCTTCTTTAGAATATATTTTAATAAGACCGGAGTAAGATATTTTATATAAATAATTATTGTAATGACACCATTTATATGTATGACTTGGTTGATAGACTTCATCTGTATAAACTTCTCTAAAAGTACCATTTTCATACTTCACCCAATATAAATTCTGAAAAAAGTTAAATATAAGATTTTGACCATCCCAACAGATAATATCGGCATATAACAGATAATCATGTAAAAAACCTGTAACCTCATAAGAGTCAATATATTGAAAGTTGTGTTCTGAAAAGCTATATAAATCTAAGGATTCATCAATAAGATTTTTCCTTACTACATATTGATTCTCATCCTCATTGAACCAGTAGAGGTAGCCTAAGGAATCTTGTGTCTCTACCTGATTGATGTTATCAATATCTCCAGTATCATAAACTGTGTTCATCCACTTAAAGTTTTGGTTATTCAAATATAAATAGTCATCATAATAGTTACCTACCAAAGGGTTTTGAGTATATTTTAGTAAAGTATAATTTTCTAAATGATCATTATAATCACCATATACAAGACCATAATTATCAATAACATATAAAAAGTTGTTGCCCCATTGAGTTGAATCAAACACCTCTAACCAGGTATTGCTTGCATAATCTGTTGAGAACTCATAACTGCCCATCTCTATAATATTGTTAATGTCACTAATATTATAATAGGCAAGCTGTTGGACTGCAGTGTCGGTAATATATTCCGGCACAACTAAAGTGTTTTCAAAAAGAGTTACTCCTGTGACTTGGGTAAAAGCTGTTGAACCCAGATTAAAGGTACTTTCAAAAGAAAGAGAATCAGCTCTTGTGTAAAAATCAATAAACTCGAAGTAACTATAAAGGAGCAGATCCTCGGTAATAAGAACTCTTCCTGCATTTTCTCCTAAATTGGCAGCTCTTTCTATCTGATTTTCTTCATTTATATAAGAGAGGTAATAGTTATTATCTGAATTGTCTTTTATAGTGAAGTAGTCAGAATCTTCTACATTTTTAGAGATTGCTATGTTTTCGTAGGTCTCCAATAATTCTAATGTATCTACAGAATATAACATAATTTGATTGCTAAATCCCAACAAAATCACATCATTTTTAAGATACACATAAGAGAAATTTGTGTAAATTTGGTGAATTTCCTCAGGCTCTTGAATATTACTAATGTCATAAATTTTGATTTCATCGACGGTTAAAGCATCTCCTTCGACATTTTCAAAGGCCAATACCATTCTATTTCCTGATAAGTCAGCTTTGAATACCATAGGGAGGTCATAACTAGCAATCATATCTGGTTGGTCTTCTTCGATATCATAAATTTCAACACCATAGCTAGTAATTAATAACAATCTATTCCCATCTTTTACAACATTATTCCCATGTATACTAACAGAATAGTTCTCGTATATAGTCCCATGATTTTCCAAGGATACTTCACTGTTTAGAAATCCGATATAAAGTAGATAGACTAACATTATTATTATTATCTTTTTCATTTTAATATCCTTTTATATTTTTATTTATGTTTATTATCTGCAAGGCCACAGAAATGTGTTGATTTTTTTCAACACTTTTCAATCTGCTTTATCTTTTATGACCAAACCTAAGCGATTGAGATAGGTTTGGTCTGAAGTCAGGATTATTAAAAACTCTAACATATATATACTTTAGGAAATGATTGTGTCATTAATATCTTGACATTAATATAATCATTACAAATATTACTAATGTTAATTATATATAATTTTGATATATAATCTCTTATTAATTTCATTATATTTTCCTTATTTTAAATATATATATTACAAAGTAAATATTCGTAATTATTTCTGTCAAATTATTTTATTATTTTTTTAGGAATAAGGGTTGGGAGACTTAAAATCCCGAAGGAATGAAGACTTACAGGCTTATCAGCTTGTAGAGTCTGGCGCCAAGGGTGCCCCCAGTCCATATCCCCCAGTTTCTGCTAGCAGCAGATTGGCAGCTTGGTTAAACCCAAATAATGCAGTAGATCTTTGAGAATAGCACTATATTCTTTTGCAAAAGGAACTTCCATAATTTTCAGGAATATATATATTATATGCCTTCAAATTCTGTAAGTTGTTTTGCTAAAAGAATCTGCACTCTTCTCTACAGCTCTACTGCACCATTCGGGTAAAAAAAAGCAATAAAAAAAGCTCCCTTGCGGGAGCTTGTTAACTAAATGGAATTGGGAGACAATTCTCTATTTAACACGCGGAAGTACAACATTATTGAAGAACTTCTGAGTCTCTTCTTTTTGAACTCCATATTTATGAAGGTCATCAGAAACTTTAATAGAAGGACCGTTACTACAGTTTTCTAAACAGAAAGTTCCCTTGAATTCTACTTTGTCCTCAATACCGTGTTCTCTTGCTAATCCGATAAGTTCTTGAAGTACATCATAAGAACCCTTGAGATAGCAGTTAGTACCAACACAGACTGAGATAACTATTTTTTCATTAGCATTTTCTTTAGCTTCATCTTTAATCTCCATGCCACCAATTCTTTTCTTGTGGCCATAGTGAGTATGAAGAGCGTAATGAGCTTCATCACTATTAGGAGTTTTTAACCATTCATCATATAATTTTTCTATAGTAGGATTGTTTTGAGCTTTCTTAACAGTAGATTTTGCATCAATATCATATAAGCCTTTAGATCTCAAGACACGAGTCTCGGAAGTGTTTGGAACAGGTTGTCCTCCCCCACCGATACATCCACCTGGGCAAGCCATGACTTCTACAAAGTCATAAGAAACTTCTTTCTTCCTAATTTTTTCTATAAGCTGTTGGGTATTGGCAAGTCCTGATACTACCGCTAATTTAATATCCTTACCATGAATATTAAAAGTAGCTTCTTTCAATCCTTCTAAGCCACGAACTTCTCTAAAGTTAACTTCATTAAGAGTTTCGCCTGAGAGTTTCTCTACAGCATATCTTAAGGCTGCTTCAGCTACACCACCGGAAGTTCCGAAAATAACACCGGCACCTGACGAGAAGCCAAAAGGCATATCTAAAGAAGCTGGTTCTAACTCTTCGAATTTAATACCCATTTTTCTAATCATTCTAGCTAATTCAACTGTTGTGATTACTGCATCAACATCTTGATAACTATCAGTGCTCATTTCAGGTCTCTCAGCTTCGAATTTCTTAGCAGTACAAGGCATAACTGAAACTACATACATATCTTCAGTTGGAATATTCATCTTCTTAGCAAAGAACTTTTTGAATACTGCACCAAACATCTGTTGTGGTGACTTACACGATGATAAGTTACTTAATAGATCTGGACAATTTTTCTCAGCGTAAGTCACCCAACCAGGACAACATGAGGTAAATTGAGGAAGTTTTTCCCCTTTTACTACTCTGTTTAAAAATTCTGTTGCTTCTTCAACAACTGTTAAGTCTGCACTGAAAGAAGTATCGAATACATAATCAGCACCCATCATTTTAAGAGCAGCCACACTCTTGTAAAGATAGTTAGAACCTTCAGTATGATTGAATTCTTCACCAATAGCAACTCTAACTGCAGGGGCAATTTGAACTACTACTTTTTTCTTAGGATCGCTTAAGGCTTCCCATACTTTTAAGGTATCATCTTTGATTGTAAGAGCACCTGTAGGACAGATACTGACACATTGACCACAGTTAACACAATCAACATCAGCGATTGGCTTATCAAATGCAGGTACAACATTGATATTAGGACCTCTATTGATAAAGCCTAAAACACCTACACCCTGAACTTCTGAACACATTCTTACACAGTCTCCGCAGAGAATACATTTATTAGGATCTCTGACAATACTTGCAGAAGAAGTGTCAATATCTTGCCATGGCTTACGAGGTTTGAATCTAACTTTCTTAACACCCATGTTAACTGCAAGCTCTTGAAGCTTACAATTTCCACTCTTCTCGCAAGTAGTACAATCTTGGTGATGATTAGCAAGAAGAAGTTCTAAGATCATTCTTCTTGTATCCATTATCTTTTTAGTATGAGTTTTAATCTTCATCCCTGCTTGTGGTTTGAGAGAACAAGAAGCAACTAAATTACCTCTTTCATCTTCAACCATACACATTCTGCAAGCACCATATACTGAGAGTTCAGAGTGATAACAGAAGGTTGGGATTTCAATACCCATGTTACGTACAACTTCTAATATATTCTTCTCGTTTCCGGTAATTTCAACTTTTTTATTATTTACTTCCATATATTGATGAGTCATTTTTTTCTCCTATCCAACTTTAATAGCATTGAATGGGCATGCAGATTCACAAGCGCCACACTTGATACATTTCTCTTGGTCGATTACGTAAGGCTTTTTAATCTCTCCTGTAATCGCGTTATTTGGACATACTCTAGCACATTTTGAACAGCCCTTACATAATTCAGGAACAATTTCGAATATTCTTAGTGAAGCACATTCTCCTGCAGGACAACGTTGATCGTTGATATGAGCAAGATCTTCTTCATGAAAGTACTTCAAGGTTGAAAGAACTGGGTTAGGAGCAGTTTTACCTAATCCGCAAAGACTAGCATCTTTAATAGTATGAGCTAACTCTTCTAAAAGACTAATGTCTTCCATTTTTCCTTTACCGATTACTATTCTTTCCATGATTTCTAACATTCTTCCTGTACCTTCACGACATGGAATACATTTTCCACAAGATTCGTTTTGAGTGAAACTCATAAAGTATCTTGCTGTCTCCACCATACATGTTTTTTCATCAAGAATCACTAATCCACCAGAACCAACCATAGCTCCGGCTGCCTGTAATGAATCATAATCTAAAGGCATGTCTAAGTGTTCTTCGGTTAAACATCCGCCAGATGGTCCGCCAATTTGAGCAGCTTTGAACTTAGCACCATCTTTTAAGCCACCACCGATTTCAAATACTATTTCTCTCAGAGTAATTCCCATTGGAACTTCAACCAATCCGGTATTTCTAATCTTACCGGTCATAGCAAATACTTTGGTACCGGCTGATTTAGGAGTTCCTACTTGTCTGAACCAAGCTACACCCTTGTTTAGAATAAGAGGAACATTAGCAAATGTTTCAACATTATTAATAGAAGTAGGCTTGCCAAAGAGTCCACTTGTTGAAGGGAATGGAGGTTTCACGGTTGGCATACCTCTTTTTCCTTCTATAGAAGAGATTAGAGCTGTCTCTTCACCACAAACAAAAGCTCCTGCGCCTTGTTTGATTTTCACATTGAAGTTGAATCCTGTTCCAAGAACATTCTCACCTAAAATACCAAACTCTTTACACTGAGCTATGGCAATTTCTAATCTATGAATGGCTAAAGGATATTCAGCTCTGACATAGATATAGCCTTCGTCTGCACCAATAGCATAACCGGCTATCATCATACCTTCAATAATTTTGTGTGGATCACCTTCTAAAAGTGATCTATCCATAAATGCGCCCGGGTCACCTTCATCAGCATTACAAATAATATACTTCTTAGCTGATGGAGTTGCTCTTGTGAATTCCCATTTTAAACCTGTTGAGAATCCTCCCCCACCACGACCTCTGAGTCCGGAATCCTTCATAACAGCTATAACATCTTCAGGAGTCATTTTTGTTGCTTTTAAGAAGCCTTGATAAGCTTCGTGTACAATTGAATCATTTATGTTTTCAGGATTGATATGACCTGACTCTTTTAATACTCTTCTTACTTGCTTTTTATAAAAAGGAATCTGCTCAGCAATAGGAATTCCATCAAATAATAATTCTTCTATTACTTGGCCATTCATTACTGTCTTAGTAATTATATCTTCGATATTTTCAGGTTTAACCTTGCAATAAAAAATATGTTGTGGGAATATTTCTACAAGTGGTCCCATTTCGCAGAAGCCACGACAGCCTGTTTCTACAATATTTACTTTATCTCTAAGACCTTTCTCTTTCAATACTTCATCTATTTTTTGACAAAGAGCGACTTCACCAGAAGAGTGACAGCCAGTTCCCTTACAAAGAGCAATTTGGCAATCAAAGACACCTGATTCTCTTCTATAGACAGTTGAAAGCTCTTCAGCTAATTTTGATTTTTCTTCATTCAGTTCAGTTAATCCTAATTTGGCATTAATGAATTCACGACAAGGGATTTTAGGAGTATTCACTGCCTCACGAGTTAATTCTTCAAATATCTTACTCATCATCGCTCTCCTTCATTGTTACAATAATTCTTGCTACATCTTCAAAATTCACATTGCCATAGACTTTACCGTCTACAACAACTGCTGGAGCTAAAGCACAAGCACCAAGACAAGATACTGTTTCCAATGTTACATATAAATCATCGGTTGTTGTCTTGCCTTCTGGAATTTGAAGGTCTTTCTTAAATTTTTTAATAATATCGGAAGCTCCTCTAACATGACAAGCTGTACCATCACAGACTTGTACAATATGCTTCCCTTTTGGTTGAGTTGAGAATTGAGCATAAAAAGTAGCTACTCCGAAAACCTCTGCCTGAGGAATTCCCATAGCAGTTGCTACAAATGATAACATCTCTTGTGGTAAATATCTAAATTCACCTTGAATTGCCTGCAATACAGGGATTAAAGCACTTCTCTCTGTACCATACTTTTCAATTATTTCCTTTACCTTTGCAAAGTTTCTCAAAGGCTCTTGAACAGTCTTTGTCTTATGCATCGACTCCTCCATTTAGTTTTATTTTTTTGTTATTTTATTCTCTAAATATGTAATTTGCTCCGCAACAGTTACATATTGTGTCTTTATTAATAGTACTCTAAATGTACAACTTTTCCCATATCAGTCAAATAATCAGAGATTGACTCCATAATCTTTCTCTTCATTCCAAACTCTTTTGGCATATTAGAGGTTTGGTGAGCACTATTCAATGATTGACCGATCATGATTGTAATTTCATCTGACAGCAGCAATTCACGTACTAATCTACTAACTCCATCATGGTTGATTTCTAAACGTTTATAATTAGGATTTGACTTTAATAATTCTAAAGCATGGCTAATGGTTATAATACCTTCAGTGCAGAGATCAATTCCTTTGATAATTCCGACTGGCGGAATACCAGCTTGAATGGTAGATAAATCGACTTCTAACTTCTCTTTCATCTCACGACTTACGATATTACTTGTTGTACCACCACAGATTATTTTTCGCCCTTCACCTTTTACTAATTTATTAACAATCTCATTATCATTATCAGGATTCTGGGGGGCACCTACTAACATAGTTGCGAAATTCTTCTTTCTTATCTTAACTACTACTGCTGAAGTATCATCTCCAGGCTCTTTAGCATAGAGCTCATTGGCAACATTAGTTATTTCAAATGCTAACTCTTTAGCAGTCATAGCCTTCCTACTAATCCTCTCAATAAATTCTGCTATATGTTCCCAGCCCCAGCCTAAGTTCCAGATTCCACCAATCCCGGCATGAGTCTCACCATCAGAAACAAATACTAGAAGATCTCCTTCTTGAACTTGCAGAGATGTTTCATTAATCTTTTTTCCATTAATTTCTCTCATCTCATATTCAAGATTCATTACCTTGCCATTTCTAACAAAGAAGGCTGGAGGATTATCATATTCAACTAATTGTAAATTACCATCTGAACCAAATTGGGCTACTGAAAAGGTACTGTAAGCTAACTTCCGCACATTGCAGGTAGGCAGGGTATCTGTTAATGTCTCTACAATTTCATCTATAGAACGACGATTCTGAAGCATTACTGATATTATCTTTGTAGTTAAAGTTGAAAGAATGTTGGCCTTTACCCCACTCCCTAATCCATCTGAAAGAATTAAGGAAGCTGTCTCTCTCTCATAATCTTTATCAATAATGATCGAGTCCCCACATAATATTTCATTATGCTTGATGAGTTGAGATTTGGCTATTTCTAAATGCAAATCCCACATTTTGGCTTCTTTTCTTTTGGAGTACACTTTAAATCTCCCCTTCTTCTTTAAGAATATCCATTAACTGAAGTAGTGTAACTTTTGATTCTGCTGTTGTCTCACCGAGTAAACTTGCTATCTCTTGAGCAACTCTCATTTGATTATCAATAACAGCCTGAGCCTTTTTAATAGTCTCTGTTTTCATTAATTGAAGTTTTCTTTTATTATGAAATGAATCTGTAATATTAACGAAAAAACAAGCTGATAAATCCTCATCATCAATACTAAAAGTAACTGCTTTGACAAATTTTCCCGTTTTATGGTGATGTTTAACAATCCCATTATCTTTAGTTATATCACTGTTTGGAAAGATTTCTTGCATTAAGATGTCATTAACATTCTCACCAATAATCTTGTGAGTAGGCATAATATTGAAGATAGAAAGAAAGGCTTTATTGAATTGAACAATTCTCAATTCATCATCTACTACCACTAATCCATTTGGGTCTTTTTCAATAATTTTCTCAGCTAGAGATTTGCTATTTAGCATCTTGTCTCCTCCAGGTTATTCCTGCTATATTAGGTAGTTCATTTGTCTTGTGTAGCTCTTTAAAAAATTTCCTATAATCCGAGTTTGGGAGGAATTTCAGACGGTAATCATCAATCTGAACACAAAAATGTTCTCCACAATCCTTCATACAAAAAGAAGCTTTTAACTTCCACTTCTCTTGTAAAGAATTGGTGCTTATGTAATTTACTAAGTACTCAACAACTTTTTGTGAGCCTCTGTGGCTACAAGAACTTCCGGCACAAACTGTTATAGTCATAATTTCTTCCTTTTTCTTAGAGATAACATTAAGTTATTTAATCATTACCCTTATATCGATATGTCAGCATTAATATATCATAGTTTTCTGTCAATATCTTTTCGATATTTTTTTATTTAATATCTTTATATGTCTATTTATGTTGCACTTATGCATCTCTATATTTTGCCTTTTCATCTGACAATAGTGTTTTGATTAATTAAAGCTATCTTTTTATCGATAACATTCTCATTCATTTTAACTGGAATGATGCAGTAAAATATTAGGCTCTCTCTCAAGTAGAGTGGGTCTTAGAAAAAAAGTAAAAAAAAAGTTGAGAGGATTTCAACATTTAATATCCTGAAAATCATCACACCTAAAGGA
>JAEKNW010000153.1 GCA_016838885.1 Candidatus Cloacimonadota bacterium
CTTTTCTTTAAAACACCCCGTCATCTTCGATGCCACCCCTCTTGCACCATCGCTTTGCGATTAAGAGGGGATTAAAGACGCACGGGCTCTAGCTCTGTGGTTAATGCTTTGGCCTCCCAGTTGGAAGAAATCGCAATCCCAAAAGAAAAGCCCTGCTTTCGCAGGGCTTTTGATTTTATTAAGAGAAGAGCCGGCAAGGATGCCAGCGCTCCCAGTTATTTATTATTTAGCTATACCTTCAGTATAAGCTTTGACTTTGAAGAATTTCATACCATCAGTACCTGTGAAGATATAGGTAGTATTACCTGTAGTAGTTACTTCAGAATAAGTACCATCAGGAGCATCACTTCCCCATACAACATAGGAGTTAGCATTATCTACGCTATTCCAGATGATTTCGATACCTGTAGCAACTTTAGTAATAGAAGTGATTACAGGGGTATCAAGTTCAGTTACACCACCACCGATAACGAAGTCATCAGCTGAGCGTGGGTTAAGTCCGTAATTATTATAGGAATAATCCACGACACCGGTGATAGAAGCGAAAGTATCGCCTACGATGACAGCAGGGTCTATAGGATAGCAGTTATCATCTATTTGAGCATCGCCTGAACCGTCGGTAACATACCATTCTCCGTAACTATTGGCAGCAGTTGAGACTGTTACATTTTCGATAGTTACTAAAACGCTTTCATAAGCTTCCATGGAAGCAAGTTCAGCAGTAGTAATAACCACAGGAGCAGGGATTGTATTTCCTTGTGAAAGAACTTCATACTCTGTAACCGAAGTAAGCTCAGTCCAGTTATAATATTCATCAACAGTAGCTCTGATTCTAACTAAATCACCAAGAGCAGGGTCATTAGCAGTATCATAAACATAGATAGCATTCCAGGCACCACCTTCAGGAGCTGAGATGAAGTATTTACCACCATAGTTATTAGCAGTAACAATACCTTCAACGATAACTTCTTGTCCATCATAAGGAGAAGCATCATTAGTTGCAGGATCAGCTACGTACTGAATATCATAGATAGAAGTAGGAAGAACTTCTGTTCCGGTACCTGTAAGGTCAATAACTACATCATCGAAGCCGTCTATAGAGTGAATAATTTCGCCATAGGCAGTTCCAGGGTTAGTAGCGTTGAATTTAACATTAATCACAACTTCTTGCTCAACTAGTTCGAAGAAGAAGTCAGAACCCCAAGCACCATCAGGATCTTGAATTTGGAAATCACCGGTTACTTCTACAAGGGCTAGTTCAGCAGCCTGCATATAGAGAGTATAGGATTGAGTATCTGAAGGAGTGCCAACTTCTGAAGTGAAAGTCATGGCAGTTTCTGATACAGTGATACCATCTTCAAATGTTACTTGAGTTACTGTGAAAACTGCTGTTGTCATAGTAGAAGTAATCATATCATTTTTCATAGCTATTGCTTTAACAGTGGCATCAGCAGTTAAGGTGATAGATCCAGTGTAAAGCGTAGAAGCATCTGTTGGGGTGCTATTATCTAAGGTATAGTAGATAAGAGCATTTGGAGTTGCAGAAGTGATAGTTACAACAACTTGATCTTGATAATCTCCACCATCAGGATTGATAACAGGAGCAGCAACTACAGCTAACGGAGCAGTGTGGCTTCCAAGCATGTCGAAGGTATTAGTTGGGTAGATAATCCACTGAGAATCAGAAGCATCAGTACCGGCAGAAGTTGCCCAGTCTGTTGTTCCTTGAGTAACAGTAAGTTTTCTAACTAAGGTTTTATCGACAGTAGCATTTGCCAGGCCTGCAACTTCCCAACCTGTTCCCGGATCTGTAAGGTAAGTACCAAAGACATCTATAAGAACATCGTTGTAGAAGAGTCCGATTGCATCATCACCATTGAAGTAAGTAACAGTACTAGTAGTGTCAGAAACTGCAATGATAGCAGCATCAGCACCTGCATTAGCAATGACGAAAACATCGCCGGCTGCAAGGGTTCCTACCATATCACAGGTATTACCCCAGTCGCCACCATTAGCACCTAATTTAACAACGTAAGGTGTTAAATCAACTTCTTCTCCTGTACCGTTATAGATTTCGATAGCTTTATTGTTGGAAGAACCTTCGATATATTCAGAGATGATCATACCGGTTGGGACATCACCACTGGAGACTATAGTAAAGTCAGCAGAAGCGATTTCACTGTCTGTATAATCTGCTTTTGTAGCGAAGGCTTTAACAGTAGCATCAGCATTTAAGCTAAATGGACCTGAATATACTAAAGAAGCAGTAGTTGGGTCTGAACCATCTAAAGTATAATAGATAGTTGCGCCATCTGTTAAGCAAGTAATTGAGACTTCTACTTCATCTGTATATGAGCCACCGTTAGGTGAGATTTCAGGAATAGCAACTACATCGATACCGTGGAAACCAAGATAAGCAAAGGTATTTATAGGATACACAATCCACTGAGAATCACTAGCATCTGTTCCTGCAGAGATAGCCCAGTCTGTTGTTCCTTGAGTAACGCTATTTTTTCGAACTAAGGTATGGTCAAGAGTAGCACCTGTTACACCGGCTACATCCCAAGCAGTACCTGGGTCTGTTTGGTAAGTACCAACAACATCAATTAAGACATCATTGTATAAAAGACCAACCGCATCATCACCGTTATAATAAGTAATATTACTAGTAGTGTCAGAAACTGCAATGATAGCAGCATCAGCTTGGGCATTGGCAATAACATAAACATCACCAGCTGCAAGAATACCTTGCATATCACAAGTATTACCCCAATCACCACCGTTAGAACCTAATCTAACTGTGTAAGGTGTCAAATCAACATCTGCACCTGTTCCATTATAGATTTCGATAGCTTTATGGTTTGATGAACCTTCGATATATTCGGAGATAATCATACCAGGTGTATAGATAAGTTCTTCGATAGTAATAATAGATTCAGCGATTTCACTGTCTGTTAATTCTGCTTTCACAGCAAGAGCTTTCACAGTAGTTGTAGCTGACACCATAAATGGAGCTTGGTATTCTAAAGAAGAAGTTGTTGGAGCAGAGCCATTTGTTGTGTAATAGATAGTTGCACCATCTGTTGCACAAGTAATACTGACTTCTTGCTCTGTATAATAAGTTCCTGTTGCAGGAGTGATTACAGGAGTTTCAACGATTGTTGGAGTAACAAGAACTGTATAAAGAGCGGAAGCAATAGCAGAATCATTATAATCTGCTTTTGTAGCAAAGGCTTTGACAGTTGTATCATCATTTAAGCTAAATGGTCCGGAATATACTGAAGAAGCAGTAGTCGGGTCATTACCATCTAAGGTGTAATAGATAGTTGCGCCATCTGTTGCACAAGTGATAGAGACTTGAACTTCGTCGTTATATTGACCTTCAGCAGGAGAGATTACAGGAGTTGCTACAGTTGGAGTAGGTTCTATACCGTAAGTACCTAAGTAGCCGAAGGTATCATAATCATAGACTATCCACTGAGAATCAACAGCATTTGTTCCGGCTGATAAAGTCCAGTTAGTAGTTCCTTCAGTAACAGAAGTTTTTCTTACAAGAGTATGATCAGCTGTAGCTTCTGTAATGCCTGCAACATCCCAACCGGTACCAGGGTTAAGGCCTTGAACACCGATTACATCAATTGCGACATCGTTATAGAAGAGACCAATAGCATCATTACCGTTAAAGAAGGTGATACCACTTGTGGCATCTGTAACGGCTTGGATTTCGGCACTTGCATTAGAGTTACCTATTACAAAGACCTGACCTGCAGCAAGAGTACCTGTCATATCATAAGTTGTACCCCAGTCACCACCGTTGGAAGCAAGCTTAACAGAATAAGGAGTTAAATCAACTTCAGCTCCACTTCCGTTATAGATTTCCACAGCTTTATTTTGAGAAGAACCATCGATATATTCAGAGATAAGCATACCTGTTGGGATATCTCCTGTTTCAACAATAGTATATACAGCACTTGCAATAGCAGAATCATCATAATCTGCAAGAATAGCAAAGGCTTTCACTGTTGTATCAACATTTAAGCTAAATGGTCCGGAATATACTGAAGAAGCAGTAGTCGGGTCATTACCATCTAAGGTGTAATAGATAGTTGCACCATCTGTTGCACAAGTAATAGTAATTTCAACTTCGTCGTTATATTGACCTTCAGCAGGAGAGATTACAGGAGTTGCTACTACATCAGGAGTAACAGTTCCACCACCATCAAATTGGTGAGAACCAATATATGAGCTTTCATCTTGAGGATAGATAATCCATTGAGAATCATCAACGTTAGTACCTGCAGAGACAGCCCAATCTGTGGTTGGAGCTGAGACAGTAGGTTTTCTAACTAAAGTATGATTTGCTGTTGCATTAGCGTCACCACCAACAGCCCAACCCGATCCAGGATCACCTGAACCGGCAACACCAATAACATCGATGAGGACATCATTCTTGAACAAGCCATAAGCATCATCACCATTATGGTTAATGATAGAAGGAGTTGCATCAGCAGCTGCTAAAATAGTTGCATTAGCTGAGCCATGAGCAAGAACTAAGACATCGTTATTAGCTAAGGTTGCTAGTCCGGAATCAGTTAAAGCATAAGGATTTCCATAAGCAGCACCATTTGAGCCATATTTGATTGTATATAAAGATAAATCAACAGGAGCTCCGGTACCATTGAAGATTTCGATAGCTTTATTATATGAGCCACCTTCAATGTATTCAGAGAAGAAGAGTTCTGTAGCAACACCTTCTCCAGGTTCTGCATTAACTGTATAAGTTCTTTCATCACTTGTAGTAAGTCCACTTTCATTATCAGTAGCTTGAACTACATAATATACAGAAGTTCCTTCTAATTGAGCAGGGATTTCAGCAGTGTAAGTAGCACGTGAAGGAGTCATTGCTGTAGTTGTAGTATAGACGCCTGTTGCTGTTCCCCATTTTAAGTTGATAGTAGCAATAGTACCATCATTATCTACAGCGTCAGCAGAAACTGTTACTGCGTCATCTGGATATACTAAAGCAGGAGAGTGAGCAACGTTAGTTAGAACAGGTAATTGATTTACAGATGAATCAAGAATCACATCAGCTTCAAAACGAGGATTAACTTCAAAAGAACCAAAGCTATAGCTAATAACACCGGTAATAGAAGAGTAAACATTTCCTAAGATTGGAGCAGTTAATGGATAATATAAAAGATCATCAATTTGAGCATCACCAGATCCATCTGATACATACCACTGGTTGTTATAATCAGGGGCTATAGTAACAGTTACATTTTGGAAGGTAACTAAAGAGCTTTCATACTGTTCTTCATTAATTTGATTAGTATTAATAACAGTTTGAGCAACTGAGTTTCCATGAGAAAGGGTTTGGAAACTATTTATGTTAACTAATTCTGTTAATCCTTGATACTCAGCAACCTGACCATTAAAGGTAACTTGGTCTCCAATAAGAGGAGTTTGACCGCTGGCATAGACAAAAATACTATTCCAAGGACCACCTGCAGGAGCAGAAAGATAGAAGTTATTTCCATCAACAGCAGTTACGATACCAGTAACATTAACAGTTTGACCATCATAAGCAGAAACATCTGAAGTCCCTGGATCAGCTACATACTGGATATCATAGATGGAAACAGTAGGAATGATATTGATATTATAGGCTTCTGTTGCCATCTGAGAATCATTCCAGCCTGCTTTAACTGCGATAGCTTTAATAGTCATATCAGCAGCAACTTGAACCGGGCCTGTATAAAGAGTAGAAGCTGAGGTTGGGATATTACCATTAGTTGTATAATAAATATCTGCATCAGCTGTGGTTGTTGTGATAGTAACATTTTGAATTGAATCAAAAGTGCCACCGGCAGGATTCATTGTAGGTGTTGCACAGGTAAAGATAGGGTCTCCACCATAAATTGCATTAACCCAAGCCGGATTATCTACAAATGGATTTCTGTTACCTTGGTAATCATGAATTTCATCATTACGGGTAATTTCAGCAACATCAACCGGGTCTTGTCCATGCCATTCTAATAAGGTAGGAAGCATATTAATGTTAATAGGTCCATTATTAGGAATTGGAGGAGCAAGAGGTAGATCATAACGAACATTCATATATAAGAGAGCTCTGGCTAGATCACCCTTATGCTGATCTGCAGGCTCAAATACTGTTACAGCTTCACCATTAGTACCACGGTATGATACATAACCGGTTACTTCACTATAAGAGTATTCAACAGAGTTAACATCATCAAAAGAAAGATTACCACGAGATGAGTTTACCCCGGATTCTGTTGGGAAAAGATGATGAACGTCAGCTTTAGCTCTGGTTATTTCACTTTGAGTGTCATAATCTTCAATCCAACTTTGAGCATAAGTATGTTCTGTGTTAATGCCTGAAGGTGCAGAAGTATTGCCATAATTATGATTCACTTCTAAACCGGTATAAACACAGGTTACAGTATTATTAATGTTATCAATATTGCTATACATGGCAGCACGAGCCCCATCATAGCTGGTATTTGTGTTAGTTGAGATAAGAGTTTTTAACTGACTCTTCAAGGCGGTGCCTTCTGTTGCAGTAATTCCACTATAATAAGTGTTTCCACCTGAAGTAGTTACAGTAATATAAGCAGTCTTATATTCTGTTCCATCACTTGTACCGGAATCCATTACATATAATTCTACAGGATAGGTTCCTACGGCATTATAAGTGAAAGTAGGATTAGGTTGAGATGAATCTTCCATACCATCATTATCGAAATCCCAGCTGTATAAATAAGGAGCAACCCCACCGGTAACTAAATTTGTAAAGTTAACAGTGAGAGGCACTTGGCCTGTAAGTACATCAGCTTCAAAATCTACTGATAATAATTCAGGAGTTGTTCCACTGGCACCCATAACCGAGAAATCATCATAATAGATGACTCCACCATTAGCACCTTCATTATAAGTTCTGACTTCAAATCTGAAGCCATCAACTCCGGCAGGAGCTGTAAGAGTATGAGTAATTTGTTGCCATTCAGCATTATCTGTTGAATAAGCGTCTGGTCTTAATTCAGCCACATTATCTGAGTTTGTTGAAGTTCCTGATAACCAGTAAGACCACATTCTTGAACGAGCATTAGGATCATTATCTAAGTACCAGTAAGAGATAGTATAAGATTGTCCAGCTATTAACCCAGTTACATCTTGTCTAAGATCTTTTGTACCAGCTGTTTGTTTAGCTGAATAATAACCAGAATGAATAATCGTTCCTTCTTGTTGGATATTTTCTATTACATCCCAACCAGTTGGAGTAGTGGCATTATCCCATAATTCTAAATCACCATTGGTCATTAATTCTTCACTAGTGCCACTTTCTTCTAAAACAGTGATATAGTTGATTTTCTCTTCAACATCTGTACCTAAAGCACCATCAACAATTGTTAATTTAACAGAATAGGTGCCGGGTGTGCTGTAAGTGTGGGATGGGTTTGGAGTAGTTGAATCTACATTTCCATCATTGTCAAAATCCCATGAATAACCGTAAGGCTCTGTGCCACCGGTTACTGCAGGGGTGAAATTAATAGTTAGAGGAGCAAGACCGGTTACATAATCAGCTGAAAAATCGGCTGAGAGAGGAAGAGGTCCGCTACCTGCATCAGTAACAGAGAAATCATCTATAAATAAATGAGCATTTTGGTTGTCACTTAAAATTCTTATATAGATTTCTGTAGCAGAATCATTGATGTCATAAGAATAATCTACATAATTTTGATTAGCACTGGCCCCTAAAGTATGAGTATCTAAATCTACGAAATTTGCATTATCATAAGATTTTTGTAAGACAAATACATTAGTATCAGAACCATTAATATAAGCGTATTTGAAGCTAACTGTTCCAATAGTATTAAGAACAGGAGTTGTAATGTGAGCCCCTGCTACATCATCATTAATCGTAAAGCCATAAGAACCTGCAGCTGTATTTGCATAAGAAAAGTTACCAGCTTGAACTTTTGTCCAAACTCTTCCACTAATGGTAACAGAAGCATCCGCATAAGCTGTACTTGGATTGCTTTCAAAATCTTCAGTCCAGGTGTCAGCAAAGAGACTTCCCATGCTTAACATCATCATTAGCACAATAAAAACATTCAGATATCTTTTCACATATCCTCCAAATTTTTTAGTTTTTTGTTAAATAAAATTAATTGTACAAAATAACTATTTCATCTAACTTAATCATTATTGATAGTAAATGCCATATTTGAGGCAAAACAGTCCCCTTTTACTATATAAAAATATTTTTTAACTATAGCATCAAACAGACATGACTATCGCTTATAAAAGATCTGTGTAGAATGGTGTGGTATTGTTATCTACTATAACCCAAATAATACAGTATAACTTTGTGAATAGCACTATATTCTTTTGCAAAAGTAAGCTCCATAATTTTGCCGAATATATATATTATATGCGTCAAAATTCAGTAACTTATTTTGCTAAAAGAATCTGCACTCTTCCCTAAAGTTCTACTCCATCATTCGGGTTTAATAAGCTTTTCAGCCTATTTTGCTTCTTTTACATCCTAAAATTAATTTGATTAATAAAGTTGTCAAGAATTAATCAGTAAGTTTAACTTAACAAAGATTTTCGCTTTCCGCGAAAAGACGGGGAGACGGGGAATTTTTCACCACAAAGGCACAAAGAACACAAAGAGGAAGAAGAAGATTTAGCCACTGAATAACACCGAATACACTGAAAAGAAGAAGATTTTCGCTATCCGCGAAAAGACGAGGAGACGGGGAGAAAGGGAGACGGGGAGAATTTTTCACCAAGATTTAGCCACTGAATAACACCGAATACACTGAAAAGAAGAAGAAGAAGATTTTCGCTTTCCGCGAAAAGACGGGGAGACGGGGAGAAAGGGAGACGGGGAGAATTTTTTCACCACAAAGGCACAAAGAACACAAAGAGGAAGAAGAAGATTTAGCCACTGAATAACACCGAATACACTGAAAAGAAGAAGAAGAAGAAGAAGAAGAAGAAGAAGATTTTATCCACTAATGAACACAAATCATCACGAATGTAGTGGCAAAACATCTTTTGCCCAGCTGCAGAGGCAGCGACATCTTTCACTGGGAGCGCCAGCATCATGCTGGCAAACTTGGAGCTCCACAAGGAGCTCCAAGTGAAGATGCCGACAGGGATGTCCGGCGCTCCCAGTAGCATCTCAAATGTTTCCCCCCAGCTCCTGAGGATTATTATTATTGTGGAAGCTTCTTGCTTCCACCAGGCGGCAAGATGCCCCCAGTCCATAGGAAGAGACCGGCGTTCCCGCCCGCCATCGGACCGGAGTGCAAGCCTACTGCCAAGGACGTGAGCCACTACATCCTCCTCTTCCGACCGGAAAGACCATCTTCTGGCGAATAGCCTCCAATTGTTAATTGTAAGTTAATAAATGATTAATTTTTAATAAATGGTTAAAAAAATCTTGCCAGATACTAGCTTCTAATTATTATATCATTATGAATAGATCTGTAGATTATTTAAACCCAAATAATGCAGTAGACCTTTGCGAATAGCACTATCTTCTTTTGCAAAAGTAAGCTACATAATTTTCAGGAATATATATATTATATGCCTT
>JAEKNW010000154.1 GCA_016838885.1 Candidatus Cloacimonadota bacterium
TTTAACCCAAATAATGCAGTAGACCTTTGCGAATAGCACTATCTTCTTTTGCAAAAGTAAGCTACATAATTTTCAGGAATATATATATTATATGCCTTCCAATTCTGTAACTTATTTTTCTAAAAGAATCTAGCACTCTTCATCAAAGTTCTACTGCATCATTCGGGTTTAATATTAGTTTATTTATTATTATTTATTGTGGCAGAGAGAATCTCCACCATCCGACAGAAGAGTCTCAATTCTCATCTCATTTCAATAGCATTTTTTGGGCATTTCTCTTGGCAGATTCCGCACCCTAAGCATTTATCTTGGTCGATATGATGCACTTCTTTTAGGTTTCCGGTAATAGCACCAACCGGGCATTTCTTAGCACAGATAGTACAGCCGATACACTTTTCATCTATGATATAGGCTTTTTTACGCATTCCTTTAAGAGCATCTTCAATAGCTTTGGTAGGGCATTTAGTGGCACAAATACCGCAATTGATACATTTTTCATAATCGATAACTGCGAGTTGTCCGTCCATAGTAATGGCATCAACAGGGCAGTTTTTGGCACAGATACCACAACCGATACAAGGGTGTCCTGCTCCACAAACTTGTTTAGGGACTGCTCCGAAATCGTGAGAAGAACAATCTATTCTAACTATCTTGTTTTCCGGGATAAGTTCGATAAGATGACGCGGACAAGCTCTGACACAAGCTCCACAAGCAGTACATTTGGCTTCATCTATGATTCTTTGGTTGTTTTCATCAATAATAATGGCATCAAAGGGACAAGCATCGAAGCAATCATTCAAGCCAACACATCCATAAGTACAGAGGTTTGGTCCTGATGATACATTGACAGCAGCCTTACAAGTAGAGATTCCTTGATACTCATATTTAAGTTTGGTAGTTAATTTTCCACCACTTGCACAATGAATATAAGCAACTTTTCTTTCGCCTGCAGTAGCGGTTTGACCCATAATCCCGGCAATCAAAGCAACAGTATCGGCTCCACCAGGGGCACAAGCATTAAGAGGAGCTCCATCATTAACGATAGCTTCAGCATAGCCGGCACAACCGGGTTTACCGCAAGCACCGCAATTAGCTCCTGGCAAGACACCAATAATTTGTTCTACACGAGGATCGATTTCTACATGGAACTTTTTAGAAGCAACAGCCAAGCCTAAGCCATAGAGAAGTCCTAATCCACCCACAACACCAATAGGTACTAATATAGTTTCTAACATGATTTCTCCTTATCTCCTTAAAACTTTAAGCCGGCAAAGCCAAGAAAAGCTAAAGCCATTGAACCTGCGATGATAAGGGCAATAGGCATCCCTTTCATAGAAGCAGGAAGTTCTGCGTATTCAAGTTTCTCTCTAATTCCTGCCATAAGCACTAAGACTACTGTGAAGCCAACACCAGAGAAGAATCCGTTAAGAATAGAGAATCCGAAGTTGTAGGGAAGTCCGTTATCAGCTGTTAAGTTAAGAATAGCCACACCGAGAACAGCACAGTTTGTTGTGATTAGAGGAAGGAAGACACCGAGTGATTTATAGAGGGCAGGAGCATTCTTTTGAATGACCATTTCCACAAATTGCACTAAAGATGCGATAGTAAGAATAAAGGCAATAGTTTGCAAGTATTCTATATTAAAAGGAACTAATAAATAGCTTTGAATCAACCAAGTGATAGCAGAGGCCATAGTCATCACGAAGATAACAGCCATTCCCATACCCAGGGCTGAATCCAACTTTTTGGAAACACCAAGGTAAGGACAGATTCCGAGAAACTTAGCTAAAACGAAGTTGTTTATAAATATGGCACCGACGGCCATGATCATTATTTGACTTAATAATTCCATTATTTACCCCTTTTGTTAAGTAGATTAATAACAGCTAAAATGAATCCTAAAGTGATGAAAGCACCGGGAGCAAGAATAGCAACCAACATTGGACTATCTTGATAAACTTGAGGAAGAATAGGGAAACCGAGGATTTTACCTGCCCCAAGAAGTTCTCTGATTGTACCAAGAACTACTAAGGCAAAGGTGAAGCCAAGTCCCATTCCTAAAGCATCCATAACAGACATAAAGACGTTATTCTTAGAGGCAAAAGCTTCTGCTCTTCCCAAAATAATACAATTCACCACAATAAGGGGGATGAAGAGTCCTAATGATTTATGAAGTGGTGGCATAAAAGCAGCCATTGCCATATCAACGATAGTAACAAAGGTAGCAATAACCACGATAAACATAGGTATTCTGATTTTAGTAGGCACGATTCCCTTGATAAGAGACACGATGATGTTGGAACAGAGAAGGACGAAAGTCGCTGATAGTCCCATTCCTAAAGCATCTTTCACTGAAGAGGTAACAGCGAGGGTTGGACACATTCCGAGAACCAAGATAAATACAGGGTTTTCTTTAATGAATCCTTTAGTAAATTCTTTCATCGCAGTCATTATTTAGCCTCCTTTTCCATAAGAAGTTGAAGTGATTCTTTAATCGAGTTGCTGATAGTTCTGGTTGTAATGGTTGCACCTGTGATAGACTTAATAGTTCCGCCATCTTTATCCACTTTAAGTTCATCAAGACCTAAACCTGTAAAGCGAGGAGCAAAATCAGGATTCACACATTTGGCACCAAGTCCGGGAGTTTCAGCTTGATCAATCACCTTAATCTTCTTTATTTTGAATTCTTTATTAAGTCCGACAACTGTCTTTACATTACCGCTATAACCGTATTTGGAAGCAGTAAGCACATAGCCTACCTTATCTTGGTCTTGATTATAAGCAACATAGTAATAGAGAGAATCTCCCTTTATATCAAGTTGTAAGAATTTAGGTTGGAAAGTATAAGAATTTGCATCATTCTCATCAATTTTGGTAACTTCTAATTGAGCTTCTTGAGCTTCTTTATCTTTCACTTCTTTGATCATCGGAGCAGTCAAGCCATTCAAGTAAGCTAAGATACCTGTAGCAATAGCACAAGTTACGAATAAAATAAGACCTAATTTAATATAATACTTCATTATTTCACCTCTCCGAATGCTTTAGGCATTGTCCATTTATCAATAAGTGGAGTAGCAAGGTTCATTAAGAGAATGGAGTAGGAAACACCTTCAGGGTAGCCACCGACAAGTCTGATGGTAATCGTTAAGACACCACAACCGATACCGAAGATGATTCTTCCCCGCTTAGTTACAGGAGTTGTTACATAATCTGTTGCCATAAAGAAAGCACCCAGCATTAAACCACCTGATAAAATGTGGAATAAAGGAAGTTGAATACCTGCAGAGAATAATCCGTTCATCCCACCGAAGATCCAAGCTAGCACAAAAGTAGTTCCGATATAAGAGAAAGGAATTCTCCAATCAATGATATGCTTCATCATTAGGAAGAGTCCACCAATTATCAAAGCTATGGCAGAGATTTCACCAATACATCCACCGATATTTCCTAAAAATAGATTCTGCAATGAAGGCCAATCAAGAAGTCCGTCAAAGATTGTCTTTTGCACTTCAAGAGCAGTATGTCCATTAGCTACATCAGAGAACATTGTAGTATCTCTAATCGCTTTTACTACATTAAGTGGAGTGGCAGAAGTAATCTTGGTATAAGCAATAGATGAGAGGGAATCAACTTGTGTCATCACACCCTGGGAAAGACCACTGATAGATTCTTTAACAGTTGCCTTCCAACCATCAGTCATTAGAGTCGGCCAAGAAGCTAATAAGAAAGCTCTTCCTAAGAGGGCAGGATTTAAAGGATTATTACCCAAGCCACCAAAGACTTGTTTACCAACAGCAATAGCAAATATGGCACCAACAATAGGTAACCAATAAGGGGCGTTGGCGTGGATATTGAAAGAGACCAAGATACCTGTTAAGAAGGCTGAACCATCTGAAACAGAGACAGGGACTTTTCTTAAGACTTGAATCAAGGCTTCACAAGCAACAGCTGCTAGTCCACCTGCAAGAGTTAGAAACAAAGCTTTAAAGCCATAGGAATAGGTTCCTACTGCCATTGCAGGAAGTAAGGCTATTACTACCATCCACATTATATTTCTTGTTGATTTATGCTCGTGTAAATGAGGAGCAGGGGATACTTTATAAATATTATTCGACATTTCTTTACTCCTATTTAGCCTTTTTTCTTTCTTCAAAGATCTTAGCCTTGGCTATATCTACATACTGAAGAATATTGATATTTGCCGGACAAACATAAGCACAGCTTCCACAACGCATACAATCCATTGTTCCTGCCTTTTCTGCCATTGCCCAATCATCATATTTTGTCGCCCGAACTATCATATTTGGAATCAAGTTCATCGGACAAACATTCACACATCCGGCACAAGAGATACAGTTCATCTCTTGATTTCGCTTAGCTTGCTGATCATTGAAGATTAATAAACCTGAAGAACCCTTAGTCATCGGTGTCTCTAAAGTAGGAATAGCAAAGCCCATCATTGGACCGCCTGATATTACAGAACCAATCTCTTCACTTACTCCACCGGCTCCTTCCAGAAGCTCTGAATAAAGAGTACCGATTCTTGCACGATAGTTCTTAGGATTCTTGACGATTCCACCGGTAACAGTAATAACTCTATCTATTAAAGGCTTTTTCTTAGCTACTGCTTCATAAACAGCAATGGCAGTTCCAACATTCTGAACCACAACTTTCGCCTCCATAGGAAGTCCACCCTTGTTTGGCACCCTTCTCTTAGTAGCAGCGTAGATTAACTGTTTTTCAGCACCTTGAGGATACTTAACTTTCAAAGCAACTACTTGTAAATTGCTTTCTTTACTTACCAAATTACTAAGATGTTTAATAGCATCAGGCTTGTTAGCCTCAATTCCGATTATCCCTTTATCAGCCTTGACAATCTTCATAATAATCTTTAAACCCTTAATAATATCCTCTGCTTGCTCTAACATTATTCTGTAATCAGCTGTTAGGAAAGGCTCACACTCAACACCATTAAGAATTACTGTATCAATCGGTTTGTCTGCCGGCGGAGATAACTTCACATGAGTGGGGAATCCTGCCCCTCCCATTCCGCAAACACCTGCTTCTAATATTCTTTTCTTCATCTCTTCCGGACTAAGTGATAAATAATCTTTCTCATCTATCAAACCAACCCAGTCATCTGTCTTCCCATCTCCTGTTATTTCTATAGCCATCTGACTATTTCCCGCAGGATGTGGAAACTTCACAATCTTTGTAACTTTCCCGGTAATAGAAGAATGCATAGGAATGGAAACAAATCCACCTGCCTCTGCTATCACTTGTCCTGTTTTTACCTCATCACCAACCTTAACAATCGGCTTTGACGGTGCACCTATGTGCTGAGATAATTGGATAATTACCTTTTTAGGGAGGGGAAATTCTTCGATGAAGGCATCTTTTGAAAACTCTTTAAAATCATGAGGATGTGCTCCACCCATAAATGTTTTTAAACTCATCTTGTCTCCCAACAATTTTTATTTAATATTCTAGTCTTTATCTTACAATAATCTGCATTATTCGGGTTAAATGTCTCTAAAATTCTACTATAAGTTATTAGTAACCCAAATAAATGAGACTTTAAATTTATGCAAGTTTTTTAATTCGATAAATTCATCATGATGGAGGAAGTGAGGACTTTACGTGTTATAATAAGGATAGTGTGAAGGGAGGATAGGGGTTTTAGAATAGAGTGATTTAATAAAAATCCCGATGAAGAATTAACCATTAAAATAGTTAACCTTCATCGGGTTAAATTATTATACTATTACGTAAATAAGTTAAAATATCAAATATTACTCAGCAGCTGGAGTTTCAACAGGTGCTTCTTCAGCAGGAGTTTCTACAGCAGGTGCTTCTTCAGTTTGTACTTCTTCAACAGTAGTTGTTGTTTCAATAGCTTCTGTTCCTTCTTCATTAGTTTCTGCTTTACCACAAGCAACAAAAACTACCATTACCATTAGCAATAAGCCAATAATGTAAAATTTCTTCATAATTTTTCTCCTTTTTGTCTTTTTGTTATGTTATACTATAACTCAGCTATGGCTTTGTTTTTATTAACCATAGCGACTTATAAAAATTATTCTATTTCGATAAGGCTTTTTTTATATACAATATAAACAATATTCATCTATCAAATACTATTGAATTTTTTTGTCAAGATTTATTTACACAAAATCAAGTAATTATCTTGATAAGATATCCTAATATTTTTGTGAAGTTTATTGGAAAGCCTTGTATGAGAGAGTTTTAAACAAGATTATCTATACTTTAAGATCCCAAATTTCATTAATTTTACATGGAAGAAATGTTAAAAAAAATTAACAAAAAAGTGTTTTACACTTTTCCTTTAACCCGAATTGATGTGGTCATCAGATCTCCCGGTTAGAAGCTATATTGGTAAAGTATTAATCTTTTCCTTGACATAAAAAGGAAGATTTTGAAAGTAGCTTTGTCAGGTCCGGTGCAACTTTAACCCTCGAACCATGTCAGGTCAGGAATGAAGCAGCATTAAGGGGTGTTTAGAGTGTGCAACCGGTCGCCTGGCACTTTTTTATTTCCCCTTTAAAATTGTAGAAAAAACCATTCTTTTTCAACCTAAGAAAAAAATATCGAAATAAAACTTGCCAAAAAAACAATTCCTACTAAATTAGTATATGATTACTAAATTAAAGGATGAAAAATGCAGTTAACTACTAAAACAGAGTATTCAGTACGTGCCTTAGTAACTCTTAGCGAAAGCAGAGATGATTTGAGATCAATCAATGAAATCTGTACTAAGCAGAATTTACCTAATAAGTATGTTGAACAGCTTTTTAGGAAATTAAAGAAGCACTCAGTAATCGGGAGTCTACCTGGTTCTAAGGGTGGTTACTTTTTAAAGCTTCCTGCCAGTGAAATTACTCTTAGTTTTATTATGGAAGTTGTAGAAAATCATCCTTATGAGGTAAGTTGTGAGAGAAATAGTGTTGAGTTGGAGTATTGCCAGGTAGATAATTGCCAGTACAAACATTTATGGCATGAGATTTACGGTAATGTAAAAGCTTATTTAAGCACGATCACTTTAAAAGATATAAAAAATAGAATAGATAAGGAGTGAGGTATGGACCAGAAGAGAATCTATTTAGATAATTGTGTAACAACTAAGCCAGACCCCCAAATATTTGATATTATGAGAGAGTATTGGGAAAATGAGTATTGGTATCCGGCAAACTTCTTTACTGCCGGAGAAGAGATTAATGCCAAGTTAGATAGTTTCAAGGCCAGCTTAGGTCAGACAATTAATGCTAAGCCGGACGAAATTCATTTTACGCGAGGTGGTACTTCTGCTAATAACATAGCAATTAAAGGGCTTTTAATGGCAAATTCTCAGAAAGGGACACATATTATCTGTTCAGTGGTAGATTATCCTGATATTCTCACTAATTATGCCTTCTTTGAGAAAAGTGGTTTCCAAGTAACTTATTTAAAACCAGATGAATTGGGCATAGTCTCAGCAGAGAAGCTGAAAGAAGCTATTAGACCGGACACTATTCTTTTTTCGACTACTTGGGTTAATCACGTAGTAGGGACTATTCAACCTATGGAAGAATACACTAAGGTTTTAAAGGAAGCGAATCATAAGATATTTATGCATGTTGATGCAGGTCAAGCTTATGGCAAATTTCCCATGGATATGAATGAAGTTGGTATAGATACAATGTCTGTTTCAGCACATAAGATTCATGGTCCACAGGGTGTTGGCTTCTTATATAAGAGAAGTAAAACTCCACTTGCTCAGGTAGTTCATGGTGTAAACAGAGTAGATAATTTAGAGACAGGTGGGATTAATATCGGTTCACTTGCCGGATTTGTCAAAGCCGCTGATCTTACTTTTGAAGATTTAGAGGCAAACACCATGAAACTTAGAGATATATCAAATTATCTATTAACTAGAATAATGAATGAGATTCCCGATATAGAGCTAAATGGGGCAGTAGGAGAGGGCAGAGCTTGTCATAATATTAATGTCTCCATTGATTATATTGAAGGTGAAGCAATGGGAATGATGCTAGACTTGCAGGGAATCACGGCTGCCACAGGTTCTGCTTGTGCTTCGCAAGGTCTAAAACCAAGCTATGTTCTTATGGCTATGGGGAAGAATCACATGCAATCACATGGCTCAATGAAATTCACCGTAAGTAAATATACTACTAAAGAAGAGATTGATATCACTGTCGATAAACTCAAAGAGATAGTTGTTGAACTTAGAAGAAGAAGTCCATTATACCAAGAAAATAAAGAAAAATAAGATAGAGGGAAAAATGCAATATTCACAGAAAGTTTTAGACCATTTTATGAAACCCCATAATGTGGGTGAGATAAAAGATGCTGATGCTGTTGCTACTGAAGGTTCTCCAGCCTGTGGAGACCAAGTAACAGTTTATTTGAAAATTAACCAAGAGACTCATGTAATAGAAGATGTAAAATTCAAATCTTATGGCTGTGCCTCAAATATCGCAACAGGTTCCATGATTACTGATATGGCCATGGGAAAGACTATTGATGAAGCCTTAGCTATCACTTGGCGAGATGCTATGGAAGAATTAGATGGACTTCCTCCAACAAAGGCTCACTGCTCTGTTTTAGCTGCCGACACTCTCCATGAAGCTATCAAGAATTACCAGATTTCACACGGACTCAGAAAAGTAGAAGATTTCTCCAAAGAGACAATCATCGATGAGCTTAAACATGTAATTTACCCGCAAGTCGGAGAAGATATCGTTACCCTAAAAATGGTAAAATATGTAGGATATGATGATGGTGTTGCTATTATTGATATTGAAATACCATCTTTTGATAAATATAGAGATAATGTTGTCGAAGAAATTCGCGAACACTTAGAAAAATATCAGCAAATTAAAGATTTGCAAATAAATATGTAAATTGATATGTAACTATTTAAGCCCTGTAAATAATGCAGGGCTTAATTTTTTTGGGTTAAGAATAACCAAGCTTGATGAAAAGCTTGGATAATCTTCAATCCCCTCTTCATTTGCTCTTGCAAATGTTTCCAAGAGGGGTATATCATACGAAGCTTTAGCGAAGTATGATGGCATCGAAGATGACGGGGTGTTGAAAGAAAAAAAGAAAAGCTTTCACACAAATTAACACGAATTAAAACGAATTACACGAATTATTCTCTTTAAATGAACACAGAGTATGAGCCCGTAATTATGGAGTGGAAGCACCCTTGCTTCCACAACAGGCTGATAAAGCCTGTAAGTCTTATATCCCGAAGGGATGCCATATAATAGACAGTGCTCGCAAGACACTGGTTAGGATTCGCAAAATAAACTGAGCACTACAGGGGCGACATGTAATCAATACATAAATGGCTCAAGTTCAAGTCTGGTGGAAATAATATAGGAAAATGAGAATATTTCACTAATATAGTGATTCATCATATATCCCTGAAAGGGATTAAATAGTT
>JAEKNW010000155.1 GCA_016838885.1 Candidatus Cloacimonadota bacterium
AGTAAGCTACATAATTTTCAGGAATATATATTATATGCCTTCAAATTCTGTAACTTATTTTGCTAAAAGAATCTAGCACTCTTCACCTGTGATACGTAGCTTTCTACTTCGCTAAAGCTATGTAGAATGTATTAGCGAAGTATTATCAAAGTTCTATTGCACCATTCGGGATTAAGTAAAGGGAATATGATAGCAATATATATTGACGAAAACAGTAATAGCAACTTAAACACGATGATCTTATACATAGTTGAATTTACCTTTGGCACCTTAGGTTACAGCTATAAGATTATCTATTCTCTCAAGGGATTAACTGAATTTGATGTTCTGATTTGGTATGATTCAAAGAGTGTGAAAAAAGAGTTTTTGGCTCAATATGCTAAAAAAATACCTATTATTTTAGTTCGTTATCATGAGAATTTATACATACCAAGTCAACTCAAAGGGACTAATTTAACCTCGAAGATTAAGAAGCTGCGTTTTTATAACGAAGTTATTCCTATAATCCACAACAATATTTTATCTGAATTAGTTGAAGGTATGAAGGACAGTAAAATTGCCTTGATCGTACTTAATTTTGATATCTTAGGTAATCTTTATTATCATCTGACTGATTGTGAGCTTCGCGCCAAGAAAGCCAATGATGGTGTTATTGAGCAGGGAAGTATTTTCGATGAATATTATCAAGAACCCATAGTTAATCACCTTTTGGCCTTTACTGAAAAGATTATTCTAAGCTGTTGTGAAAAGCTGGATTTTCCTTTGATTAAGAAGGAGTATTGGCCTCACGGAGAAGATTATGCTGTCATATTTACTCATACTATTGATAAGCTAGAAAAATGGGGAAAAGGTGTTTTTGGTGAGTTTCTTTTAGATTCATTTCCTTTACTTTTGAGAGGAAAAGTTACTGAGGTTTTCCGAAATTTAGCAAGTGGAATCAAATACTTTTTAACAGATGAAGAACAGTATTGGAACTTTGAGAATTATTTAGAACTTGATGAAGCTTATGGGATTATTTCAACTTGGTTTGTGTCTTTGATAGAGGATAATGGCTTCATTTATAATGTTGAAGAGGAGCAGGTTCTTATTGATGAGTTGAATAAAATCTTAAGTAAGGGACATGAATTAGGGATTTTAGTCTCCCCTTACGAAATGGATCAAATCAAGATGAAAACAGCCTATGGAAAGCTTAGTAAAATTACAAAAGATGACCAGGCCGGGATTAGAATCACGGGCAGGCCAACTCCTGATAAATTATTCTTAGCTGCTCATAGGAATAATTTGCAATATGACTGTTCTCTTCTCTCCCCTAACATAGATATATTTAAGAATGGTAATATTCTTCCTCATCATAGACTAATAGATGGAATAAGAACATTTCCTTTAGAAATACCAATTACCTTTAGTGATGAAATCCTTAAATCTTCTAAATACTCATATAGATCATTTGAATCTGCTAAAATGAAAATAGATAACTTGATTACTAAAGTTACCTCTAATGGGGGTTTAATTTGTTTTGATTTTACCATAGCAAACTTTAGAGATATTTCTTACTTAGAAAAATTATATACCTATACATTAGATACTATAAAAGAGACAAATTACTATAACAACTCCTGCAAAAACATAGCCCTCTGGTGGAAAGCAAGAAAGAATGTGCTGGTTACTAATGTTGAATGGGGAGCCAATATCCTCTTTCTTGATGATTTCTCATTCTTCACTTTCAAAATTTATACAAAGAAAAAGATTAAGCAAATCACCATGGTAGATTATCAAATTGAGGATAATGTTATTACCTTATCAAATATTAAAGCTAATAATGTTGTTAACATAGTCTTGGAGTAAAAAAAGTGAAAAAGATATTAATTATTACTATCAGTCATAAAGCAAAAGATGTGAGACTCTACTACAAGCTAGCAACTAGTCTTTCTGAGAAGTTCGATGTTACTATTCTTCATAATAATGCTAATTTTGGTAACTATGATGATGATATTAAGCTAATGGGACTCAATAATCTTAGTAAAGTCCAGTTTTTACTTCAGGCAGCTGTTCAAATAAAATTAACTCTTCCGGCAGTTGTTATCTTGGTGGAGCCTATTCTTCTCACCTTGGTTAATCCTGCTCTTAAAACTAAATTTGTCTATGATTGTCATGAGTTTTTTAATTTGGCACAAAAAGAGAAATCTCTCAACAAGAAAAAACAGTTTATTGATACTTACTTACATGAGAAGCTGGAGAAGAGTTTTATCCCTAAGCTTAATGCTTGTATAACTGTTAATGATATAATTACCCAGAAGTATCAAAGTATGGGGACACATAGTATTACTATTCCTAACTATCCCAGATTGAGCAAGAGAATAGAGAGAACTCCAGATGATATAAAGTATGATTTTATTTATGCAGGTGGACTTTCCCCAGCCAGAGGAATATTAGAAATTATTCAAGCTACTTATGTAGTTAAGAAAATATATCCGGAAGTAAAAGTTTTGCTGGTCGGAAAAGAACAGATTACGAGCTTTCGAGAGGAGTGTCTAGAATTAATAGACAGGCTTAATCTTAAGACTACGATAACTTTATCTGAGGCGATTCCTTATGATCAAGTATATGATATGTACACTCAATCTAAGTGTGGTATCTGCATGTTATCTCCGGCAACTCCTCGTTACAAATATGCCCTTCCAATAAAATTACTAGAGTATCTTGATGCCGGACTCTTAGTTATTACCAATGATTTTCCTATGAATAAGCAAATCTATCAAAGCTCAGAAGGTATTTTCACTGCTAAATTTACAGGAGAAGATATAGCTAATCAGATGTTAAAAGTTATCACTATGGGTGATGATAAGATAAAACGTCATCAAGATAAAGCTTATGAATTAATCACTCAAAAGTATAACTGGGAGGCGATATCTCCCAAGCTTTTGCAACTTTTTGATCAATTAACAGCTAATTCTAAGAGTGCCTTGTTAGTTTCCTATTTCTTCCCTCCTTTAGGGGGAGCGGGAGTGCAAAGACCTTTGAAAATTGCTAAATATGCCAAAGATTCTAATTGGAATGTGGTTGTTCTTACTATCGAGGATATCGTTTTCCATTCCTATGACCAATCTCTTTTGGGAGAGATCGAGAACGAGGTAATAAGGGCAGATTCTTGGGACCCTATGAGTCTGCTTCAGAAGCTAAAAAGCTTTAGAAAACAAGACTTGGGTGATAAGTTAGACAAAGCCTATTTTGAAACAGATGACTTTAAAAAGAAGCTGATTAAATCTCTCTTCTTTATGGATGAGAAGATTGGTTGGTTTATTCCAGCTGTTTTAAAGGGTATTAAACAAGTATTGAAACAAGAGTTTTCTGCAATTATCGTAACTATCTATCCCCCATCTTCATTGCTCATAGCTTATACTATTGCTAAGCTGACTAATCTTCCTCTCTTTATAGATTATCGTGATCATTGGACCCTTAGCTCATATTTTGATTTTTCTTCTTCAAGATCTCGCCAAGCTTATCATAATTTAGAAAAACTCTTTCTCACACATGCTCGTGGGATTATTACTATTGGCCAAGTTATGAAAAGAGAGCTAAGTGAGAGTTTCCATATTGCTGAAGAGAAAATTGCTGTCTCCTTTAATGGTTTTGATGAAGAAGATTTTATTGATTTTTCTCAAGGTTTGAAACTTGCTCCAAGTAGCCAAGTCGCCTCGAAAGCTATAATTAATATTGGCTATATCGGGAATATGTATAAAGATCGAACAGCAAAATATTTTCTTCAAGCACTTAAAGAGCTGATAGCTTCCGGGGAGTTAGCTGGTGAGCATATTAGACTTAATTTCATGGGTAATTACTATATTGAAGAACAAGAAGTTTTTAAAAATTCAGGCTTAAGTGAGATTATAAATATAAGTCCTCAACAAGAACATCATCTTGCTGTTAAAGAGATGCTTAATCAAGATATTTTACTTCTCTTAATTGCTACAAAAAGTGGTAAGAATGTTCTCACAGGTAAAATATTTGAGTATTTGCGAGCTAATAAACCTATTTTAGCTTTAGTTCCTACCGATGGTGAAGCAGAAGAGCTTCTTCAAAAAGTGGGAAATCCCTGGACTTGTCCTTTAGAAGATGTTGAAGCTATAAAGACGCAACTTCTGTTAATTACAAAATTTGCTAGCCAGGAAGGTCATGTTGATTTTGAGATTTCCCAATATAGTCGTGCTAATCAAGTAAAGAAGTTTTTCTCATTCATTGAGGAGAGGCTATAAAGATGCCGGTAGTACTTCATTTAGGGCTAGTACCAATCTTGTCAGGAGTTCAGAATGTGATGCTCCAAATCCTGGAAGCGATAGAAGCTGATGGATATGAGATAAAAGTAGCCACAGCTCCAGGTGGTGAATTAGTTGAAGTTGTGGAGAATCATGGCTGGAAACATATACCCATTCCTTCATTGGTTCGTGAGATAAATCCGGTGAAAGACTTTCAAGCTTTTCGGGAATTAGCCAAGATACTTAAAGAAGAGAAGGTGGATATCTTACATACTCACTCCTCAAAAACCGGTCTTTTAGGGCGAGCAGTGGGTAAGCTGTGTAAGCTTCCTACTATTATTCATACAGTGCATGGTTACCCCTTCCATAAGTATCAAAATCCCCTCCTCTATGGCTTTTATCAACTGGCGGAGTGGTGGGCAGGACACTACTGTGATTATCTAGTTTCTGTAAATAGAGAGGATGCTGAATTAGCTAAGCGAGTCTTAAGAATTCCTATTTCAAAAATTAAGTATATACCTAATGGGGCAATTCCCCACAAACAGCGTAAAATTCTTACTTCAGATGAGATTGTAATTGGGACAATGTCCAGATTTTGGAAACAAAAGAACATGATAAATAGTGTCAAGGTAGCAATCAAGGCTTGCCAGCATCGTTCCGAATTAAAGTTTATCTTTGTAGGGGATGGCCAAGATTTAGCAGTCTGCCAAGAACTTGTAGAGAATGCCGGTTTTGAGGAAAGAATCATCTTGCCGGGCTGGTCTCTTGACAAAGAAAAATGGCTTAATCAATTTGATATATTTCTGCTCTATTCATGGTGGGAAGGTTTACCCTTATCTATCTTAGAAGCAATGTCTTATGGCTTACCAATTATAGCTTCTGAGATCAAGGGAAATCGAGAATTAGTTGATGCCGATAATGGCTACTTGGTAAATCCAGACGATAATTCTAAACTTCTAAATTTATTACTTAATTTACCAAATCTGAAAGAAGATTTAATCGCTAAAGGAGAGGGAAGCTATAATAAAGTTGTTCAGAACTACTCATTGGATTATTTTAATGACAGGTATAGAGCTTTATACAGAGAGATAAAAGTAGGGAATAAACTATGATTTTAAATAACTTAAACTATTTACTGGCCACTCCTCTCAATTTTGAGATGCATATCAGTGGTGAAGCCTTAATTCAGAGCTATTGGAAGTATTTCTTAGCCGGTTTTGTGGTGTTTTTGCTAACCTATTTATTAGTCCCGGTAAACATCAAACTTGCCAATAAGAAAGGCTGGTTAGATTATCCAAATGATAGAAGTGCTCATAAAAAACCAATTCCTATCAGTGGTGGATTAGCCTTTGGCTTAGTAATCGTTTTAGCTCAAGTAGCTTTTGGTCTCTTCTTTTGGGATACTCAAAGTGCGATAATGATTTATGGCTTGGCGATTATAAATATCTTGATTTTGACTGTTGGTTTAGTGGATGACTTACTTAAACTAAAGGCTCGCGATAAACTTTTTCTGCAAATTTTGATTTCTTCTCTGCTTTATGTGGTAGGGTTTAGAATTGAGATTCTCACCAATCCCTTTGGTCCGGATCTTTACCTGCAATATCTAAGTTTCCCTTTTACCCTCTTTTGGTTCTTGGCAATTAGCAATGCAATTAATCTTATAGATGGTTTAGATGGACTTGCAGCCGGGATTAGTTTAATCAGTGGGATTGTACTTTGTTTAGTAGGATTAATTTCCGGAAATCCTTTAGTCCTTTATCTTTCATTAATCTTAGTAGCCGGAAATTTAGCTTTTTTGCGTTATAACTTCTATCCTGCCAAGATTTTCATGGGGGATGCAGGAAGTCTCTTCAATGGCTTCAATTTAGCAGTATTATCGGTAACCGGGATATCACAATTCAAAGGCGTAACAGCTATGACAATAGCTTTACCTGTTGTTGTGATGTTGTTTCCCATTGTTGATACTATCATGGCAATGGTTAGGAGAATTCGCAAGAAACAGAGTATTTTTGTTGCAGACAAGGAACATATTCATCACAGATTATTAAAAATCGGCATATCTCAAAAAGGAATTTGTTATATTGCTTATTTTTTAACTTCCTTGTTTGGGCTTTTGGCTATAGGTTTCTATTTCTCTACCAAACAAATTTTCTTAATTGCTCTAATTATTCTTATTATTTTATGTTTTATTTTTGCTTGGCTGTTATTGCAGTCAATAATTAAACCCAAATAATGCAGTAGATCTTTGAGAATAGCACTATATTCTTTTGCAAAATCAACTTCCATAATTTTCAGGAAAATATATATTATATGCCTTCAAATTCTGTAAGTTATTTTGCTAAAAGAATCTGCGCTCTTCACCTGTGATACCTAGCTTTAGCGAAGTATTATCAAAGCTCAACTGCACCATTCGGGTTAAAGATCAAAGTAGGAGTTCTAATGAAAAAGATTAATATAATCTTAATTATCTTAATATGGGTACTGGCAAGTTTTTCTTTTGAAAGATGGGAAGTATATACTAATACTAGCCATGTTTATCAAACTTTATTAAATGACTCAGATTTGATTTCTGTCTCTTGGGGTGGAATTGAAGAGTATGAGCTTAAATCAACTTCAGCTAGCTTTGAATTTGACCTGTTAAATAAATATACGACAATCAATGGTTTATCAAGTAACGAAGTTAGAACCTTTTATTTAAAAGACCACACAATCTGGGCAGGAAGTTATAATAATGGCGTGTCTATAGTAGAAAATGGAAGAGTCTTTCTTATAAATGCAGATAATGGACTTCACTCAGATAAAGTTATTGCTATTAATCCAATCAATGATTTAGTCTGCGTTGTTACTGAAGGTGGTTTCTCTACTTTCTATGATTTGGACGAAGTATCCTTCCCCATTCTTTCCCGAAAGTACTCTGAATCTTCAACCTCAGGGGCACTTATCTCTAATCAAATATACGATATAGCTATTTATCAAGACCATGTTTTCTTAGCTACTGATGAGGGATTAAACTACTTCCTCCTAGAAGATTTAGATAATTTTGACAGGTGGCAAAGTATTAATAAATCCAACTCCCCCCTACTTTCTAATAAGATTATTAAACTGGCTGTGAATGATAATAAATTAGCACTTGCGGGTGATAACAGCATTCAGGTTATTACAGATTATTTTACTAACCCAAATTGGGATAATTACTCATTCTTAGGCGATAATGAAAATAGTAGCTTAGATGATACTTTCATTAAAACTATTAGCTTTAATGACAATGGCGAGATTCTCTTCTCTACCGGAATCTGGGATGAAACTATTACTACCTTCTCAGATCTCTCTGATTCTATTCTTCAAATAATAACTAGTCAAGGTGATATTGAACCGGTGCTAACTACTTCTACCCCTATATTTAAACTAAACAGCAATAGCCAAGAAACAATAACCCTTAATAAAATTGGACTTAAACATATAGAATCCACTCAAGGTAAAATTATCCTCTCAACTTGGGGAGCCGGTATCTTGATTTTTGATAACAATAAATGGTATCAATTCCAACCTAATGGCATCGGTTTTAATGCTATAAACCACTTAACTGTGGATCATGATAATAAACTCTGGGCTTCTTGTGGATATTTTGGCATAGCTGCTCTCAGAAAGGGGGCTCGTGGAGTCAGTTCCTTTGACGGAAATGATTGGGAAACTTTCAACATGAACAACTCTCCTCTCCAAAGTGATAATATTAACTCCATTACGGTAGGAACTGATAATAAAAAATGGTTCGGTTCATGGTATGCTGAAGAAAATCACCCCCAAGGTTGGAAAGGGGGAGCAACATCTTATAATGAAAATACTAATGATTGGCAATGGTATTACACTACCGGTGTTTTCGAATTTAACCATGAAACAGACTCTTTTTCCAACCAAATAAGTGGTCTTCCAGGACTTACCTCACAGACAGTATCTTTTCTAAATACAGATTTACATGGCAATATCATAATGTCTCTCCAAGGCTATGGTGTGGCTTTTTACTCCCCTAGCGGAGACCAAAGATTGGCAATTTCACCCCTCTATGGATCGCAAAACAACTTTACCCGAAGGTCTCATCATAATGAATATGGATACTTTTTCAGTAAATCAGTTGCAGCCTCAGGTGAATCAGCCGGATTACTCCACTGGGATTCGCAAGAACTGCCCAACGACGGAGATATCTCTGCGTGGACTACTATTCCGGTTTCAGATATCAGAAATAGTGTAATCTACGATATGATTGATGTTTCTACTCCTTACGGAAATCAATTCTGGGTCGCTAGTAGCAATGGCTTATTCATGTATGATGGAGATTATTGGTACCGCTACGGTATAGATATTAAAAGAGAAAGATGGATCTCAAACTGGCAAATTGAAACTCGCTATTTTGTTGGAGAAACTAAACTCTTTGCTGCCAAAGAAACCTATCCTACAGCCTTGGCTTTCGATGATTATGGTTGCCTTTGGATCGGTTCAGATAGTGCCGGACTTACCAAATACGATACCAATACACAAGAGTTTTTTGTTTATGATATCTCAGCTTACCCCCTTATCTCTAACCAAATTACAGCCCTAGCCTACGAACCACAATCAGGAAAACTATATATCGGTGCAGCTGAAGGACTCTCCTCCCTCACTGTCGGTAGCTCCATTAATACTCAGACTAAATTTAATAAAGTTGTTGCAGTTCCTAACCCCTTCTACCCCGAAAGAGGCGATGTGGTGAGAATCTTTAATGAACCAGATGGCTTTATGCCCAACTCTGCTAAAATCTGTAAAATCTTTGATAAATCAGGTCAACTAATCTATGACCTCCCCCTCAATAAATACCAATCCTTTAGCTGGGATGGTAATAACAAGAATGGGAAAAAATGCAGCTCGGGAGTCTATTTCTATGTGATAAGCGCTTCTAATGGGGAGACTAAACGCGGGAAAATAGCCTTGATTAGGGAATAAGAGTTAGAAGATTTATTGGCCACTGAAAACACAGAATACACTGAAAAGAGAAAGAAATTCTTCACACGAAGTTAACTCGAATTAAAACGAATAAATACGAATTACTCATTTAACCCAAATAATGCAGTAGATCTTTGAGAATAGCACTATATTCTTTTGCAAAAGTAACTTGCATAATTCTCCCGAATATATATATTATATGCGTCC
>JAEKNW010000156.1 GCA_016838885.1 Candidatus Cloacimonadota bacterium
CCTGTTAAGAATCAAGGAAAATAACCCGAGAAAACCCCAAACAAAAAAAAGTTTATTTTCTACTTGACTTTTAACAGAATAACTCGGTGGTTAAATCTTTTATTCTTCTTTTTCCTCCCTCTTAATCAGTGTTAATCAGTGTAATTCTGTGGACTTTTATCTTCTTCTTATCCGTGTGGCTAAAGCTCTTCTTTTTTCAGTGTTTTCTGTGGCTATGTTTCTTTATAAATTCAAATGATCTTTTACTTTATTACTGTTTCAAAGTATTTCATAGCAGCTATTTGCCATTCCTTAAAATCTGCTTTCATGTAATAAAGAATTTTGCTATGTTTTCTGATTTTAGTCAGCTCCTTTTCTGAGAGAATATCTCCGTAAATTAAATAATATTTTGTTGGATCTAGTAATGACTCCGGTGATGTCAATAATGATTCTTTGCTTAAATTTATTGAATGATCTATTGCTGCTTTTGTAAACAATTCAGGAGGTCTTAAATCTATTATAGTCAAATCACGTTTATAGAAATCAATTAGGTCAAAAGATTCAGAAGCTGTGATATTCAGATTTTTTAGATTGATATTCCTATCAGTTTTATTTACTAAATTTCTAGCGATTAAATCAACAGTAAAAGCAGAAGAAGCATCATTAATATAAAATTTAATAGTCAAGGAGTCCAATATACATAACATCTCATACGAAATCGCCATCGAAAATTCCTTGCTCTGACCTGGAAATATTGAATTGATAAACTTATCAATGATTTTAATTCCTCAACCGCCTTCAATTCTCTTTATGTCAATAATCTTATCAGAATTATTCCTTACTTCCAATGTGTAGCGATCTAGTTTTTTTTCAAGCAAAGATAGACTTATTGGCTCAATTTCAGCACTTAGAATTACCACTGAAAATAAAAATAAAATCAAGAAGACAAAGGGAGATTTCACTATTAAACCCAAATAATGCAGTAGACCTTTGAGAATAGCACAATATTCTTTTACAAAAGTAACTTCCATAATTCTCCCGAATATATATATTATATGCGTCCGAATTCTGTAAGTTATTTTGCTAAAAGAATCTGCACTCTTCAACAAAGTTCTACTGCACCATTCGGGTTAAAAGTTCTCTATTTTATCGAATATATAGGGAGAGTAAGGTCCCATAACAATTGTTCCGGCTGAATTATATCCCAGGTCCCAACTTGTTAGATATGTAGGAAAAATGCTTGTCTCAGAAGTTATATAAGAGACACCGGGTATAGTTGCAGTACAATCTGTTCCAAGGGTTGCTCCTGAGAAATGGTCTCCATTCCAATTAAATTCTAGACCACAGCCAGGTTTCAAAGTAAGATCATCTTCATTTATATTATCAAACTCTTCAGGACTTTCCCAAGCTCCGACATAAGTGGCTGGGGTAGGAATTGCGTATATTTCATCTTTAAGTTGACCATCTTCTTCAAAGACTCGATAAATACGCTGTCTATAGGGTGCATTTAACTGTTCAGCATAAGCTTGCTCCACGTACAACCAATACCCATTATCTGTAGATAAATGGTCCCAAATTCTAACCATTATTAATCTAACATCAACATGGTAAGGATCTGATGAGTTCTCTGCTTGTTCTTCACTACTAAATGAACCTGTCATGTAATCAACTAATAACTCAAGACTACCAGTTTGTTCTTCAGAAAAACTGATGTTTTCAATGTCGGCAATATTGATTTCAACAACAGAACCGTCAGTTTTGTTAACTATCATAGTGGCACAATACAGATTTGAGAATAGCAAAGATATCATAATTATGGCAATAATTTTTTTCATTTTATACTCCTATTTTAATACTATCATTTTCTTAACAATTGATTTACCTTCATGGGTTAGAGAGTAGAAATATATCCCACTTGCAACTTGTTTGTTTGCATCATTTTCCCCCTTCCACACAAAGTCATGTCTTCCCGACTCTAGATTTTTATTTACAAGTTGTTTTACTTTTTGCCCTTTCAAATTGTAAATGTCCAGCTTTGTTTCGCCCTTATGATTAAGTTCAAAAGCAATTGTTGTTTTAGGATTAAAAGGATTTGGGTAGTTTTTCAAAAATTTAACAGGGATTGAAGTTACTATATTCGTGATATCTTCTACTGAAACGTTTTCTGAGAATGTAATGTTATCAATCTCAGAAAGTTCAATGTTATAAGTTTCATTATTCGTTACAATAACGAGATTTCCAGCAAATATATTCGAAACAGCCAACAAGCATATTAAAAAACAGATTTTTTTCATTGATCCTCCACTTTTTTCAATAATTTATATTAACACTGTTAAGTCAAGTTTTTTTATCACTTTTTCTGAGTCTAACTGAACGTATATCTACAATAAATACAAAATTTCTTGACACATATTGCCGATAATCAAATCTTCTTATAATACAGAAATTCGGGTTAAACCACTAAAAAGGATGATTACAGATAATGCTCTATTATGAAAGAAAAAGTTACTGGCTTATGATAATATGTGCCTTAGGAATGATGCTACTTGGTATTTTTAGTGACGGACTTATTCCTAGTTTGCAAGGCTTTTTGACCTTGCAAACTCACGCTGCAAGATTAATAAATGATTTTACTGTTGTTGGTGGAGTTGGTGGTGCCCTTGTTAATGCAGGATTTATGGGACTACTTTCCTTGATATTAATCAGGTTATGTGATATTAGTCTTTCAGGTCCCACTATTGCAGCTTTTTTTACTATCGTTGGTTTTAGCCTTTTTGGTAAGACTCCTTTAAACACCTTGCCAATAGTGCTGGGAGTATATATTGCTAGCAAGGTAGGCGGGAAATCTTTCAGTAGCTATATTCTTTTTGCTCTTTTTGGGACAGCTCTGGGTCCTTTGGTCAGTTATTTGTCATTTGAAGCAGGTTTTACCGGTATATACGGTTTGATTTTTGGCATTATCGGTGGTACTGTAGCTGGATTTATCCTCCCTAGTTTAGGTATGGCAATGTTACGGATGCATGAAGGATTTAATCTCTATAATATGGGACTTACCTGTGGTTTTTTAGCTCTCTTTTTCGCATCTTTCATTGTTGGTGCTCAAAGAGATATTGGAATAAAAATAATCTGGAACACCCAAGCACATCTAGGTCTTATCCTCCTGACACCTGTCATATCCTTGCTCTTAATAATCTGGGGTAGTATTATGGATGGTCCGAAACTGGGTAAAAATCTCTTAAGTATTATGAAACTTTCAGGCAGACTTCCAACTGATTTCATGCACTCAGTCTCACCGGGTTCAGCCTTAGTTAATGCAGGATTGTTAGGCTTGATTGGCAGCTTATATATTTTTATAATCAAAGCTCCCTTCAACGGTCCTGTCATTGGCGGTCTTTTTACTGTCATCGGTTTTGCGACCTTTGGTAAGCACTTAAGAAACTGTTGGCCAGGTGCCTTAGGTGTTATTATAGCAACCTTGCTGTTTGGAAAATCTTTGAGTGCACCAGGTCCTTTATTGGCATTTCTTTTTGTAAGCACTATTGCACCACTAAGTGGAGAATTTGGACCTTTGATAGGACTAGCTGCCGGCTTTGTTCATTTATCTTTAGTAGAAAGAACCGCTGCTTGGCATGGTGGACTAGATTTGTATAATAATGGATTTGCCGGTGGTTTAACCGCAACTCTATTCTTGGCCTTGATTCAATGGTTTAAGGGAATTAAAAATAGATAAGGAGTTTTAACATGCAAAGCAAAGAATACTTGCTCCATATAATCGGAGAAATAACTAATTATATTTTGGAATCAAAACCTGGTCGAATGGTTATTAGTCTTCATCAAGAAGATGATGGAATGCACTTGTCCGTTGTAGATAATACTATACGTACTGATAGCGAGCTTGAAGATATGAATAAAGCTTTGAATACTGGTACTCGCCCTGAATTTGCTGAATACTATGGAACTATGGGGGGCTCAGATATGCTGGGAACTGCCCGGCTAAATATTATAGGCTGGCAAATAAAACATGCCGATATAAGCAGAACTCTGAATGGGACAAAAATTGATTTATGGGTAGGAAGTGATCGCTTTGATGCAAGTTATTTCAGTATTCCAAATCATGCTATAAAGGATAAAACAAAAAAGAAAAAGTAAATAAAGATGAAAATATGATCATGTCGGTTCATCTCAAGTAAAGGAGTAACTATGTTAAAGCGTTTTATTGCATCTATATTTATCTTGGGTATGATCCTGTTTTGCATAGAGGCAACAGCTTCAGAGAATAATAGTAAGCCTGTTAATATATCAGCTCAAGTGTGGGATAAGCCAGATTTAATAGATGATTATCTAACACCTATTACTGTTCATAACTCTAACAAACACAGCATCTCCTATAATATCCCATATAATAAGTTTCTCATAGGAAATATTGGTTTAAAAGACTATTCAATACAGAATCCTCAGCGAAAAGTTAGTCACCCCTTGGTTAAAGTCGAAGACTCATTTTATCATAATTATACAGAAGTTAATGGTCAAAGAGGTTATGAATTTTATATCTCAGAAAATCAGGTATTGAGTCGTGTTGATTACCATACCCGTGCTTGGAAGCAATTGGATTCAGAGTATCTTACCTATCATTTTCCTAAAGATTCGCCAATCCCGCAAGAAGCAATGCAGATTTTAGATAAGAGAATAGAATCCTTTTTTTCTTATTTTCCGGAAGAAAATCATGAGTTAGACTCACTTAGAATAAATAAATTAGATTATTTCTATTGCCCTGATTTAGATACTATTGAGGAGTTAACTTCCTATCAAACCCGTGGTATTTTTCTGTTAAATCAAGACTATATAGTCTCAACCTATCCTGCCCACTTTCATGAAGTTACTCATTTCCTCATCAACTACTATCTTAAAAGTAACGAACTTTATACCCATACTTTTCTGCAAGAAGGATTAGCAGTGGCAATTGGAGGTCGTGGAGGCCACTCAACTCATGCTCTCATGGAAGCAGGGAAATTTTTGATTGATACAGGGATGGTAGATTTTTCAGACTACTATGATCTAGCCATGTTTCGGGCTGAACATCCTTCTTTAAGCTATCCTGTGGCTGGACTTCTTACGAGGATAATGCTGAATCATTACTCTCCTCAAGAGTACCTTGCCCTTTACAAAAAGTATAGCAATTCAAGTGGGAACTTTCCTAAAATCAGCGAGTTAAAGTGGTTAACTAAAGACCTTATTGACGATTATATGAAAGATAATCCTTTTAGAAGAATCTTCTTCTCAGTGGATGAAGATGACTTTAGGAATATTTATACTAGCGAAACTCTCAATATTTCAGTTTCTAAAGAGATGTTACAGTTTAAGTGTATGGGAAATATTAACTTTGATTTTAAAAATGATTCCTTTAATGAAAAAGAAAATGGACGCTATTCCCTCAATTGCTCTGATGAAGAGATTAAGTTAACTGATAATTTACTTGATGAAGTTATCGCTACCTGGAGTGTTAATTTCACACTTAGTGATGAGAAAATCCCTTTTGTTAATGGTTATTATCAATTTTTCTTGAAGAAGGATGTGTTTGACATAAAATAGTAAGGCAAAAAAATGTTTTCCCCCAGCACCTGAACAATCTGATTTCCTGCTTATAGTCTATTTCATATACTAAAATTATATACTTCCTTTTACAGTCTCGTTTTTTTTCTCATAAACAACTAAGTTATCATATTATACAAGGTATTTTTAAGAACTTAATTTACTGTATACCATTTAGTTATTTCATATAGGAATAATGACTTAAGTTATCTAAATAAATTAATTCTTTACAAACTTGATTTAATCTTTATTTATGTAAAAATTAAAAATCTTATCAAATGGAGATTTATATGCATTGTCATAAATGTGGGAGAAAAATTATTAATAATTACTGTTCTAACTGTGGATTCCCAACCAAGATTCCTCGTATAGATAAAGAATTCTTTTTCTTTGGTTTAGCAGAAGTTTTAAATCTTAATAGAGGTATAATCTATACTATAAAAGAGTTAACGATCAGACCGGGTAAAGCAATAAGAACATACATTAAGACAGACAGAACAATTCTGGTGAAGCCAATAACTTTCCTGTTTATGTGTTCTTTACTATATACTGTTGTTTCCCAATATTTCACCTTTGATAGCTCTCGTATCGAAGCCAATGTTAATGACTTAGATATAGGCCCTAAAATTTTAATGTGGATTGAAAACAATTATGGCTATGTAAATTTACTTATGGCTATTTTAGCAGCTTTTTGGTTAAAGGTTGTCTTTAGAAATAGAGGTTACAACTTTTTTGAATGTTTGGTTGCTTTTTCCTATATTTCTGCTTATGTAATGATTATATACACAATTTTTGGTATATTAGAAAGTATCTTGCACTACAATATTATGCAGGTGGCAGGATTAATTGGTATAGTCTACCCAATTTGGGCTTTAGGAAAGTTCTTTGAAGGGAATATATTCACAAGAACATTAAAGTCCCTATTCGCTTATTTCTTAGCATTTCTAAGTGTAGTTCTTCTCAGCATTGTAGTAGGTCTAGTTTATGCTAAGTTCTTCATGGTATAAGGCGAAAAACTTAAACCCGAATGATGTAGTAGAATTATAGGGAAGGGTGCAAAAGAATATAGTGCTACTCTCAAAGATCTACTGCATTATTTGGGTTGAATCTATCAAGGTTAGTTTTTCGCTGAAGTTGAACTTGATACTATTTCAGTAGTATCATTTTCCTATTTACAGACTGACTATCAGTTTGAATCCTATATAAATATAATCCACTTGCAACAACTTCATTATTATCATTTCTTCCATTCCAGACAAGCTTGTGATTACCCGATGAAAGATGTTTGTTAAGGAGAGTTTTTACTAACTGACCTTTAAGGTTATAGATAGAAACTTCGACATCTTCCCTATTCTTAAGATCAAAACTTATAGTAGTTTGAGGATTAAATGGATTAGGATAATTATTGTTAACTAATAAATTTCCAGAAAGAGGACTTACTTCCTCTTCTGAATTATCAGTTACAAGTAATGCAGTAATATTGATATCATCAAGATAGAGTCTATTCGCCAAATTATTATAAGTTTCGAATTTTAATCTTAGATTACTTTCGCCAGCCCAGTCAGTTAAATCAACATTAATATTAGACATCATAAGACTATTATTTGACCAATCTTCAGAAGAAGAAGGAACAAAATTCGGATCCATTATATCACTTGTTGATAAATCAGATGTGGCATATAGGCGTTGCCATAGTAAATCTTCATCTCTTTTAATATAGATGATTAAAGAGTCCCTTAAGGTCATTACAGAACCATAAGCATGGTTGAAAGATAAATTTACTTCTAAGCAATTTGAGAAATTTAGTAAAGGAGAGATTAAGCCATCTCTTTCTCCACTGTTAGCTTCTGAACTAAGTTTAACGTACATACACTTAGCACCATCAGTCATTCCTCCGGCAAAATAACACCCATCCCAAGTATAGTTATTTTCTGGATTTTCAACAGTCCAGTTTCTTAATCCTGCGGGTAATTCAAAATTTTCTTGATATGGCATAGAATAACCACCGATATGAACTGTTTTATGAGAAGTTGAACTTACACCATTATAGTTGCACGTAAGACTAATAACATGCTTACCTGGGCTTTCAAAGGAAATTATTGGAGAGAAAGAAGAAGCATTATAGCCTTCAGCAAAACTTACATTTTCTGTATCAAAGGTCCATTCATAGCTATCAACCAGATTAAAAGAATTATTATGGATTGCAATATCTTCTCCCAAAGCAAAGACAGTATCTTGAAGAGTAAAAGCAGAAATTGGATTAAAATCATCTGAAACTGTAATATAAGCTAGTTTATTTTCCAGAGCAAACCCTGAATTATGAGTCAACATAAGTGAGACAGAATAAGTACCTGGTGAGTTATAAACAATACCTTGAGGATTAACTTCATTAGAGGTATTAGGACTTCCACCACTAAAAGACCAAGTCCACCAATCATAAGCTGCTGCAACAGGCACTAAGTTAGTAAAATCAACAGATGCGCCCGTCTGAACATTGATATGACTTGCAATAAAATCTACATCTGGTAACTCTCCGGGAAATATATTGAAGACAGCACCTTGGTAATAATTGAAATGCATCATGCGTGGATTTAAATTATTTATTAAATAATATCCGTTATAATTACCATCCCAACCCCAGTTAAAATGAAACATATCATCTTGGTATCCATCACATACAAAAGCATGTCCACTAATATCATTAGTTCCAGAATACTCTAGCGGACGAAGAGCATCTAGTTCATCTTTTAGCTTTTGAATCCAATCTTCATCACTATAGTCTTCTCTGTAATCATAATAGATTGAAGAATCATATTTGAAATAAGTTTCTAAAGCATCAACCACAAAAGCAGTATAAGAACCTGAACCTGATGGCCCATACATCATCTCTACAGAAACCCCAGCATGATATGAAATTAACTGTAAATCCTCATTGTAGTCTGTTAAGTAATTAGGCATGTTATCCCAATTATAAGTTGCTTGACCAAAGTCAACAGATTGAGGACCATAACCATCAGCCCAATAGTAGTTTTCACCTTGACCATGCAGAGGGTACTTATAATAGTGCATAATTTGAGTCATAGCTGTAGCAACACAACCTACTGGGACATGACCATCTATTCCATTTTCATCTTCAGGACACATGGTATTGTAATACTGACATTGATTCCAAAGCGATTTAATGAGGGGACCTACAGTGGTTCTTTGTCTGTTAGGAAGATAATTATTTGAAGACAGAAGATTCCATTCTTCTTGAATTTGGCTAGTAGCCTGATAATCATTCTCCTTGATAAGAGTCAATTGTTTATCATAATCATCAAGTAGTTTAGCTAAAGCAGGTGGAATATTATCACTGTTGAATAATCCCATATCACTATAAGCTAATACAGGATATGTTGCATCATCACTTGATATTATAACAAAACCATTATTTGCGGTCAGATTGAAAATGTAAAGTTGGTCACTCTTCCAGTCTGCTCTGGAAATACTCTCAGCGTCAATAACCTGATCACTAGTTAATAACCTTTCATTAAAGATGTTCTTAGCAACAAGTCTTGCCTTTGTTTCATCAATATTCTCAGCCCAGACAAAAACACTAGCTAATAATAAAATTAGTAATATAGCTTTTCTCATTTTTCCTCCAATTATTACATCCATTTCCAAAGAAAGAGTGTAAACTTTTTTATGTCAAGGAAAAATATTAATTTTATGTATTATCCCAAATAATGCAGTAGAAAAAAAATAAGTAAAAAAAAGTTGCATATTTTCCCTATACCTAATGACTTGGAATCATTATTAATCAAAATCAACATAGGA
>JAEKNW010000157.1 GCA_016838885.1 Candidatus Cloacimonadota bacterium
CACTATCCTGCTCAAAACCTTGGTTACTCCTAAAAATATTACCACCCAAAGAGATGGAGATATTTGCACTATCGCTTGGGATCAAGTAACCGCAGCGAAATCCTACAAAATCTATCGTGTTGAAAGTCTTGACCAAGATTGGGGCGAACCTTATATGATTATTGATACCAACTCTTTTGTTGATGAAAACACTGACTATAATCAAATCACTAATGCTAGTCAAAAAGCTGTTTACTTCTACAAAATCGTGGCCTCAACTGACGAAGTTGCCCCTGCAAAAAGATATAAAGTTAAAAGAAACACTCAAGCAGGAAATAACTCCGGCTTGAAATAAAACCCTTCACCATACCACTACACAAAAGGGACTAACACCACATAGTCCCTTTTTTTTGTTTATTTGTTTAATTGTTTATTTGTTGAATTGTTTATTTGTTTATTTGTTTAATTGTTTAATTGTTTATTTGTTGAATTGCTGAATTGTTGAAGTGAAGAAGACCTCTTCTGTCGGACGGTGGAGATTATCTCCGCCACTAATAAAAAGAAGAAAGAAGAGCCTTTACACGAATTAACTCTAATTAATACGAATAAACACGAATTAATCTATCAAAATATACACAGAGCTAAAGCCCGTATGTCTTAAGTCCCCTCTTCATTTGCTCTAGCAAATGTTTCCAAGAGGAGTGGCATCGAAGATTACGGTGTGTTAAAGAAAAGAAAAGCCTCTTCTTCGTGCTTTTGTGAAACTTCTGTGTTTTTGTGTTTAGAAAAAGGGATTTTGTGTTTAGCTAATACTAAATTTCGCTTTTCCAGAAGAATATTTACACGATAGAAAAATAAAGATTGACAAGGGAATGAGAATAATAGATAATTGGATTATGTATAATAATGAAAAGGAGATGTGGTATGAAGTTAAGAAAGATTATTTTGGCGTTATTGGTATTAATCAGTTTATTAATATTAGCTTGTAGTGAGGATAATCCATCAAAACCTAAGACAGTAGCTAATCCAATTTTCTCGCCATCAGGTGAAAGTTATGAAAATTCAGTAACAGTATCATTAAGTTGTGAAACTGAAGGTGCTGACATCTATTATACATTGGATGGCAGTAATCCAGACGAAACATCAAGTCTTTATACAGAGGCTTTTGAGTTAGATGAAACCACTACTGTTAAAGCCAGAGCTTATAAAACAGGATGGGATGCATCTACTATTGTTACAGAAGTTTATGAGATTAATCTAATCACAATGCCTGAAGAATTTGTCTTGGTAGAAGGTGGCACTTTCAATAATGGCACTGCTGATGTAACTATCAGTGATTTCTACATGAGTAAGTATGAGGTTACCCAAGGAGAATATCAAACCGCGATAGGAACAAATCCTGGTCATGATTATGGTGTAGGGAGTGATTATCCTGTCTATTTTGTTTCATGGTTTGATGCCATAAAATATTGTAATATACGGTCTCTGCAAGAGGGACTAACCCCTTGTTACAATTATAATAATGAAGGAACTGATCCTAATGAATGGTCATCAGGCTGGAATAGCAATGATAATCATGAAAATTACGCTTTTGACACTACTGCTAACGGTTACCGACTTCCTACTGAAATGGAGTGGATGTATGCAGCCAAAGGTGGTAATCAAGAACCTGCAAGCGGATATAACCAATATTCCGGGACTAATGTAGAAGCTCAACTAAGTAACTATGCTTGGTATAGCTCAAACTCAGGAAGCACTACGCATGTTGTAGGCACTAAATTACCCAATCAACTTGGACTTTATGATATGTCCGGCAATGTCTGGGAATGGTGCTGGGATATTTATGGATCTTATTCTTCCTCTGCCCAGTCTGATCCGGTGGGACCTGCCACGGGCTCTCGCCGTGTTTCTCGGGGTGGTAGCTGGTACTACAGTGCTACTCTTTGCCGGGTAGCTAATCGTAACAACTCCGACCCGACTTATAGCAACTACACTGTAGGCTTCCGCCTTGCCCGTAGTTCAGAATAACTTTTGAGCTATAAACAACAGAGAAATTTCTGAAAGAATTGCGAGGGGGGCAAATAAAAAAGCCCCCCAAGCAATGAGAGAAGAAATTTCGAAAATTTCTAACACAAAGGCACAAAGAACACAAAAAAAGAAGAAAGAAGAAGAATATCCTTAACACAGAGTTTCACGGAGGGTAAGAGGAGTTTCACAGAGTCTTAAGAAAGAAGAACTTTAGCCACCGAATACACCGAATACACCGAAAAGAAAGAAGAAAACTTAGCCACTGAAAACACAGAATACACTGAAAAGAAAGAAGAAAACTTAGCCACCGAAAACACTAAATACACTGAAAAGAAGAAAGAAGAGCCTTTACACGAATTAACTCTAATTAATACGAATAAACACGAATTAATCTATCTAAAATATACAAAGAGCTAGAGCCCGTATGTCTTAAGTCCCCTATTAATCCTGAATAATTCAGTAGATCTTTGAGAATAGCACTCTGGGATTGCGGGCTTCCAGCCCGTATTAGAAACCGGTAACTCGTTGCCTGTTCTTATCATCTTGCTGTTGTAGCAAGATAGATAATTTTTCCTCTTTAAGAGAAATGAATACGGGCTGGAAGCCCGCAATCCCAAAGAATCTGCACTCTTCATCAAAGTTCTACTGCACCATTCGGGTTTAAATTGGAGGACCCCAGAAAATAATAAAAATAATTTATATTGTAAACAGAAATATAGGAAAAGTTGTCAAAATTTAACTTTACTCATTATCTGAAAGCAGACTAAATCCCACATTATTCTATTGCCTTCAATAGGCATTACAAAAGGGTTTGCCTAGTGATGCTTTTGAGTATCTCGATGAATCATTGGGATTTCATCGAGATACTCAAAGGAATGACTAAGGTTTCCCTAGGATGAGACTAAGGATTATGATATCATTATTGTAAATCATATTACAAAAAAACTAAAGTATTTTTATTAAGCTCCCACACTACTTGAGAGAGAGCCAAATATATAGACAGATAATTCTCTTTGACAAAATCAGTAAAGAACAGATCTTCGTATTGGAGGAAAATATGAATTACAAAAATGAGAAAGATAGAATAATTGAATTAGGTAAACGTGCTTATAATAGGGGTTTTGTGGCTTCAAATGATGGTAACATCAGTATTCGTTTGGATGAGGAAAGGTTTTTGATAACAGCTTCAGGGAAATCTAAGGGTTATCTAAGTTATGATGATATTCTCTTGTGTGATATGCAAGGGAATATCTTAGAGGGTTCCGGGAGAGCATCTTCTGAGATTCGGATGCATATCATGGTATATGAGGAAAGAAGCGATGTTAATGGCATCTTTCATGCTCACCCTATCTATGGTACTACTCTAGCAGTAGCCGGTATAGCCTTAGATCAACCAATTTTAGTAGAAGTTATTGTCTCCATAGGGAAAATCCCTTTAGTTGAATATGGTACCCCCGGAACAGATAAGCTCCCCAACAATATAAAAAAATATGTCAAAAATCATGAAGCATTTCTGTTAGAAAAACATGGTGTACTTACTTTAGGGACAGATGTTGAAACTGCCTATTATCGGATGGAAACTCTAGAGCATTTTTCCAAGATATTCTTTAATCTTAAACAATTAGGGACTTACCAAACCATGGATGAAAACGAAGTAAAGAAACTCTATCAAGCTAGAAAAAACTTCGGAGTCAGAGAGGATGTCGGGGTTTATTAAAGAAAGATTTTCGCTATACGCGAAAAGACAGGGAGAGTGCTTAACACAGAGTTTCACAGAGTTTTAAGAGAGAAGAAAGAAGAGCTTTAGCCACAAATAACACAGATAAACACGGATAAGAAAGAAGAAAACTTAGCCACCGAACACACTGATATACACCGAAAAGAAGAAAGAAGAGCTTTAGCCACGAAGTTAAACGACTTACACGAAGAAGAAGAATTAGCCACTGAAAACACGAATCTAATCTGCATCAATCAAAATAAAAATAGCCACTTAAGTATTTTTCTTAATAAACAAATAGTTCAAAAAATCATGAAAAATTAGTTAAAGTAGTGAGATAACCCCTTCAAATCGTAGTATTTGCTAAAATATAAAAATATTATCCGATTTATCTTGACATAAAATATCGATATTGTTTTATCGTTACTATAAGAAAGATAATTACGGAGGAAAAGATGGAGACATGTGTAATCAGACTTAGAATGAGTCAGGCAGATGCCCATTATGGTGGCAACTTAGTAGATGGCGCGAAAATGTTACAGCTTTTCGGTGATGTAGCAACTGAACTCTTGATTCGTAATGATGGAGATGAAGGCTTATTTGCCGGTTATGATTCTACTCAATTTTTAGCACCGGTCTATGCAGGTGATTATATTGAGGCTTGTGGCAGAATAGTAAAGATTGGAAATTCTTCTAGAAGAATGGAGTTTGAAGCAAGAAAAGTAATAGTTTCAAAACCTGAGATTAGTGATTCTGCAGCCGAGATATTAGAAGAGCCAATCGTAGTTTGTAGAGCAGTGGGAACTTGTGTTGTTCCTAAAGAGAAACAGAGATTTAAGAACAAGCAGATTGCTTAGGTGGAATTATGAGTATTGTCTTGTACGAAAAGATTGATAAGATTGGGAAGATTATAATAAATCGCCCTGAGTCTTTAAACGCTTTGAACAGCTCTGTATTTGGCGAGTTAAACAGAGTATTGAACATCATCGAAGAAGATAGCCAGCTTAGAGTTTTAATAGTTACTGGGAGTGGTCGATCTTTTGTAGCAGGTGCTGACATTAAAGAGATGCAATCTTATAATTCCAGTGAGGCAAGAAAGTATGCAGAGATTGGGTTAAGGACAATGGAACGAATAGAAAACTTAGTAATCCCGGTAATAGCTAGTGTAAATGGTTTTGCTTTGGGAGGTGGTTGTGAATTAGCCCTTGCCTGTGAAATCAGATATGCTTCAGAGAAAGCTAAGTTTGGTCAGCCTGAAGTAGGATTAGGTATCATTCCTGGATTCGGAGGTACTCAGCGTTTAAGCAGGTTAGTAGGATTAGCAAACGCTAAGGAGTTAATCTATACCGGAAAAGTAATTGATGCAGTTGAAGCCTTAAGAATCGGATTAGTAAATAGAGTTTTACCTTGTGAAGAGTTAGAGTCTGAAACAATGAAGTTAGCTCAAGATATCGCAAAACAGTCAGCTACAGCAGTTCAATATGCCAAAGTCTCGATAAACAGAGGTTATGATTCCGCTTTAGCTAATTCATTTGAAAATGAAAAAAATCTATTTTCTCTTTGTTTTTCTACAAGAGATCAAATTCAAGGAATGCAGGCTTTTGTAGAAAAAAGAAAAGCTCAGTTTTAGGAGAAACCATGAAGATAGGAATAATTGGTGCAGGAACAATGGGAGCAGGAATTGCTCAAGTATTTGCCATGCAATACCATACCGTATTATTAAATGATATAGATGAGAGTGGCTTATTAAGAGCCATTACAAGCATAGAGAAGAGTCTCGATAAACTAATTATTAAAGAAAAAATTGATGAAGCTATGAAAATAGAAGTTTTATCTGAGATTACAACAACAGTTGATTTAGCAGATTTTTCAAATTTAGATTTGGTTATTGAAGCAGTAGCCGAGAAGATGGAAATAAAAAAATCTCTTTTTGCTCAATTAGATAAAATCTGCAAGTCTGAGACAATCTTTGCAACAAACACTTCTTCATTATCTATAACAGATATTGCCAGTTCTACACAGAGACCCGATAAAGTTATCGGTATGCATTTCTTTAATCCTGTTCCTGTTATGAAGTTGGTAGAGATTATCAAAGGTCTGGCAACTTCAGCTGAAACAGTCTTGATAGTTAAAGATTTAACTAGGGAAGTGGGCAAAGAACCTGTTGAAGTTAATGAAATGCCAGGTTTTGTAGTAAATAGAGTTTTGATCCCTATGATTAACGAAGCAATTGGAATCTTAGCTGATGATGTCGCTTCAGCTGAAGATATAGATAATGCTATGAAGTTAGGTGCAAATCACCCAATAGGTCCCTTAGCTCTAGCTGATTTAATCGGAAATGATGTAAATTTAGCAATTATGGATACTCTCTATGCAGAGTTTGGAGATCCTAAATATAGACCCCATCCTCTCTTGAAAAAATATGTTAAAGCAGGATTATTAGGGAGAAAGAGCGGGAAAGGCTTCTTTGATTATACTAAAAAAGTAAGCTAGAAAAGTATAAAATCAGATGATAAAGTTAATTATAATAGATAAGGACATGAGGTAAGAAAGATGGATTTTAGTTTTGCTAAGGAATATGAAGTATGCCGAAGCATGTTCAGAGAGTTTGCTGAAAATGAAGTAAAACCACTGGCTGAAGAAGTTGATGAAGAAGAAAGATTTCCGCTAGAAACAGTTAAGAAAATGGCTGCTTGCGGGATGATGGGAATCCCTATTCCTAAAGAGTATGGGGGAGAGGGTGCTGATACTTTAACTTATATCTTGGCAGTAGAAGAGTTGTCAAAAGTTTGTGGAACAACAGGTGTGATTCTTTCTGCTCACACTTCTCTTTGTGCTGTTCCTATATTAGAATATGGAACTGAAGAACAGAAACAAAAATTCTTAATCCCTCTGGCAAAAGGGGAGAAGTTAGGTGCTTTTGCTTTAACAGAAGCTAATGCCGGAACTGATGCCGGAGCTCAACAGACAATAGCAGAAGATTGTGGAGATTATTATCTCATTAATGGAAGTAAAATATTTATTACAAATGCAGGCTATGCTGATATTTTTATTGTCATGGCTATGACTGATAAAAAAGCCGGAACACGTGGGATTACAGCTTTTATTTTAGAAAAAGGAATGCCAGGCTTCACTATTGGCAAACATGAAAAGAAGATGGGAATTAGGGGTTCATCAACCTGCGAGTTAATCTTAGAAGATGTAAAAGTTGCTAAGGAAAATGTTCTGGGAAAATTAGGAAAAGGTTTTGGATTAGCGATGAAGACCCTTGATGGGGGAAGAATCGGAATTGCTGCTCAGGCTTTAGGTTTAGCTCAGGGCTCACTAGATGAGACAATCTCTTATACTATGGAGAGAAAGCAATTCGGAAGAGCTATTTCTAAGTTCCAAAATACCCAATTTCAGATTGCTGATATGCACTGTAAAACTGAAGCGGCACGTAACTTAGTCTATAAAGCAGCTTGGAAAAAAGACAGGAAAGAAGCATATTCATTAGATGCTGCCATGGCAAAGTTGTTTGCTTCTGAAGTGGCAATGGAAGTAACAACTAAAGCTGTTCAACTCCATGGCGGTTATGGTTATACACGTGAATATAGTGTGGAAAGAATGATGCGTGATGCCAAAATCACAGAGATCTATGAAGGAACTTCTGAAGTTCAAAAAATGGTTATTGCCGGTTCAATTCTTAGGTAAAAAGGAGAGGAAATGAAAATAGTAGTTTGTATTAAACAAGTTCCTAACACTAATGAAATTAGGATTGATCCCATAAAAGGTACCTTGATTAGAGACGGTGTTGACAGTATAATGAATCCTGATGATAAAGCAGGTTTAGAGACTGCTTTACAGCTTAAAGATGATAACCCGAATACTACTATAACAGTATTGACCATGGGGCCAAATCAAGCAACAGCTATCTTACGAGAAGCTATTGCCATGGGAGCTGATGAAGCAATTCTGTTAACAGACAGAACTTTTGCCGGTGCAGATACTTGGGCAACATCTCTTACTATTGCCTCTGCTATAAAAAAAATAGGCTTTGACCTCATTATTTGTGGTCGTCAAGCTATTGATGGTGATACTGCTCAGGTTGGACCCCAAATTGCAGAACATCTTAATATTCCTCATGTTAGCTATGTATCTTGTGTTGAGACTAAGGGCAGTTCGCTGATCGTAAAAAGAGAGTTCGAGGATTTTTACCAGAGAATCAAAGTTCAAACCCCTTGTTTGATCACATCTCTTTCCAGTATGAACAAACCACGCTATATGAGAGTAGGTCGTATCTTTGATGCTTATCGCGATTTAGATATTAAGACCATGGGACAAGTTGATATTAATATTGATCCTGAAGAATTAGGCTTAAAAGGCTCACCTACAAAAGTGAGAAAAACAGAAACAAAACAAGCTAAGAAGTCTGGTGTTGTTGTAGAATTAGACCCCAAAGAGAGTGCAGAAAAGATTATCTCCCTCTTAGCTGAAAAATATATAATATAAAGGAGACTGAATCATGACTAATGAATTAAAAAAAGTAATGGTATTTGTAGAAACTAGAAATGATCAGATTCAGTCTGTCGGACTCGAATTAATCGGTAAAGCTCGTGATTTGGCTGATGTTCAAGCTGGTCAAGTTGTAGCCGTAATTCTCGGCGAGAAAATAACAGAAAAACAAGCTAAAGAATTAGTTGCCTACGGTGCTGATGAAGTTATTATAGCTAATCATAAATACTTTAAACTCTATATGAATGAACCATATACCCAAGTTTTAGTAAAAATAATGCAAGAAATGAAAGCTGATTCTGCTCTTTTTGGAGCTACTACTATTGGAAGAGATTTAGCACCGAGAGTTTCAGCTAGACTGCATACAGGCTTAACTGCTGACTGTACAGGCTTAGAAATAGATGCAGAGAGTGGTTTATTACTTATGACCAGACCTGCCTTCGGAGGAAACCTCTTTGCTACTATTATTTGCCCTGACCATAAACCCCAAATGGCCTCTGTTCGACCAGGTGTGATGCAAAAAAAAGATAAAGATAGCTCTCGCAAGGGGAAATTAAACTTCTTAGATGTCGAAATAGATAAATCTGCCTTAACTTATGAAGTTTTAGAAGAAGTCGCTATCGTGAAAACAAAAAAGAATATCGAAGATGCTAATATCTTAGTCTCTGCAGGAAGAGGACTTGGCAATTCTAACAACTTAAACAAACTTCATGATTTAGCTTATTGCTTAGGAGCAGCTATGTCAGGTTCAAGAGCAGTTGTTGATGCAGGCTGGATTGATCATTCTCAACAAGTTGGACAAACAGGAAAAACTGTGCGTCCGGAAGTTTATTTCGCACTGGGTATCTCGGGTGCTATTCAACATATTGCCGGTATGGAAGAATCAGAACTCATCATTGCTATTAATAAAAACCCGGAAGCTCCTATCTTTGAAGTAGCTGATTTAGGACTGATTGGCGATGTTAATCAGATAATTCCGGAAGTAGTTAAAGGCATTAATAACCTTAAACCCAAATAATGCAGTGACCTTTGCGAATAGCACTATCTTCTTTTGCAAAAGTAAGCTACATAATTTTCAGGAATATATATATTATATGCCTTCAAATTCTGTAACTTATTTTGC
>JAEKNW010000158.1 GCA_016838885.1 Candidatus Cloacimonadota bacterium
CTTTTATTAAACCCTTACAGGGTAATATCTCTGTGGTAGCCACATTACCCAGGGTTGCGATACTTTCAGCATCTTACCCTGGGCTAAACTATTTAACCCGAAGGGATGCAGATATAATAGGCAGGGTTCGAAGACCCTGTGTAAGAATCCCCCACAAACCTAAGCCCCGGAGGGGCGACACTCAGTTAGATGTAAATAGTGGGTTTATATGAAAAAAAAATCAAAGATTTTAATCAATATTATTGCCCCTGTAGGGCTCATCTTTGGTTGGGAACTCGGTACAGTGTCTTCGAACACTGCCTGTTAAATTTTCATCCCTTCGGGATTATTAAGAATTTCCAAGCTATCGCTTGGGGCGGAGAGAATCTCCACCGTCCGACAGAAGAGGATTTGTTACCAAACAACAATCATTATAAAATGTCAAGAAAACCTTAAGATGTGCAATATAATAACTTTCCTTAAACCCCAATGATGCAGTAGAACTTTGATAATATTTCGCTAAAGCTACGTATCACAGGTGAAGAGTGCTAGATTCTTTTAGCAAAGTAAGTTACAGAATTTGAAGGCATATAATATATATATTCCCGAAAAGTATGTAGCTTACTTTTGCAAAAGAAGATAGTGCTATTCGCTTTTTCCCTAAATTCTACTGCATTATTTGGGTTAAAGATAAGTTACTGGCCAGGGTGGATTGATGATTGAACAGACTAAAATTAACTATTTTTTTAATTATTTAATTTTTTTCTTGACGAGAATGTAACGAATCTTTACAAATGGTAACACGAAGTTTACACAGTAATAATTCACTTATAAATCAATAAATGAGGTTGTCATGGAAATTGGTACTAACCAGGCTATGGAAAAGTATATAGTAGAGAAAATCTCGAAGCTATCAGAGCTGATTAATAAATTAGAAGAGAGGGGAAGCTCCTTAATAGAGGTAACCGGAAATTCGGGAACAGGCAAATCTCTTCTTTTTAAGAACCTAATCCAGCGATTAGAGAGCAAAGATAATTATTATCATATTTTGACTCCACGCATATTTGGTCAAAATCACTTTAAAGATTTTGTTCAATTAATGACAGGGATCAGTGATAAAGACTTTGCTATGATTCATGATTTAAGCAAGGATTATAAGACAGGGCAGAAATATGATTTCTTCTACTTTTTTAGTGAGCAATTAAAGCTTAGGGATTTTGCCAGGCCTTGTATTATCTTAATTGATGACTGTAATTTGCTTGATAATTACACAAAGGATTTCATTCAATATATCATTAACTACTGGTCAGATATTCCACTGAAAGTAGTAGCTTTTACCCCCACTAGCAATTTTACATTTTCCGATAAGTTTACTCTTGATTTTCTTACTCAAGAGGATATCGTTAAGATACTAACAGTTAGCTATCCTAACATCAAAAGTGATTTTCAGAATGAAGCTGAGATTATCAAGAATATTTCCAAGGGTAATCTTTATATAGTAAACTACATTGTTTCTAGTTTAGCAAAAAGCAAGGGAAAACTTGATCTCTCAAAGTTCATTGATAAGAACTTGGACAGTTTTAAAATACACTCTACTATCATAGAGTCCTTAACTGAGGTCCAAAAGGATATTTTATTTTATATCTACCTACTTGACAACCATGCAGAATATAACATTCTCAAAAAGATATTTAATGATAAATTAGACAAAAACTTACAACAATTAGAAAGTTCATATTTGGTAGTTAATCATAAAGGCTGTTATTATATCCATAAAGTAACATCTTATAAGGGATATTTTGACAGTTTACAGATCAAGAATTATCAAGATAAAATTGAACAAAGTGTTGATATTTTGCAACAGTTTAATTTAGAGCCCTACAATCTTGTAAACTACTATATTTTACTAAACAACCACAATTCAGAACTCTTTGAACAATCACTTATAGAATTAGATTCTTTATATGATTATGAGAGCAAGGTTGCATTATTAAAGTTTCTCTTCTCAAAGCATAAAAAAGTTGAAAAGAAACTAGAGATAATTAAGCAATTAGGTTTAGCTCATATTGATTTAAATGATTATGAAAAGGCTGTTGATTATTTTAGAGAGTACTTACATCTATGCAGTAAACATGGTACTCCTGAAGCCAATATCATTTTTTATCTTGCCTCAGCTTTATATAATTCCAATTCCTCAAATTTTGCTTTGGAAATAATTAAACAATATTCACCTGAAAACATAGATTTAGTATGGAAGATAAAAATTTTACTCTTGAAAGCTGAGATTCTAATTGAGGGTGAGGACTTTGTAGATGCAAATATAATCATCGACCAAGTTATTAACAATGCTTTTCAGGTAGAAGATAAGAAAATTCAATCCGATATTCTAGGAGACACTAAGAAGTTATCCGGTAAGTTATACTATTTTAAGAATGATTATGATAAGGCTGCCGATTTATTCATGGATGCTGAATCATATTATAAAAAATCCGATAATTATTTAGGATTAGCTGCCGTATATAATAACATAGGAGTTCTTTTCCAGTTCAAGGGAGAATATGATAACTCTGAAGAGATGTATAAAAAGAGTATGGAGTTAGAGAAGAATCGTTATAACTTAAAAGGTATATCGGTTTGCTATAATAATCTTGGTGGATTAATGGACGATAAAGGTAATCGGAGTGAATCCATCTACTATTTAAAAGAAGCTTTGAAGATTCAGACCCTCCTTAATGATCCTTACCAGATAACTAACATCTATAATAATTTAGGTGTTACTTATATGGATGAAAGAAACTATAAACATTCAGAAGATGCTTTTAGAAAGTCTTTAGAGATAGCTATAAATTTCAATTTCTTCAGAGTATTGATTCCTACTTATAATAATCTAGGAACTTTATTTAATGCTAAAGGAGATTGGGATAAGGCGATAGAGTATTATCAGAAAGCGATTGATAAGTGTTTAGAGTATGATGATTTTGATGGGTTAATCATTTCTTATAGTAATCTAGGAGAGATTTATGAGAAAAGAGGTGAGTTTAACATTGCTTATGACCTCTATTTCAAAGGACTTGAGCTCTTACCCAAGGTTACTGATGAAAATATCAAAGCAGATCTTTATGGCAATATCGGTTCGGTTTTAACAAGTCTACACAAATTCAAAGAGGCTTATTCTTACTTAGTGGAAAGTTTGGACTTCTTTAAATCAGTTGATGCCAAACATAAGATTGTAGAAGGTTATCAGAAACAAGCCATGTATTTTGTCATGACCCATAATTATGAGAGTGCTGCCTACTATTTGAATCAAGCCCTAGTTATTGCAGAAGAATTGAATCTCACTAATGAATTAGGGAAATCTTACTATCTTAAAGCTATCTTAGAAAGAGATGATTATGAATCTGCTAAGAAGTATATCTTGAAGTCTATTGAGCTCTTCTTATCCAACTCCAAGCAATATGAGTTAGCCCAAGCAAACTATCTCTTAGCCACTATCCTGGCAGATGAACAGGAGTGGGAACAAGCTCTGGAAATTCTTAATAATAACCGGAAATCCATAAAAAAGTTTGGAGCAATTAAGCTCTTGGAAAAAAACGATATTCTCATTGCCAATATATCCAAAGAACATAAAGCAGAATTAGAGGGTAGTAGAAACCAAGTTGAACTTACTAATAAATTTTATGAGATTACCAAAGACTTAGGTACTATTACAAACTTTGATACCCTTGTGGAAGAATCTTCGAATAAGTTAGTTGAGTTTTCTGAAGCTGACTCTGCTATTGTCTGTCTCTACAATAATCAAGCCATCAAGGATAGCTGGCAATATCTAAAATTAATTAATATAGAGAAAAGCGATAAATATTATGATGTGATTATGGATATTGCTAAACAATCTTATAGCTCAGCTACTAAAATTGACCACAAGCAACCTAGCTTTGCCCCTATCTATAATCATATAGTAGCATTCCCTCTTTCATTAAGGAATAAATCTCAGGGTGTGATTATTCTCATGACCAAACACGGGACTCATTACTTCCCCGAGAAATCTACTAATATGATTTCAGCTCTCTGTAATCAAATTATTGTCTTGATTGAAAATATAAGAACTTCAGATTTAGAAAGAACTCATGCTCAGATAAGAGAGGAGTTAATTGAGTCTAATCCTTTTAATATCATCGGTAAAAGCAAGAAGATGATGGAGATCTTTGATTTAATTAATAGAATTAAAGATACTCCTACAACTGTATTAGTAGAAGGACCTAGTGGTACTGGTAAAGAGTTAATTGCTCGCGCTATCCATTACAGCAGTATCAGACGTAATAAACAATTTATTGCTCAATATTGTGGAGCTTTACCTGAAACTCTCTTGGAATCAGAACTCTTTGGTCATGTTAAAGGTTCCTTTACCGGGGCTGCCTACGATAAAAAAGGTCTGTTAGAATTAGCCGACGGTGGCACTTTCTTCTTAGATGAAATAGCCGATATCTCCCTTTCAACTCAAGCCAAGTTATTAAGATTCTTACAAGAGGGGGAAGTTAAAAGAGTTGGTTCGACTAAAACAGAAAAAGTGAATGTCAGGGTAGTTTGTGCGACTAATGTATCTCTGATAGATAAAGTTAAAACCGGTGAATTCAGACTTGACCTTTATTATAGATTAAATGTAATTAGAATTCAAGTTCCGGCCTTAACAGAGAGAAGAGATGATGTCCCTCTCTTAGCAGTTCACTTCTTAGATAAATATAATAAGCATATAAATAAAAAGGTAAGTGGTATTACCGATGAAGCCATGACTATTCTTAAAAACTATGAATGGCCTGGTAATGTAAGACAATTGGAAAATGAAATTGAGAGAGCAGTTACTTTAGCAGATAATAGTGCCTTTATCAAAGCGGATGATGTTTCACCGGAACTTATTCACTTTACTGCTAATAAAACTACCATAAATCTCCTTTCAAAACCACAAGCATTGAAAGACGCTGTCGAGGAGTTAGAGATTCAGATGATAACCCAGGCTTTAGAAGATTCAGATTGGAATCAGACTCAAGCCGCAAAAGCACTTGGTTTAAGTAGGCAAGGATTAATTAAGAAGATTAAACGATACAATTTAGACCGAGAATAAGGATTGGTTAGTGAAAAACGAAATTCTGCAAGAATTCAGTTTTGTTGCAGTAGATATTAAAACTACAGGAATAAAACCTGAAACAAATAATATTGTTGAAATTGGGGCTACTCTTTTCCAAAAAGGAGAAATAGTTGACCAATTTCATTCCTATGTACAAGCAACTTTTGAGATTTCTCCTCTGGCTCTTTCAGCCTTGGATATTTCTCTTAATACTCTTAATCACTATGGTCAACCACTGAAAAGTGTCTTGAAAGAACTTGATAACTTCGTTAATGATAACACCCTGCTCTTCTTCAATGATATTGATCAATCATCTTTCTTAACTTACCATATTATTAATCAAAATCTTACTCCCTTTATTGATTATCATTATGACCTATATGAATTAATGAAAATCTACTTCCCTTTTGCTCCCCACTTTGATCTGGAAGAGTTAATCCAAAGCTTAGCCAGTAAAGAAGTTCTGACAACAGCTTGCAAAGACAACTCAAAGTTGCTGGGAAAATTATTCTATGAGTTGATTGATTATGTCGTCGAAAAAATCCCTTTTCAGAAGAATCGAGTTCTCTATCAGATTTCATCTATTGCCAGTATAGATAATGACCTTTCAGCTATCTTACTTAAAATCACAGAATATCAGCAGAAGACTGCCCTAGTCAAAAACCAAGACTTCCCTATTAAAAATCCCCAACGAAACTTTATTGATTCTAAAGTATCCAACTCTTCTTACCCCTCTGTGGAAGAGGTGCTTGGTCATGCAGGTCTCTTTTCTCAGAAATTCCCTCAATATGAAGAGAGGGAAGGACAAATCATGATGGCAAAGTCTGTGGAAAATGCCTTTGCTAAAGACCAGCTACTTTTAGTAGAAGCAGGGACAGGCGTTGGTAAATCCTTTGCTTATCTGGTTCCTGCTATAGAATATTCTGCTAAAAATAAAGCCAAGGTTGTTATTTCTACTAATACTAAGAATCTGCAAGAGCAACTTTTCTTTAAAGACCTTCCGACTTTAGCCGATATTCTCCCTGTAAATTTCAAAGCTATAATTGTGAAAGGACGCGAGAACTATATCTGCCTTAAAAGATGGTTAGAAAGCTCCATCAACTACAATTCTCTTACTAATTATGAAGCTCAAGGGCTACTCTATTTAGTGATATGGGAGTTACAAACTCAAACAGGTGATATATCTGAAAACAATGCCTTTGATAAATCTAAATTCCCTGCCTCTTGGAGATTAGTAGTCTCTGAAAGATATTTTTGTGGTGGGATGAACAGATGTCCGCAAAGCTCATCTTGCCATGTTATGTTTATTAAAAAGAAATTAGAAGAAGCAGGACTTGTAGTTGTTAACCACTCTTTACTTCTTTCTGATTTAATGAATGAAAAAAAGACTTTAGGCGATTACAGTAGAGTTATCATAGATGAGGCCCATAATTTACCCACTGTTGCCGGCAAACACTTAGGCTTTAGTCTGACCTATTTCGATATAAATCAGCTTCTTAACCATATAGTATTTATTAAACAAAAGAAAAATATTGGTTTGCTCCCAAATTTCCTAAATATTATTGAAAATACCCTGCGAGAGACTGAAACATCGAAATCTCATTTCCTTACCCAGGGTAATTCTATCATTGAATTCATTGCAGAGAACAAAAGAAACTTCTCTGATATCTTTGATTCTTTATCACATGTTGTTGAGGAAAAAGGTTCTTATGGAAAGTATAGAATCAAAGATAGTTCAGCTTTACCTAGTTTTGAGAGTGGTTTCTCTCAGCTTAGAAATACCTGGAACCAACTCTGCCAGAAGTTCTTCCGTCTGACTGAATTACTAAGAATTACTTCCAGAGAAATTATTCACGATTATGATAAATACTTATCTGATTTTGAAGGTATTTATCAGCAGTTAAGTGAAATAGATGAATCTTTACTTACACTCTCCAAACCGGAGTGGTCTGATTACGTAATCTGGCTAGAACAAATCTCGTCCAGGAATAGTGATTTCCCACTGGTGATCATAAACTATGCCCCCATTCAAGTAAATGAGAAACTCCATGGTTACCTTTATAACGCTGTGGATACCTTAGTCATGACCTCTGCAACTCTAGCCATTAGAGGAGTCTTCAAATTCTTCATGAATCAATCAGGATTAACCCTCTTGAAAGATAAAGCTATTGAGCAAATCATAGTTCCATCCCCTTTTGATTACGATAAGCAATCTAAACTCTTTCTTACCAACTTCCTGCCTTTTCCAAAAGACAGCTTCTTTGTGGACCAAGCTCTGAAAATCTTGAATACTTTAATTACTCACACCAAACAAGGAAGTATGGTACTTTTTACCTCCTACAAAGACCTTAATTATGCCTATCGAGAATTACAGGAACCTCTCTTTGAACAGGGTATAAAACTCCTGGCTCAAGGTATTTCTGGCAGCAGAAACTCTATCCTTAATGAATTTAAAAGAAGTAAAAACTCTGTTCTCTTAGGAACTTCATCCTTCTGGGAAGGTGTTGATGTTCAAGGTGATTCTTTATCTCAACTGATAGTCTTTAAACTTCCTTTCCAAGTTCCCTCAGAACCTTTAGTTGAAGCCTATATCGAGAAGTTAGAAGCTGAAAATAAAAACTCTTTCATGCACTTTATGCTGCCTAACGCCCTCCTCAAAGTCCGACAAGGCTTTGGAAGATTGATCAGAAGCAAACAAGATAAAGGGGTCGTGATAATCCTTGATAAAAGAGTTATTACTACCAGATACGGAGACTATTTCCGCCAAATCCTCCCCTGCAAACTACAAGTGATAAACACAGATTTAGAGTTAGTTGACATGACTAATAGATTCTTTAATACCTTAGAGGATAAAAAAGATGTACACTTCCCTGATTTCTAAATACTCTCCAGAATTTCTCAAGGAGAATGAAGCTCTCTCCCTCCATAGCTCCTTCAAGATAGGAGGTCCTGCTGATATCTTCCTCACTCCTGATAGCCCTGCCTTGCTCCAAGAAATGATTAACTTTATTCAGACTAAGCAACTCCGCTTTATGGTTATGGGAGGAGGAAATAATCTGCTCTTCTCAGATGAAGGCTTTCGCGGAGTGATCATATCTACAGATAAGCTTAATGCTCTTACTCTTGAGGAAAATATAGTTACTGCTCAGTGTGGCGTCTCTTTATGGGACCTAACAGCTTTCTCTTGTGATAATTCACTCTCCGGCTTAGAATTCGCCTCAGGGATCCCCGGTAGTGTGGGTGGAGCTGTCTTCATGAATGCAGGTGCTTATGGTGGTGAAATGAAAGATGTCATCATCTCTGTTGATTTTCTTGATCATGATAATCAGGTCAGAAATCATGGTCTAACAGGTCATAACTTCTCCTATAGGACTAGCCTTTATCAACAAAGAAATTACCTGGTCTTGCAAGCCAAATTTCAGCTTACTCCTCAAAACAAAGAAGAAATTAAAGCCCAAATGAAAGATTTACAGCAGAGAAGAGAATCCAAACAACCCTTAGAATACCCTAGTGCCGGCTCTGTCTTTCGTAGACCCGAAGGACACTTCGTAGGGAAACTTATCGATGATTGTGGATTAAGAGGATTCTCTATAGGTGATGCCCAAATCTCTGATAAACATTCAGGCTTCATTATTAATAAAGGGCATGCTAGATCCCAAGATGTTAAAAACTTAATTAAGCATATCCAAGAAATTGTTAAATGCAAATTCGGTGTGGAACTGCATACCGAGATAAGGATTATTGAGAATTAAATGTTGATTTGTTGATTTGTTGATTTGTTTAATTGATGAGAAGATTTGAACACAAGATAATGCAGATTTTGATGATTCTCACAGATAGGATAGTTTAGGGTTTAGGGTTTAGGGTTTAGGGTTTAGGGTTTAGGGTTTAGGGTTTAGGGTTTAGGGTTTAGGGTTTAGGGTTTAGAGTTTAGGGTTTAGAGTTTAGGGTTTAGGGTTTAGGGTTTAGGGTTTAGGGTTTAGAATGCAGAGCCTCTTCTGTCGGACGGTGGACATCCTGTCCGCCCCAAGCTTTTCAAGCTTGGACTATATTCGCTCCAGAGGAGCGAAACCTTTGTGGATAGGAGATATAAGCCTCTTCTGTCGGACCGCGGGCAACTTGCCCGCAAGGCTGTTGAAAACAGCCGTTTATTGACAATCCCCTTCGGGGAGATTTTAACACCCCGCCTCTAACGAGGCACCCCTCTTGGAGACATT
>JAEKNW010000159.1 GCA_016838885.1 Candidatus Cloacimonadota bacterium
AAGGCATATAATATATATATTCCTGAAAATTATGTAGCTTACTTTTGCAAAAGAAGATAGTGCTATTCGCAAAGGTCTACTGCATTATTTGGGTTTAACTAGATAACTCAATAATCTCTCGGAGAGTCGATATGATTCACCGAGAGATTTCTTTATTTATCCGAATGATACAGTAGTATCCAAAATTTACACTTCCTTGAATTTAATCTGTACACAAAATGTACATAAACTCCCTACATTGTGCTTTTACGAGTTTCAGCAAAATAGGAATAAATACAACTTTAAAATTTAGATCAGATAATTTGCACTTCATCATCTTTATTATATCTTTCAGATTCTATTTTATACTCTTGGTCTTATTTATGCATCTATGATATTTTAAATTGAATTATTAATTTGATTATTTTACTTTGCTTACACTAATTAATATAAAGATTTAGGAGATAAAAGTATGAAAAAGTATTTAACAGCTCTCGTTTTAATGGCTACTTTTTGTTTCGGATATGCTGATAAGTTTATTCCAGGAGTTTTTGAAAAAAATAATATAATGGTATGTTTTAAACTTTCTTCAATTGGAAATATTGATGGTATTATTAAATTTACAACAGAAAACAAGCTAGTGAAAACCAATATCCTCTCTTTTAATGAAATAGCAAATGATTATGAAATTTCTAACATTACTCAAGATTGTCCTGATGTAAAACATAAAGATTGGAATGATAATGGTTCATACATCCAAGCAATTTATAAAATTACCCTTAAAGATCACAGCAGAATAGAGCAGGCTTTAAATGCTTTGAGAAGAATTGATGATATTATATGGGCAGATTATGTAACTATTAATAAATCAAAATATCTCCCCAATGATACCCTATATGAATATTTGTGGTACATACCTCAAACTGACACAGATAAAGTATGGGACTTTGTTCGAGATGCTTCTGATGTTGTCATCGCAATAACTGATTCTGGTATTAAATGGAATCATCCTGATCTTAAGAATAATATCTGGTTAAATGAAGGAGAGATGAATGGAGTAACCATAAATTGGGATAACGGAACCTTTACCGGAGATGGTGTAGACAATGATGGAAATGGGAAAGTTGATGATGTAATGGGTTGGGATTTTGTTGGCAACGATAATAATCCTCACCAGAATTGGAATTATAACTATCATGGGACCCATGTTGCAGGCTGTGCCAGTGCTGTAGGAGATAATAATTTAGGTACTGTTGGCCCTGCCTTCAATGCCAAATTACTAAACTGCAAAGGAGCTCCTGATAATCAAGATGCTGATGGTGTTTCCAGTGGCTATCAACAGATAGTATATGCCGCAGATATGGGAGCTGATATCATCAATGCTTCTTGGGGAGGTCAGACTTATAACCTTAGCTATGCTAATACTTATGTTAATTATGCAACGAATTATGGTTCTTTAGTCGTAGTAGCAGCCGGTAATGGGAATGTAGAGCATAACTCAAGTTATATCGATGCTCCCTCAGATTGTCCTAATGCTTTCAATGTAGCAGCTACAGACAGAAATGATACCAAGGCATCCTTCTCAGAGTATGGTGAGCCTATTGATATCAGTGCCCCGGGAACTGAGATTAGATCAGCAATTATTGAAAATAATCGCTATGATAATGCACAAGGGACATCAATGGCATCTCCCATTGTATGTGGGATTGCTGCCCTTGTTAAGGCTGTTAATCCTAATTTTAATCCTGCTCAACTTAGAGCCAGAATAGAAAATACAGCAGATTTTATTGATGACCTTAATCCAAATTATGCCGGTAAATTAGGAGCAGGAAGGATAAATGCCTTTACAGCAGTTCTTTATGATAAAATCCCCAATATCAGAATCATTGATAAACAGATTAATGAACTATCAGGAGATGGCGATGGTGTTCCAAATCCAGGTGAAACTGTTTCATTAACTGTCAACGTTACTAACTATTTAGACCTGTCTTCAGGACTAAATTGGGCAACTTCCACAAACACTGAAATCTATCTTAGATGCAACCATCCTGGAGTGGTGATACACGATTCTCTCGCTTATTTTGGTAATATTATTGCAGGGGAAACTATAGGGAATACTTCTTCACCTTTCACAATGACTACCTCCTCCGACATGACAACCCAATCAATTGAGTTCATTCTGCATATCGAAGCTAATCTGGATTCAGAATATCCTTACATTATAGACATTCCATTTGAATCAAACCTCTCTCTTGATTATCCGGACTGGTCATTTCCTCTAACAGGTCAAAGTCTCTCTTCTCCAATAATTATAGATATTAATAATGATGATAGCAATGAAATAGTTTTTGGAGATTTGGAAGGTAATATCAATGCTATAACTAATACCCAATCCCAAGTTCCCGGTTTTCCGGTTAGTGTGAATGGACAGATTACTCTTCCCTTAGCTATTGGAGACTTAAACAATGATGGAATTGAAGATATTGTGGCTGTAACTTCTACCAAGGAAGCCTATGCTATTTCCGGCAACGGTTCTCTTCTTTGGGGTCCTATTTCGCTAGATAATCAACTAGTAAAAGCCAACCCCATAGTTACAGATGTTAATGGAGATGGTAATAAAGAAGCCATTATTTGCACTATGAATGGCAAACTCCATATTATTGATGGTAATGGTAATGAATTTCCCAATTATCCTGTCGAATTTCCTGGTAGTTTTGTTTTCAATCTCGCCACTGGTGACTTAAACATGAATGGCCATCAAGAGATTATCATGCAATCAATATCCGGCAATATTTTTGCCATTGATTACCAAACTCAAGATAATATCAGTGGATTCCCTTATTCTTTAGGTTCCAACACCGAATTTGCCCCACTAGTAACAAATGTGGATAGTGATGAATACCCCGAAATAATCTCTGCCATCTCATCTCAGGGAGTAATTAAAATTATTAATTATGATGGAACTACAGCTTATGAATTTAATATTGGTGAACCAATTAAGCAAGATATCTTATTCGCTGATTTTGATAATAATGGAAGTCAGGAGCTACTTTTTACCACTTATAATGGGTCTGTACATGCATTATCTCTTAGTGGTTCCGAGCTTCCAAATTTTCCGCTTGAAATTGGTTCTTACATTGAAGGTTATCCATTATTATCTAATCTTGATGGAGAGGGATTATGTCTCATCTTTGGAGATACTTCAGGAAAACTACATGCAATTAATCATCTTGGCTTAGAAGCGGGAAACTTTCCAATTAATCTTAATGATAACTTAAAAGTCTCCCCTGCTCTAGGAGATATTGATAATGATGGTGATTTAGATTTAGTAATTTCAACAATCACTCAAATGAGATTATTTGATTTAAAAAGGAATGGTTACTCAAACTGGGTTATGCATCGAGGAAACCCTGGCAGAACAGCCAACTCTTACGAAGCTACAACTCCTATTGATGAAAGTATTATCCAAGAAACCCCTAACTCACTTCTAAATAATTATCCTAATCCCTTCAATCCTGAAACTACTATTAGTTTCTCCATAAAAGAAGATAGTCATGTCCAATTGGAGATCTTTAACATCAAAGGGCAGAAAGTTAAAACTCTTATTAATAGCCATCTTCCTTCTGGGAATCATCGAATAACCTGGGATGGAAGAGATAATAATAATAATAATGTAACTTCAGGCATATATCTCTACCGAATGAAGAATGGAAAATTTACTAAATCCAAGAAAATGATCCTATTAAAATAAGATTTCCCTATATAAATAATCACTTATGTTCATTCCTTCCAGAATATGAACAGACTCAACTCGAGTATCCTCTACTCGAGTTGTTTTTTTTAGTTTGGAACAGTTTATCCCGAGTGCATCATTCGGGTTAAAAAATATGTCCACCAGATCCATTTAGATAAAAACTAGGAAAATAACAATATGCATTTCAGAAAAGGCAATGAGTTATTCATATAATATATTTTGTAATACCGCATATATATCAATTTTATGACTTGACAACTTTTTTATATTATATAATTTTTATTATATACATAGATATAATAATAGATACTTGAGTTATCATACTATAATTATGGTATAATTAATTCATGATCTGATTTTTAACCTTAATAGTGGAGGAACTATGAAAAAGAAGTTTATGATTATTACTTTGTTCTTTGTATTTACATTTTCAATAACCGCAAATACAAACACCCCGTTAAAAAGTATCAAACTTGATGAAGTTGGATTGAGACCATATCAATCTACTAATCGTTATGAAACACCTTTCGAATTTGCCATCACTCCTATATCAATCATGGAGAACTATTATGATTATTTCCCAGGTACTTATGGAGCAATCCCCATGATGAGAGCTGACTTCTCAGCAACAGGTGGGATTAATGGTAACTGGATAATCTATCATGCTAAAGCAACTCAAAGTAGTACTCGTAGAATCTACAAAGCATTTGTTGATGTAACAGGTTCGATCTTAGCAAATTCCACTTTTAACACAAGTGACACTAATGAAGGATATGCAGGATTGGCTCTTACCGAAGGAGGAAGACCTGTGTTTGCTTACCATGGTAATTGGGATGCTTCTGATCCGGAGTGGGAAGTTGGTCTAGGTTATGATGCAGTTACTCTTGGGATAGCAATTAATCAAAATTCTGATTTGATAACCATTATCGATTCCCCAACATCAATTGTTGTTAATGGAACAACATATAGTTCAAATGAATTCAACTGGCCTTCAGTTCAAATCGGACCTTCTCCAGTGGAAGGACACCAAAGAGTTTATGTTTGTTCACGAAATGGTTGGTCCGCTTCTGGAGCAGCTTCAGAAAATCCATATATAATCTATCATGATTTTACTGAAGATGAAATTGAAAATCACCTTTTCCAGGCTACAGCTTGGGAATCAACAACCATTCCTGAACTAGATGAATGGAATGTTTCCACTGGTGAATGGAGAAGACCCTTTATGAGTTTTATTGTTGTTGAAGATAAGCTTTTCTATATTGGACATCATTTTGCTGCAGAGAGTTCAGCATCAACTGCTGCCTCTATCAATGAACCTTCTCTAGATGTTTTTGTTTGTGATAACTATGGCGAGGGTCAATGGGAAAGATACTCTATCTGGGATTCTTTCGATTCATATAATCCTAATTATATTAATCCAACCGGATTCCATGAAGGTACAGAAATGACAGAAGAGTATTTCGATACTAGTACAGATGATTTTTCTGATGAAGACATGCACATAGGGATCGGTCAATCAAGTCATTTCAATCTTGCTGTTGATAACTATGGAAGAATTCATATGCCGGCACTTTACACTCAAAAAACTTATGATGGTTCTTATTATCCTGCTTTGCATGTAATTAAGACAGTTATTTTTGACCCAAGTGATAATAGTTTCAAAGTTAATGAAGTTTATCCACAAACCGAACAAAGAGTTTTCGACATTACTGGAAATACTGAAACTGTAAGTAGCGAAGTTCCTTGGTTATGGTGGGATACTGACGGTGATGGGATTATCGATGAGATTGCTGATGATGGGACTTGGGATAATGAAGATGATGGTGTAACACCTGCCGATACAGATTATTGGGGTATGCCATTACTCTCGACAATGTGGCCTTTCCCTTATTGGGATGAAACTGCCGGGACTGATCAATCTGCTCTTTTCCACCTTAACCACATCAGAATTACTAATGCTAATGAATTTGGAATGATGGCTATGCTATGGCACGATACTCAAAAATCTCGAAATTATAATAAGAGCCCAGATGTTTATCCGGAACTTCAACCTTATGGACAAAACATTGAAACTATGATAAGTGTCTCTGCAGACAATGGAGCTACTTGGTCTGAACCATTCTCGTTAAACAGTGTAGAAGTTCCCGAATTAGAAGGACAAATACCTACTTTTGTTTATCCTACAGATAAAATGGAATACATTCAAACCCCTACAGGAACAGGCCCTGTCGGCAGACTACACTTAATGTATTTGGATGATTATACTTATGGCTCTTATGAACAAGGTATCGGACAAGCTACTGGTGGTATGATGATGTACACAGCTATTGATATTGATTTTGCTTCAGCTACACCAAACACAGATATCAATAATGTAGCTATGCCAAGTATGCAGTTAAAGCAAAACTATCCTAATCCTTTCAATCCTGTAACTACTATTGATTTTGATATGAAAAAAGCGGGTGATGTTCAGCTAAGTATCTATAACATCAAAGGTCAATTAGTTAATACTCTTGTTAAGGGAAATCTTCAAGCCGGAAATCATTCATATGTATGGAAAGGTAATGATTTGAAAGGTAATCAAGTTTCTTCAGGACTCTATTTCTACAAATTAAGCTCAAGTGAAAAAACAGAAACCAAGAAAATGGTATTAATGAAATAGTATCATTTGAACCCTTTTTTTGTGAAAAGAAGATAAGTTATATAACTATAACAAAAGCAAGAGTGTTGATGAAATTCAACACTCTTGTTATTTGGGTTAAAACTTTAAATCATATTTACTAATTCGCCTGTGTAAAGAATAGACTGTTATTCCAAGCAACATAGCTGCTTCAGTTTTCTTATTATCAGTCTCCTTCATTGCTTTGCAAATAGCTTGCTTTTCCAGAGTTTCCAGGTGGAAGATTGTTGAAGAAGGTGATGAGAGATTATTTTGTTTTATGTCTAAATTCAAATTATATACATCATCAGGAGTAATTTCACATTTATTGTTGAAAATAATTAATTTCTCAATAATATTTTTTAATTCTCTGACATTTCCGGGATAATCATAGTCCAACAAAATTTTCAGAGCTGGAATGGATAACTTAGGTTTCTTGATCTTAACTCTACTACTAATCTCCTCTAAAAAGCTATCAATAAGAATGGGAATATCATCTTTTCTTTCTCGCAAAGGAGGTATGTTTATTTCCAGAGTATTGATTCTATTCAAGAAATCCAATCTCAGTTTTCCAACTTTTACCTCATCTTCAATTTCTCTATTTGTCGCCGAAATAAGTCTAAAATCTACAGGTACTTGCTTACTTGAACCAAGGGGAGTAACTTTCTTCTCTTCAAGTACTCTTAAAAGAGCAATCTGAATATCTTGTGGCATTTCTCCTATTTCATCAAGAAATACCGTCCCTTTGTTAGCAGCCTCAAAATAACCTACATAATCAGAAACTGCTCCTGTAAAAGCTCCTTTTTTATGACCGAAGAGAGCTGAATTAACTATCCCGGGAGAAAATGAACCACTATTTACTGCTATGAAAGGATAGTTGTTTCTGACACTAGAAAAATGGATAATTCTGGCTATAATATCTTTTCCTGTACCGGATTCGCCTCTTATCAAAATACTTGCTTCATGATTTGTTGAAGCTAAAAGCGCTTTACTTACTACCTTTTGCATTACAGAATCAGTACCAATTAAATTCACTCCGATTTTAGCAGATAGTTCTCTTGATATGAGGGAGTTACTACCCTGAAATAAAAAATGCTTCCTAACAGAATTTCCGATTAATTTTAACTCTTCTTTTCTTTTCTCTTTCTTTTCTTTTTCAGTTACCTCTTCTTGCATCTTATCTGATAAAGCTAAACAAGAATAAGCTTTCTTGAAATCTCCTAACTTCTCGTAACAATATGACTGCTTTTTGAGGGTTATAATATGAAGTTGGGTATTGTTTCCAGCCTTAGCTATATCGATTAATTTATCTAAGTGTAACAAAGCATTTTGGTAATCTTTTTCACTCATATCAATATCTGCATATTTTATATAAATTGACTTTAGAATTCTGTGATTTTTTACTTGCTTACTTAAATCAAGGGCTTGGTCTAAAATTTTAAGCCCTTCAGCCACTCTATCTGTCTTACCATACAAATCCCCTAAGCTTACATAAAGACTAATCACTTGATCAAGGGCATTGACTTTCTGGGCGAAGTCTAAAGACTTCTTAAATTTTTCTTCTGCTTTTCCATATTCTTTATAAGTTACCAGCAAGTTACCAAGATTGGTTTGAACTGCAAAATATAATTCCGGATCCCTTTGCATTATCCATTCTTGATCAATCTTTTCATAAAGCTCTTTTGCCTTATCTGTTACATCAATTGTCCTATAACACATAGCTAAATTATTAATTACAGCAACTCTGTCAATATCCTGTTCTCTTTCATATAAACTTAAAGAGTCTTCAAAATAATCTATCGCTTTATCATGTAAATTTCTACTGATACACAATCTCCCCATAGCATTATAAGCTAATTTTAAGGCATTAATGGAATTATAACGAAGAGCAAAATCTAAACCTTCATTATAATAATATTCTGCTTTATCAAGGTCTCCCACAACCTCGTAAAGATAACCTAAGTTGGTATATCTCCCCGGAATCTCATTAGGTTTGCAATACTTATTAGCTATTTCTAAGGACTTAGATAAATATTCTACTCCTTTTTCTATATCATGCTTTAACCACATTAAATATCCAAAATAATCATAGATATTGGCTAAATAAAAATAGCCTGTGAGATACTTTTCATTATCCGAAAAAACAGGTAAATATTCATTAAACCATTCTATATTATTAGATGCCCTAATAAATCTAAAAAATAACTCAAAATTAGCACTTACAATATCTCTAACAAGCTTGTTAGGTTTTGTTTCAAAATCAAGAAACTCCTTCCACTTATCTAAAAAATCTGCAAAATAAGACTTAATATCTTTATTTCTTCCTTCAAAACACTTAGTAAATATTTCGGTAAATATTTCAAACTGCTCAACCCTGCTTGCAGTATTAATTTTTAAAAGCAAATCCTTCATTGTAACTCCTTTCAGCATGACGCTCTATCTAATTATCAAAAGGGAAATCGCAATAATGAGTCAAGCTATTTTTTTACAATCTTGTTTTATAGTCCATGAGATTGTTCAACTATCAAGCTACCCTCCCCAGTAGTTTATCCTTAAACCCAAATATTAATGATATTTTCCTGCATGCAAGCAATAAGTCAATTTCAAAAAGCCAGCTTGATCAATATCTTTATAGAATGGGATTGTGTTTTATTATTTTTTACCCTTTCGATTTCGCAAGTTTTGCGAAATCGGTAAGCAATATCGCAAGTTTTCACCAGCTTGAAAAAAAAGTAGGGAAAATCAAAATTACTTGAAAAACTTTATTTCCTTATTATACGGACACTTACAGATTTTCTTTCTTAGTGGTATATTT
>JAEKNW010000160.1 GCA_016838885.1 Candidatus Cloacimonadota bacterium
AATTTTCATGAATATATATATTATATGCCTTCAAATTCTGTAACTTATTTTGCTAAAAGAATCTGCACTCTTCCCTAAAGTTCTACTGCATCATTCGGGTTATGAATAGGTTGTTCTGTAATTAGATACGAGATATGAAATTATATTATCTGGGTTGAAAACTAATCTGATTAATTTTACTTAATTCTTCATATTTTGGGAGGTCATCTGTAAAGATAACAAATTGAATTGGAAGTATAACATAATCATCAGAAGTATCATTTCTGTTCAAGTTATAAAACATATCAATAGAGATTAAAGAGTCCAATGATAAAATTGTTGTTTCAGAGTATCTATTAGCAGAGAAAGTGATAAAGCTGAAGTCATTCTTTTTAGATATTTTTCCTACTTGAGTTCTGAAATGATTTAGTTTTGAACCGCATTTATGGTTTTTATAATATTTATCAGCAATTAGGGCTTCACTTGAATAGTCTGTTAAATCACCGGCTCCGGTAAATAGAGAAAAAGAGAAATATTGATTGCTATCGAGAAACTTATCAGAAATATCAATTTTAGCAAAAGAGGCAAGAACTGGGGTATTTGGCATAGTTAAGTAGAATTGATGTAAGACATAAGCATCTTTCCAATCATCTTTTTTCTGGTAGTTAGTAGAAATCTTGATCCCTTTCCAGAGGTTATCAAAATTATCTTTTAGTTCAACATATTCCTGTTTGGATTTTTCTTTCATCAATCTACCTGAACCATTAAAGGAATCGCTAAAACATATACCTCCATACCAGGGATTGTACCATGCTTGTGGTTTTGGTTGAGGGTAAGAAATATTTAATACTTGCTTTCCTTGGTGTTCTAAGGAAAAAATTCCGGGGTGTTTTTCAATATGAGATTTGAATCTGATTAGTGAATTATCAATTGTTAAGACACCCTTTTCTTCATTGTAGGTAATCTCTCCAACTTTATAACCAATAAAATACTTAGATTCTTGAAAGCGAGTGTTATTTATGTAAAAATCAAGCTCATGTTTGTTAAAGCCAACTTGATCAAGGGCTTTAAACTTACCTGCTTTTTCATTAGCAGAAACATTGATAGTGGTATCATTACAGGTAATTATGCCATTTTCAATTTCATTGCTTTCAACAGTAAAATCAAACTCTTTATCAATCTCGATATTATAGAGAGGATTACCCTTTTTATTATCAATATTAAAAACATTGATTTCATTCAAATTATTGCTTTTATTGTAGAAGAATTTTCTCACACTCTTATAATTATAGAATAAATTGAAGAAGTAATCAATAGAAACCAAGTCAATTTCTTGACCTGCTTTCAGGTTAGTAACTTTCTTTTTGAGATTCCACTCCCAACCAATAGTCTCGAGGCTGTCATGACCGGAAAATTTTAACAAGGTTGTATGGTATATTTTCTTTAGTAATATCCAAGGTTCTGTTAAGTTCTCAGCTAGTAGAGAGGCATCCTGGATTTCGCTATGGGTGTAAAGGCCATCATTATAACAGTGCTGATAGTAAGGGTAAGCATTAAACCCTTGAGAGAATTCTACTTCTTGATAATCTTCTATTCCATCATTACGAAGAGACCAAAGAACTTTAGCTTGGCTGTTATCGAAATAGCTTCTTCGAACAAAAACAATATTGGGGTAAATCTTACCGGTAAACTCTTCTATAAGAATATTTTTATTAGAATCTATTTTGGTTTGTGAAGGACCACTTTCAGAAAACTCATTGATGTGTTTTGCACTTATTAAGGGGTTAGAAAGAGAGACAACTATGTTATTATTATAGAAAGTATGAGTAAATTTACTGCTTTTCTGTAGATAAAAAGTTGAATCTTTACTAACATAGGTGATGTAAGATCTAAATTCAGCTAATTTGGGGTCATTTAATACTTGAATATTTAGATTAAGAGGGACTTCTATTCTATTTTCACTATCTTTGAAAGTAATGGGAATCATATACTTGCCGGCATAGGTTTGATTAGCAATAATTGGTAATGTATGTTTTACTTGTGCATCTTTTCCTATTTTTAACACTAAATTCTTTTGACAAATAGCCGGAATCTCGGCAAAATTAACTTCGACTTCCAGATCTTCCTGTAAATTGTTTTTGCAGAAGAGAAGTAATTCCCTTTCAGAGCCCTTGAGAAGTAAATTATTACTTTCTTCTAATTTCAAATCTATTGGATAGGTAGGTTCTATACCCAGTCCTAAAGGTAAAACTTTCCCATCAATTTCTATATTACAGCCAACAGTAGGTTTATTTGGTAACTTGCTATAATTTTCATCTATGGCATTAAGAGTAAAGGGTAATTCTATCTCCTGTGAGCCCTCTAAGACAAAAGATGTTTCTTTAGTTAAATTAACATAATTATTGGAGATACCTGATATTTTAACTGGTATATTTCTAGCTAATTTTGAAGTAATAACTACTTTTGCTAGATGATCTTTACCAATTGGAAGCTTCATATTATCGATAGATAGGGATAAGGAAAAATCATTACAGGCAAAACCACAAATAGATTTACCATTATCTTCAAATACTAGACTTAACTCTTCGCTTTCATTCTTCCAGTTATATTCATAGACATAAAAGTTATTTATCTCTCTCCCATCAGGTTTTATAATTATTTCATCAACTCTATCATTATACCAATCTATTTTGGAGAAATAAGGCTTAAAAAAATCGTTGGTGAGTAAAAAAGGGATAAAATTAACTAGATGAACCCCATTTGGGCTTTCTCGCCATAAAAATCCGGTCTTCTTATATAAAGGAACAGCCAAAGTATTTCCACTCCAAGTATAAAGGTCAAGCCTGCCAATCTTATCTTCAATAGTTTTATCTATAGCCTTGAGAAGAAGTTTTTTCCCAATTTTTTTCCCATGTAGGGATGGTAACACATTGATTAAACCGATATAATATGCCCCTGGAATCTTATCATTTTCTAAATTGCAATAGCCAACGACTCTGTCCCCCAATACGGCTAAATTCGTTATAACATGAGCTTTTTTCTCATCTGCTATTATCGATTCTATTGATGGGGCCATATCTGAACCATTCCATCCTTCACTACTCTCACTCCACATGGCAGATAGAGATTTTGCATATTTATCTTCAAAAGCTACTATTTTAACTTCCATTTTTTTTCTCCAAACATTCACTCTAAAGGTATAAATGATTAATTTAATAAATTGTGAATAGAGTCAATATAAATTAAAAAAAATCCTGATAATTCATAAGATTAATAATGTCTCTTGACAAAATATCCAATTTTGAGCCAATAAATTCTGCAGGAAAGTTTTTACTTCATTAGACATTATCAAAGGATAGACTATGGATAATAGTGAGAAAGCCTTTAAGAATATAACAAAAAAACATCAGCCAAGAGGATTAAATATACTCTACGAAGATAAGGATATTATTGTTGTAGATAAGATGAGTGGTCTTTTGACCATTAGTACAGATAGTATTAAGGACAATACAGCCTATTACCGGCTCAACCATTATGTCAGAAAAGGGAATCAGAAATCAAGGAATCAAGTATTTATAGTTCATCGACTTGATAGGGATACTTCAGGCCTTTTAGTATTTGCTAAAAGTGAAACTGCTAAAAGATTTCTTCAAGATGAGTGGCATAAATTTAGTAAGACTTACTCCGCTGTTATCTGCGGGACATTAGTTGAAAAAGAGGGGATTATTTCCTCATATCTTACAGAAAATAGTGCTCATAGAGTTTATTCTGTTAATGACTCAAGTAAGGGTAAGTTTGCTAAAACAGGATATAAAGTTTTAAGAGAATCAGCAAAATATTCACTTCTGGAGATTGCTTTATTTACTGGCAGAAAAAATCAAATTAGGGTTCATTTTGCTGAAAAAGGCTTTCCTCTTGCAGGAGATAAGATCTATGGGATTAAAGATGATGGGGCTAAACGACTTATGCTTCATGCTTCTACCTTAACGATTTTACATCCTTTTTCAAAAGTAGAGATGACTTTCAAGGCAGAAATACCCGCCTCATTTAACTCTTTATTAGGGCGGTGAGATAAAAGAGAATAAAAAAAAGCCTGCAAGCAGGCTTAATAAAAAGAGTGGTGGACCCAGAGGGAGTCGAACCCCCGACCGTCCGGTTATGAGCCGGAAGCTCTACCAAACTGAGCTATAGGTCCTATATGTTTAATATCTTTAACAAATTCGTTTTGTCAAAATGTTAAAAAGGGAAATTATGTCAAGAAAAAAATTAATTCTGATAAAAACACATGATCAGTGAAAGTTCTAAAATTAAAAAAAATAAAATCAAGTTTGACAAAATTTCATTTAATAATATTCTAACCCAAATAATGCAGTAGATTGTTCTACTGCGCTATTCGGGTATAATTCAAACAAAAAAAATGAGGTGAATACTATGAATAACAGATTAATTGTATTATTGATTATGATAACAGGTCTAGGTATATTATTATCATGTGCTCCCAAAGAAGTTGAGAAGAAAGATAGTAGTCGTCAAACTATAAAGTGGGCAGGAGAATATCGTGGGGTTGTTCCAAATTATGATAATGATGGAACTTATATGGAATTAGAGTTAAGAAAAGACATGACTTTTACCCTTGGGAAAAAGAAGCAAGGAACTATGGAAGAGATCAAGAATATTAAAGGAACACTTGCTTGGTCAAAAAATGGTAACGACTTAATCCTCGAGAGTTATTCTGAGGTCGAAAAATCAGTTATCGGTGTTAGTGAGAACAAAGTTTTCTGGAGAAGTATAAATGGAATAACTTTTGATGAAGCTATGCTTGCGAACTACTCACTAACTAGAACCCCTAAAGATTTGATAGGGAAGACTTGGAATATTAAAAGTATAAATAGTGAAATTGTCAATGTTCGACCAGCTGAGAATAATGATAATATTTACCTTTCATTTAGTAATAAAGATAACTCAATCAATGGCTTTGGAGGATGTAATTACTTCAAAGTTTATTATCACTTAGTTGATGATAATATCGTATTTATGCCAGTACAATCTACCAAGATGACTGGGTCTAATATTGAGACTGAGAATAAGTTATTTAATATTTTTACTGAAGTTAGAAAAGTTGAAGTCAATGGAAATATTTTGTTATTAAGCAATGATATTGGAACTAACTTATTGATAGCAGAATTAAAATAAGAAAATAGAATAACTGCTTAACCCAAATAATGCCGTAGATCTTTGAGAATAGCGCTACTGCACCATTGGGGTTTAACTTAAACCTATATAGGAGATTCAAATGCGTGGGAAAGTGATACATTATGATTGGTCAACTAATACCGGAATTATCTCAGGAGATAATGGGAACCGCTATTATTTTCTTAGAGAAAACTGGAGAGATAATCAGGAACCTGTAACCGGACTGATGGTTGATTTCGTTGTTTATGAGAATGATAAAGCTGATGAGATTATTACTCTAAGATATATCTCTAGTGATGGTTCATCAGACTGGTTAGTAACTTTGCTCTTGTGTATATTTTTAGGAGTCTTTGGTGTGCATAGATTTTATACAAAGCAAATAGGAATTGGCATCCTGCAACTTATAACGGGAGGCGGTTGCGGAATCTGGGTCATTATTGATGTAATATTGATAGTTACTGATACCTATAGAGATGGGAATGGCAGACAACTTGTTAGGAGATTCTAAGAAGGTTCGAGCTTTAATAATAATAGTTGTTTTGATAATTATTCCTATTGCCCTAAGGCAAATTACTTTAACTCAGTTAGAAAATGCTCCTACTCTTTGCATTTATAAAAATATAACAGGAAGAGATTGTTGGGGGTGTGGGACATCTAGAGCCATAGTCTCCATCCTCAATTTCGAGTTTAAGCAAGCTTATGAGTTTAATAAGGGAATTCTAGTAGTTTTCCCCTTGTTCGTATATTTATGGTTTAAATGGCTTATAATTAATATCAAAGTAATATTCAGTAAAAACAAACTACCATAATCCTTTCTTGAAATTGAATTTTGAGCTACTTGCTTGATTAGATTTTTCTGCAAGATTATTAAAGATTTCTGCAAAGTTCTCTCTAGTAATATTAGGAGTAGAAAGATCAATGAAAAAGTTAGTGTAATCTTTTAATTTATTGATGAAGCTAAAGATACTAATAGGATTTATAGGATAAGTATAAGTTAGTTTCCCTTTTCTTACTACTTGATAGGTATTCTTATTGTCCTTGATAACAGCTTCTTTAACAGGCATGCGAGATGTAAAAAGTGCCGGAGTAAAGAATATAGGGACAATCCCGTCATGATAGCTGTAATGATTTAGGTTAGGTATATCATTTTCCAAGGGTAAAATATATGAGCTAACTCCCCACAATTTAATTTGTTCAATAGCTAAGTCATTAAGGGTGTAGATATGCTCATTAGCAAGTATGTTGGTTGTTGCAGGTAGAAGGAGCAATTGGGATATATGACTAATAGCGAAGCTGTTATGACCCTTTTGATGGATAGAAGTAATTAGCAATTTAGTTTTAGCTAAGTCTGCTTCTGCAATGAATAGAGGTAATTCCCAATATATGTTTTTCGCGTGGTTATTGAGACTAGTTTTATATTCATCTAAAGGGATTATATAATGATGTGTATATTTTGTTTTAGGGATTAAATTAATATCTGCAGGGCATGCTAATCTAAGATAAAGTTTGGCAGCTTCTTTCTTATTAACTTGAGCTAAATTCAAAGAAGTTAACTCTTTAAGCTTAGTCTGTGGAATCTTAGCTAGTTGGGTTCTTTTGAAAGAGTGAGAATAATTAGCTTTTGCTTGTTGACTAACTTTATATACTGCTACTTTTTCTGCATTAGGTAAAGTCTTAGAAATGGTAATTTCTCTATCAGAATCAAGGGATAAAATAGTATAAGTATCTGAATCCTCTTCTCCAAAATAGAGTTTAACTTTATCTCCAATACTACAATCAACAAAAGTAAAGAAGATTAACTTGTTTCCTCGGACTTTAGCTTCTCCTAAATGAATTCCGGCGAAAGGTTGATCAGTTATCGACTCAGCTACGTTACCACCTGTAAAGTAGGAAGTCTTAATTCTTCCATAATCTTCTTCTAGTAATTTTTTGGCTTCTTCAAGACGACTCTGATCATCTAGCGCAATTCGATATGCTCGAAGAACTTGGCTAACATATTCTGCTCTTTTCATTCTTCCTTCTATCTTCAAAGATCTAACTCCTGTGGCTTGAAGCTGAGGAAGAAAATCTATTAACTCTAAATCTCTTAAACTAAAGATAGGCAGTTTTTTCCTTTTGGCAATATTAAAGGCTCGTCGACAAGGTTGTTTGCATTTTCCTCTATTTGCACTCATTCCTCCAAGATAACTTGAAAAGAGGCAATATCCTGAAAGTGAATAACATAGAGCTCCATGAACAAAGATTTCTGTCTGACCTTTTTGGGAAGCTAAGCGGATTTCTTCAAGAGTTAATTCGCGGGCTAAAATAGATCTCTCAACTCCATTATTAGAAGCAAAAGTAACCCCTAAAGAGTTGTGAATTCCTGCTTGAGTTGAAAAATGGATATGCTTATAGCCAAGCTTTTGTAAGAGATTAAGAAGAGCAAAGTCTTGGATGATAATAGCATCAGGTTGGCAAGCAACTATTTGATAAAGCAATCTAATCAAAGAAGTCAGTTCATTATTCTTGATGAGAGTATTGAGAGTAACAAATACTTTTACACTCCTTTGATGGCAATAAGCTATAATATCAGGTAACTCCTCTACAGTAAAGTTCTTGGCTCTACTTCGAGCGTTAAAATCATCTAATCCGAGATAGACAGCATCACAAGCTGCCTCAATTGCGGCAAGAAGAGCTTCAGTACTGCCTGCAGGTGCTAATAATTCTATTGTTGACATTCTGGATTATTAATTCACTTCTATAAACTAATCTTACGATATAGTTTTTTTACATCTTCTAAGGATACACTAATAGGATTTAAAGCCATATTCCTTGTTTCCATAACTTTATCTGACATATAATTAATCAAATCTTCATCAAGCTCCTGCTTCAAAGTTAAATCAAAACTATCTAACCAACTGAAAAAATCTTCAAGAGTCAAAGATAAGTATGCTAAAAGATTATCAATTTCTAGCTTAATTGCAGGATAATATAGCTTCAAAATCTCTTTCATCACTATTCCATTTGCCAAACCATGAGGGGTAGCAAATTTTGTAGTTAAAGGATATCCAATAGAGTGTTGAAGTGTAGTTCCACTATGGGCAATTACTATTCCCCCGTAGAGAGAAGCCTGCATTAAAGCATCGCGATAAGAGTAATTTAAAGGCTCTTTAACAGCTTTGTCTAAGTTATCTATGATTAACCCAATTCCCTTGAAAATAAAAGGATAGGTTAAAGGGTTTCTGTTTTTGGAAAAGAGTCCTTCTAAAAGATGACTCAAGGCGTCAATAGCTGTATTGATAGTTACAGATTGGGGAAGAGAATACGTAAATTCAGGATTCAAAATAGATAATTTTGGAAAGACTAGGGTAGAACCAAATCCAGCTTTTTTTAGCTTTTGAGTATCTGTCAAAACACTGTATTGGGTTGCTTCCGTGCCTGTCCCGGATGTTGTGGGAATGGCAATAATCGGTAAAGCTTTCGTGAACTCAAGAGGATTATAAATGGAGTCAATGTCAAGCTCTGAACCAACGACTACTGCAATTCCTTTGGCAGCATCGATGGGAGAACCTCCTCCAATCCCAATTAGAAAATCACAAGCATTATCACGACAGATATATGCACCCTTTTCTACACTAACTAAAGTGGGATTCTCTTCAATTTCTGAGAATATCACATAAGCAATTCCTTGCTGATTTAATAACTCAATAGTCGCATCCAAAGCTCCACTCTTTTTAGCAGAGTTTCTTCCTGTAACGATAAGAGCCTTTCTCCCTATAGAGTTTATAAGCTGTGCTGCTTCAGAGAGAGCAGTTTTTCCATAAAAAATATTGGTTGGTAAATAGAAATTCATAACATTATCCTCAACTTTATTTGGGTTTAACCCGAATGGTGCAGTAGAGCTTTAGAGAAGAGTGCAGATTCTTTTAGCAAAATAAGCTACAGAATTTGAAGGCATATAATATATATATTCCTGAAAATTATGTAGCTTACTTTTGCAAAAGAATATAGTGCTATTCGCAAAGGTCTACTGCATTAT
>JAEKNW010000161.1 GCA_016838885.1 Candidatus Cloacimonadota bacterium
TATAATTTCTCATTTATTCTTGCAGACTATTGAATCGTTATCTAGGCACTTTTCTCGTTTATTTTTGCGGAATTTCTCGTTTATTTTTGCGGATATTATTTTCTTTGTGTTCTTTGTGCCTTTGTGGTGATATATTCTGCCTGTCTTACTGGCTACAGGAAAAATATAAAATACTTCTTGACAAGTATAGTGTACTACATAAGTATGACACCATAAGAGGTGAAATTATGAAAAAATTTCGTGATGACCAACCTATCTATCTTCAGATAAAGGATGAGATAGAGGAAGCGATCATAGCAAAGAGAATTTTAGAGGGAGAGCAGATTTTGTCGATAAGAGCTCTATCGACAGAGTATCGCGTGAATCCTATCACTATTAGCAATGCTTATGCAGAGTTAGAGGCTTCCAATATTCTTTATAAGAAGAGGGGATTAGGGTTTTTTGTAAAAGAAGGAGCACGTCAGATGTTGCTTAGAGAGAAGAGATATGACTTTATCCAGAAGGATTTAAAAAACATCGTAGATAAAGCAAGAATAGTAGATATTGATATAACATTAATAATTGAAGAGTTGCAGAAACTTTTTAAAGAGGGGGAGTAATGGAGTTAGTAAAAGTAGTTAATGTAACCAAGCGTTACAAGGACTTATTAGCTTTGGACAATGTAAACACCGAAATTAAGAAGGGTAGAATAGTGGGCTTAGTCGGCAAGAATGGGGCCGGCAAATCTACTTTAATGAAGTGTATAATTGGTTTTTCAAAATTCCAAGGTGATATATTCATTGAGGGGAAAGAGATTAACTATATGGACCACAAGGTTTTTGAAGATACTGCTTTCATTCCTGATATAAATAGTTTGGATGGCAGATTAAGTGTGAAGAATTTCATAAAATTCTTTTCAGGAGTTCACCCCAAGTTTAATCAGGGCAGGTTTGATAATTTATTTGCTTCAAGCAACTTACCCTTGAGCAAGAAGATTAGTAAATTATCTAAAGGGATGAAGACTAAGCTTTATTTAATCTTGATCCTCTCATTGGATGTTTCTTTTTTGATTTTGGATGAACCGACATTAGGACTTGATATAGTTTATCGTAATGAGTTCTATAATACTATTTTGAGTTCATTTTATAATGAAGAGAGAACTGTATTTATATCGACTCATCAAGTGGAAGAAATCGAACACATTTTACATGACTTAATCATTATAGATGAAGGTAAGATACTAACAAATGATACAATCGATAATTTGCTTACCTATTATAAATTAATCACTATTGATGCTAAGGATCGGGATAAGTTAAAAGAGATACCTCATAAGGTAGTAACCGAGGGTTTAAGTGCCATTGAAGTTGTTGTCCCTCGGAAGTCTAATTTAACAGGATTTAAGGAAGCTATTCCTAATTTAGCACATATATTCTTATACACTTTGGAGAATGCTCATGAAACAGTTTAAAAGCTTATTAACCCGTGATATTCTTTTGAATAAATGGAGTCTTTTGTTACCTGTCATAATAGTCGCAGTTTGTTATCTTTTTATTCTTTTTATAGAATTAAGGTGGGGGATAGACTTAGAAAATATCAATTATCAGATGAAGGGAGCAAATGTTCCTTTCATGGGATTAGTTGGACTAGTAATTGGGAATATATGGCTGAGTGGAGCTATGTTGTCTTTAGTCTCATTAGTAATATTAACTCCTAATGCCCTAAATGATAATATCAAACATCAGTGTGAAATCTTTTATAAATGTTTACCCATAGCCCCCTGGAAAGTAGTAGTAGGGAAAGTAGTTTCTTTTATCCTGATTCCTATGGGAATAGTCTTGGCTTTGGCCTTTCTAAACACGGTGGTAGCCTATCTTTTCTTAGGTAAGACCAGTGTGATTGCTTTGGGGACCTTGGTGAAATTTACTTTCTCAATGTTGGTTTTTGCTTTACCCTACTATTTATTGTTCGGTTCTCTCTTCATCTTTTTATCAGGTATTCTCAAAAAGAAGGTCTTTATTAGATTTATTGGAGTACTGTTTGGGACTAACATCGCTATCCAGATATTCAGATCATTGTCAGGTATTAAGATTGGTACCCTGTCCGAATATATAAATATGTGGTTATTAAATCCCTCATTTACGGGTTCAAAAATTATCGACCCTGAAAAGTTAGTAAATGGTTTTATGGAGAAAATGACTTTAGATAGTGGAATAAATGAAGTGAGTAATCTAGTAGCTTCCAGCATATTTAGCTGGGATGGATTATGTCTAATATTTGCCACGATTATTTTGTTGACAAGTTCAGTATATGCTTTTAAATTAAGAAAATTGGATTAGGAGATGATTATGAAAAAATTAATCTATTTTGCAGTCATTGCAGTCTTGTTTCTAACAGGTTGTGTGGAGTATGGTTTAACCATCAAAGTGAACAAAGATGGTTCTGGAGAGATAGTTGAAGAGATGTTACTTTCGAATCAGGTAATGAACATGGTAAAAGCTATGGATCCTGATGGATCCTCTATCAATGCCTTTACAAAAGAGGAAGTAATAAAGAAAGCTCCAAATTTTGGGGATGATATAGTTTTCGCTAAATTCGAAGAGATCGCTACCGAGTCTAAACAAGGCTATAAAGCTGTTTATAATTTCAAAGATATCAATAAAATTAGATTCTCTGAAGATATGATGAGTGAAAGTATAGAATCTCTAAGTGATAATATGCAAATGGGTACTAGTGCCGATGGTGAAGAAGAAGAGTCAGATGATGATGGAATAGACAAATTCTACACCTTTGACTATAATAAGAAAGGTCAGTTAATAATTTCAAATGGTTTCACTGAAGCAATTAATGAAGCCAGGGACAAACAAGATAGTTCAGAAGATGTCGATGCTGAAGATGAAGAGATTGATAGTCAAGAACTTCAACAGCAATTAGCTATGGCCAAGATGTTCACTCAAGGAATGAAAATCTACACAAAAGTTAAGTTTGAATCAATCAAAGATGCCAATGTTCCTTATGAAAATAATGAAGTAACTCTCTTTGAAATCGATATGGATCAGCTTTTGAAAAACCCGGAAACTTTTGCTGAAATTATCAAAAATGAAGAGAAAGAATTAACTAAATTCTTAAATAATGAAAGAAAGATTGATGGTATTATTTTCCACAATCAAGAAAAAATAATAATCAATTTTAAATAAGAAGGAAAAATGAAAAAGTTTCTAATTATAACTTTACTTTTTGTAACATTTGGCTTATTTGCTGAGCCTTTTGATTTTAACAATACTTCAGTAGCAGCTCATGAAGATTTCCTCTCCGGCTTTGTTAATCCTGCAGCCTTAGGGACTTCTGATAATAGTAGCTTAACTTTCTTAAAAAGCTATGAAGAAATCGATTTTACCAGTCCTTATGCGGTAATCTTTAAAGAAGAAGGATTCTCATATCTTCTCGAGAGTGATAAGGGAACTAATCAGACCATTGCTTCAGGATTTAATTTAGGAAAAGGGAAAATTACCAGAAACTTCTATTTAGGCAGCTCCTGGTCTTGGAAATCCGGTACCTTTAAAGAAGGTGCTTTGACAAGTTCCTTTCTTTATAGACCAATTAATCACCTTTCTTTGGGCTATGTTTTAACTCACCCTAATGATCTAAAACCTCAACACCGTGGTGGTATTGCCATTAGACCATTTGCCTCAACAAGTATGGGAAATATTGTTGAACTAACTACTGATGCTAGTTGGGGTGGAATGAATGAAGATAGAGGATTTATCAAACCGATTGTCGGCGTAAATACCAATTTCTTAGGTGGAATTAGCCTTGGTGCTACATACAATATCGAAGAAGAAGAAGTGGGTATCAGATTTAGCCTAAGTAACTTAAATGCGGTTATAGGCTCCATTTCAAATATCAAAGAGCAAAGTGATAATAGTAAGAAGAATATAGGTTATGGATATGTTTCTCTAAATTCTGATATCATGGGTATGATCAAAGGAACTGAAAGAAAAAAAATATTAGATTTGAATATTACCGGAACTGTAGTCGATGAAAACACTAAATTTAACATTGGTTTCATCTCTCTCAAGATGGATAATAACAGCACAATGTTAGAGATTCTTAAAAAAATTGAAAAAGCTAAGAATGATCCTGAAATAAAGGGGATTTTCTTCAAAAACACTAATTTTGGTGCATCTCTAGCTAAAAGACAAGAGATTCTTACAGCTCTCAAAGAGTTCAAAGAAACTGGCAAAAAAGTTGTCTTCTATTACGAAAATATCTCCAACATCAATTATGCTTTTGCTGCTAATATTGGAGATAAGATTTATCTAAATCCCGAAGGAATGGTGCAGTTAGTAGGTATCGGGGGAGCTTCTCCTTATATCAAGGAAATGCTTGATAAATTAAGTATAGATTTTTATAACTTCAGAAGCCATCCTTATAAAACAGCAGGTAATATGTTCTCTGAAACAGAAATGACTGATGCAGAAAGAGAAGTAATGGAAAGACTCTATGGCGATCTCTATGCAGAAATGGTCGAGATGATCCGAGAAGGAAGAGGTCATAAACTTGCAGGTACCGTAACTGATATTATCGATAATGGCCCCTATTTTATCCCAAATGATGCTCTTAGAAATGGATTAGTTGATGGATTAGTAGAATGGCATGAATTAGATGCTAAGTTAGAAGAAGAGTTCGGGACTAAAAAAGTAACTAAAGGATTCTCCGAGAAATATGATTATGCATGGAGCAAACCGGGCTTAGATAAGGTAGCTGTGATCTATGCTTCAGGTAACATCATGAGTGGAAAGGGACAAGCAGGAAAAACTATTGGTTCAGAAACAACTGCTAGAGCTATCAGAAAAGCTAGAAAAGATCCCGAAGTTCAAGGTATTATTCTTAGAGTTGATTCAGGTGGCGGTTCTGCTTTAGCTTCACATATCATTGCTGAAGAGATAAGACTCTGTAAAACCGGAAAGAACCAAAAACCTGTGATTGCCTTGATGTCTGGTGTCGCTGCCTCGGGTGGATACTATATTTCAACATGGGCTGATGAAATTATTGCCCAACCTACTACTATCACCGGTTCTATTGGGGTTATTGGGATGGTTCCTAATCTTGCCAGACTCTCCAATAAGGTGGGAGTTAACTGGTCTGAAGTAAAATTTGGCAAGAACTCTACTTCTTTAAGTTTGACCAGAGAATGGACAGCCGATGAGAAAGAGATGTTTAAAGGCTTTATTAAAGCATCTTATGACCGTTTTGTTAATACTGTAGCTGATAGCAGAGGCAACAGCTATGAAGAGATAAATAAGCTTGCTATGGGACAAGTATGGACAGGTAATCAAGCCCTTAAAAACGGTCTTATTGATAAGCTGGGTGGTTTTGAAACCGCTATTTCCTCCATGGAAGAAAAACTTGGAAGTGGAAACAAAATCTGGTTAGCTACTTATGATGGCAGTGATAAAGAGAGATTAGAAATAAGCCTTAATGCAATGACTTCCCCCTTATTCTCTTGGTATAACTCTTCTATCTTAAAATCAGTTCTAGAGATTAATGATGAGTTAAAGGTTAACTCAGATGAAATAATTCTCTATAAATCCCCATATAATTTAAATTTAGTGAATGATTAACTTATCGAAATATTATTGTTTAAAATAATTAACACTTTGTAAGTAACTTTAAAACAAAGAAATAGCGGTTATGACTGTCATGGCCGCTATTTTTTTCTTGCCAGATTAATTTATAATATCTATTTTGCCACAAAGCCTGTCTTAGGAAAACAAATCGGGGAAAAAACTATAATAAAGGATAAGTAATGAAGTTAATAGATCAAATGTTACTTGAATTGACCCTTTTCAATGGCGATCAAGAGTCGGTAGCCAAGAAGATAATCCAAATTTTACAACATGTTGCTGATCAACAAAAAGTAGAAAGATGCTATTGTAAATTCTTTGATAATCATGCGATATGCAACATCTCTTATGAATGGCAAGCTGATAACTCTTTTCAAATTGAAAATCCTATTGACCTTTTTAATTTTGGACAATATGAATGGGCCCTAAGCCAAATTAACAAATTCGAAGTCAGTGCCATAGAATCTATTCATAACTTGCCAACAGATGCTTATCCGGAAAGAGAGTTTTTTACAAAAAATCAGATAAAATCTATGTTATTAGTCCCTATCGAAATAGAAGGGCATTTTGGTGGAATAGTAGGATTTACTACCTTCACTAATGAGAAAAAGTGGAGTCAAGAAGATATAGAAGTTATTAAAAAGCTTTCAGCTGTTTTGAAGCAGATAATTAGTCCAACATATCGGGCTTCGATATCTGAAAGACACTCAATCCCCTCAAATTATAGTGGATTATCAGTTATTAGTTATATCTGTGATTTGAGAAGCTTAGAATTTAAATATATTACTCAATCTGCTTTTGAGGTCTTTGCTTGCTATCCTCATGATATAATTAACAATAAAACCCTTTTTGACTACTTCTCAAAAGAAGAAAATGTTGATTTTTTTCAACAGATAACAAATTATGTCCCTAATATTAGCTATACCTGTGATGTGAAATTAAAGGACAGTATTAATAAAATTAAATGGTTAAGAAATAGTTATCGAATCTGTAGCCATCATGGCAAGCATTCCATTCAGGGTTTTTGTTATGATATCACAGATAAAAAGATGTTAGACCTAGAGCATCGTAAACATCGGGCCTTTTTAGAGAAGTTAATCGAAAACATCCCTGTTGGTATTACAGTTAAAAACTGCGATACTGAAAGATACGATATCTGGAACAAAGAAATGGAGTCAATTAGTGGGATTGATAGTAAAAATGCCCTAAATAAACGTGATGAAGATATATTCTCTGAAGACTTCTTATCTAAGAAACAAGCAAATGAGAGAAAGGTTCGGGAGTCATATAAAGAATGTTATTGCCAAGAAGAAGAATTTACAGCTTATGATGGGGCTAAGAGGATAATCACAAACACAATTTTACCCATTGAGTTTGAGAATAAATTAGATTCTCTCCTAACAGTTACTCAAGATGTTACTGAAACAGTTGAAAAACGCCTCGAACTTCAATCAGCAAAACTAAAAGCAGAGGAATCTGATAATCTCAAGACCCAATTTCTGTCCAATATCTCTCATGAATTTCGGACTCCCCTCAATGCGGTCTATGGCTTCTCAGAGTTTCTCAAAAGTAATAAATCTATCTCAACAGAAGATAGAGATGAATATCTCACTCTCATCATGCAAGGAGCTCAAAGATTAATTTCCTTAATGGATAATGTGATTAATGTCTCCAAGATTGAATCAAAAAACATCTCCGTGATAAGAACTAATTTTTCCCTAAGTAATATGTTAAATGAGATTATTGCTCATTATAGGTTTGATCTCCAAGAAAAACAAAAAAATATCGAGCTAAATCTCTTCGTCCCTCATCAGTCAAAGGAAGTTATCTTTGAAAGTGATGAAACAAATATCCGCACAATATTTGATAACCTCATCCAAAATGCCATTAAATTTACTGAAAGCGGAACAATAGATATTGGCTTTAGCATTGAAGCCAATAAAAATATTATTTTTATGATTAATGATACCGGAATTGGCATTGATAAAGAGCATAGCCAGAATATTTTTAAACTCTTCAGACAAAGTAATGGTTCTCACACTCGCGAATTTGGCGGAGTTGGAGTTGGCTTAACAATTTGTCATAAGATTGTTCTCCTCTTAGGTGGTTATATCACCTTTGAATCTGATTTAGGTAGAGGCTCTTCTTTCCTTTTTTCTCTTCCGGGAAATGTCTCTGTTGTTGATTTAGCGGACAATAATAATCATAACTACTCTCATGTTGATATCTATTCAACTGATGCTTTTTCCGAAAAATGGACTGGAAAAACTATCTTGATTGTTGATGATACTATCCATATTATTAAATTCTTTAAAGCCTTCTTTAAACACATAAAGGTTAATGTTGAATTTGTCCATAATGGCTTACAAGCTGTTGAAAGATGCAGAAATAATAACATTGATTTAATCCTTATGGATGTTCAAATGCCTGTCATGGATGGCTTACAAGCCACTCAAAAAATTAGAGAGTTTAATACTAAAATCCCTATTATTGCCCAAACTGCCTATGCCTTCGACGAAGATAGAATGAAATTGCTAAAAGCAGGCTGTGATGATTATATCACTAAACCTATTAATAGAAGAGAATTATTGTTCAAAATGGATAAGTATTTCTGGAGTAAAAAGTAAGAAGAAGAAGAAGAGCTTTCACACGAATTAACTCGAATTAAAACGAATAAACACGAATTACTCTAACTAAAGTAAACACAGAGCTAGAGCCCGTGCGTCTTAAATCCCCTCTTCATTTGCTCTGCAAATGTCTCCAAGAGGGGTGGCATCGAAGATGACGGGGTGTTTAAGTCTTGCTTCGCAAGAATGAAAAGTGAAAAGTGAAAAGAGAAGAGTGAAAAATGAAAAATGAAAAATGAAAAATGTTAACCCAAGCAGAAAAACTTAATACACCTCAAAAACAGTGATAAAACCTCTTCTGTCGGACCGCGGGCAATTGCCCGCACCCTGAACGCAGTGAAGGTATAAGGTATCTTCATTTCGTTATGAACCCTAAACCCTAAACTCTAAACCCTAAACTCTAAACCCTAAACTCTAAACCCTAAACTCTAAACTCTAAACCCTAAACTCTCCATAATCAATTAAACGATTCAACAAATCATCAATTAAATCATTCCTTATTAAGGTGTAGGCTGTTCTAACTTTAGACGAGATTCTTGAGCGTCGAAAGTGTAGTTTATAGGTGTTTCTATAATTTTCTTAACTTTCTGAGCCCTAATCTTTCTCTCTTCTCTTTGGGTCATTTTTTCTTTCATATCACACTCTCCTGTTAATTTTTTTACTTCTTTAACCCGAATGGTGCAGTAGAACTTTGATGAAGAGTGCTAGATTCTTTTAGCAAAATAAGTTACAGAATTTGAAGGCATATAATATATATATTCC
>JAEKNW010000162.1 GCA_016838885.1 Candidatus Cloacimonadota bacterium
ACCCCTTTTTAGCTAAAAAAGTGAGTAAAACACCCCAAAATGGACCCTTTTTTAGTAAAATATTTATTTATTTTTTTTAAAATGGTAAAGATGGGTTAATCCCAGAGGGATGGTGCAAGAGGGGTGGCATCGAAGATGACGGGGTGTTAAAAAGAAAAGAATTAGCCACTGAAAACACCGAAAAGAGAAAGTCCTTAACACAGAGTTTTAGGAAAGAAGAAGATGAGTTTCATCCCTAAGGCACAAAGGCACTAAGAGGAAGGCAAAGACATCTGACTATGTTTAGGAGGAGAAGGTAAAATCTCCATTTTGGTAATCTACTATTATTTCATGGTTAGCTTTAACTTCCCCAGAGATAATTTTGGCAGCCAATCTATTTTCAATCTCTTTCTGAATAACCCTTTTGAGGGGTCTGGCTCCAAACTGTGGATCATAGCCCTCTTCAGCAATCTTTGTAATAGTTGCTGGTGTGAATTCAAGGGACACTCTTTGTCCTAGCAATCTATTCTTAAGGATATTAAGATTAAGTTCTACAATCTTTTTTATCTCTTCTTGATCTAGTTTTTGGAAGACGATTATTTCATCTAATCTATTGATAAATTCGGGTTTAAAGTATTGATGGAGCAGAGGGAATAGCTTTTCTTTAATTTCTTCACTATCACTTGTTTGATCATCGTAAATCATTTGAGCTCCAATATTAGAAGTTAGGATTATGATGGAGTTTTTAAAATCAATAGTCCTGCCCTGTCCATCTGTTAATCTCCCATCATCAAAGATTTGCAAGAGAATATTAAAAACATCAGGATGGGCTTTTTCTATTTCATCAAAAAGAATTACTGAGTAAGGTCTTCTCCGCACTGCTTCTGTCAAGTAGCCACCTTGATCATATCCTACATATCCTGGAGGAGCTCCGATAAGACGGGCAACAGAGTGTTTTTCCATATATTCAGACATATCAACCCTGATAATAGCTCGATCTGTATCAAAGAGAAAATCTGCTAAGGTCTTAGCAAGTTCTGTCTTTCCAACCCCGGTAGGACCTAAAAAAAGGAAAGTACCAATTGGTTTATTTTGGTCTGCAATCCCGCTTCGTGATCTTCTGATGGCATTAGATAGAGCTGAAATCCCTTCTTTCTGTCCAATCACTCTTTTAGAGAGAATATCTTCCATTTTAATTAGCTTGGACATCTCATTAGTGAGAAGTTTAGTTACCGGAATATTAGTCCATTTAGCAACAACTTCAGCAATAATCTCTTCATCGACATTCTCTTTGAGGATTCTCTGTTCAGGTGGAATAGCCAATAACTTCTTTTTATTCTCTTCTAATTCTGCTAATTTCTTAGGAAGAGTACCGTATTTAAGTTCTGCAGCCTTATTTAAATCTCCCTTTCTTTCAGCTTTTTCAATATCACTTTTGAGGATATCTATCTGTTCAGAAGCAGTATTTAAGCTATTCAACAAGTCTTTCTCATAACTCCACTTAGCTTTTAGATTGTTTTGATTATCTTTCAAATTAGATATCTCAACATCAATCTTATGTTTTCTCTCTTTAGAAAGCTCATCTTTATCTTTTTTCATGGATAGTTTTTCTATCTCTAATTGTTTTATCTTACGGGCTAACTCATCGAGTTCAACTGGCATAGAATCAATCTCCATCTTTAGTTGAGCACATGCTTCATCAACTAAATCTATAGCTTTATCTGGAAGAAAGCGATCCGTGATATACCTATTTGAGAGATAGGCAGCTGAGACTAAAGCCGAATCTGTAATTTGCACCCCATGATGAATCTCATATTTATCTTTTATCCCTCGCAAAATGGAAATAGTGTCTGCTTCGCTAGGTTCTTTAACTACAACAGGTTGAAATCTTCTTTCTAAAGCAGGATCTTTCTCAATATATTTCCGATATTCATTCAGAGTAGTAGCTCCTACGCAATGCAAAGAACCACGTGCCAAAGCAGGTTTCAGCATGTTTGATGCATCCATTGACCCTTCAGAAGCTCCTGCCCCTACCACAGTATGAATCTCATCAATAAAGAGAATTACCTTCCCCTCATTACTCTCAACCTCTTTTAAGACCGCCTTAAGTCTGTCTTCAAACTCTCCTCGATATTTAGCTCCGGCTATCAAAGATGCCATATCTAACTCTAAAATCTCTTTTTCTTTTAAGTTTTCAGGAATATCACTATCAATAATTCTCTTAGCTAAACCCTCTATAATTGCAGTTTTTCCTACACCAGGCTCACCTATTAAAACAGGATTATTCTTTCGTCTCCGAGAAAGAATCTGAATCACTCTTCTAATCTCATCATCACGTCCGATAACAGGGTCAAGCTTTCCATTTTTAGCTAATTTAGTAAGATTACGGGTGTACTTCTCCAAAGCTTGATACTTAACTTCAGGATTCTCATCTGTTACACGTTGATTCCCTCTAACATCCTTCAAAGCCAACATTATCGCATCGTAAGTAATTCCATATTTTTTGAAGAGTTGACCACACTTCTTACCCTTTAAAATTAAAGCTAAAAAGAGATGTTCAACACTTATGAAGTCATCTTGTAGCTTTTTAGCTTCTTTCTCAGCTTCAAGAAAAACCTCATTTAATTCTCGAGAAAGATAGTTTTGGGCCTGTCCTTGAACTTTTGGTAAGGTATTTAACTGGCTTTCGGCATCTCTAATTAAATCCCGAAGGGGAGTATTTATCTTTTGTAATAATGGGATAACTATAGACTCTTCTGTTTTTAATAAGCTATTCAAGAGATGGATTTCGTTTATCTCTTGGTGGGAATATTCGTTAGCCAATCCGGATAGATTATTAACGACTTCCCTTGATTTTATGGTATATTTTTCAAAATTCATTTTCTCCTCCTAGAAAGATTTATAGGGATAAAATAAGCAGAATAGTAATTTTGTCAAATAATTTTTAGCAGAAGATAAAAAAGATTGCTAATTTTACATATGGAGAATTTTAACACAAAATCACCAAACTTCACAAAACCACAAAAATTATGGCTCTCTCAAGTATAGTGGGAAATAATTCTAATTGTGGCTCAAAAGCTACATAAAATGCTCATAGCTCCAGAGGAGCTTAAGAGAATGGTTGGCATCTCCTATCTGCAAAGATCTACTGCATTATTTGGGTTAAAACACAAAAACACTAAACTTCACAAAACCACAAAAATTATGGCTCTCTCAAGTATAGTGGGAAATAATACTAATTGTGGCTCAAAAGCTACATAAAATGCTCATAGCTCTAGAGGAGCTTAAGAGAATGGTTGGCATCTCCTATCTGCAAAGGTCTACTGCATTATTTGGGTTAAAACACAAAATCACCAAACTTCACAAAACCACAAAAATTATGGTTCTCTCAAGTATAGTGGGAAATAATTCTAATTGTGGCTCAAAAGCTACATAAAATGCTCATAGCTCAAGAGGAGCGCATCTCCTATCTGCAAAGGTCTACTGCATTATTTGGGTTAAAACACCCCGTCATCCAACTTCGCTAAAGCTTCGTAGGATGCCACCCCTCTTGCACCATCCCTTCAGGATTAAGAGGGGATTTAAGACATACGGGCTCTAGCTCTCTGTATATTCTCAAAAGCTAATTCGTGTTTATTCGTGTGGATAGATTTTCTTCTTTTTATTAGTGGCGGACAAGTTGTCCACCGTCCGACTAAAGAGGCTTTTATCCGTGTTTATCTGTGTTATCCGTGGCTAAGACTCTTCTCTTTTCAGAGTATTCAGTGTTTTCGGTGGCTATTTCTTTCTTCTTCTTTGTGTTCTTTGTGCCTTTTGTGGTGAAAATTCTCCCCGTCTCCCTTTCTCCCTTTCTCCCCGTCTTTTCGCGACAAGCGAAAAATCTTCTTCGTGTAATTCGTGTAATTAGTGGATAGACTTTCTTCCTTTTTTCTTCTTCTTCTTAGTGCCTTTGTGCCTTTGTGCCTTTGTGGTGAGAAAATTCTCCCCTTCTTTTCGTGGATAGCAAATAATTCTCTATTCCCAATGGAAGTTTTCCATACCTACGATAGAACCATCCGGATTTTTCTTAGGTTGCCAAGACCTAACCATAATTTTAGGGTGGTCAATATCATTCAAATCAAACATCAAGAAGAGGTAACCCTTGTCTGCATAATTAGAAGAGAAATAGTATTGCTTAATTTGAATTCCATAGACATTTTTGTCATTAAGAGCGGTAACAAAGTTATCTTCAAAATGAATATTAATGAACTCTTTCTTTTTAAACTGATTTGATAGCCTTGAGACATATTCTTTTTTACTAAGTTTGACATACTCAACCGTTTTCTTATCTAATTGATTGTAGAGTCCGTCATTGACGGGATCCGGTTCAGATTTTACCATTCTACCCACAATAATCAAGGCATCATTAGAGAATACATTTTCAATAAAGTCTAAATCTTTAAGGCAATAAGCAGTTTTATATTGTTCTAAGAAATTTATAATAATTGCCTGTTCTTGAGGTGAATCAAAATCTCTTCTTAGGATATCAGAAACAGCTTGATCAGTAAGGGCAAAACTTATCCCATCTATTTTTCCCTCAGCGTTGAAAACAAATTTCACTCTTTCAGTGAAAGGTTGAGGGGATGACATAAAGTTGAAATTCATAGGAAGAGGTCCCACAATCTCATCTTGGGCTATTTTATCCTGTTTAATTAATGCTTTGACTGGCATGATATTAGCATGACCATAACCTATTAAGTCATTAAATTGTTTGAATCCTGCAAGGGTAAAATATTTTTGTGCCTTATGAATCTCTTTATCTTCAATTGCATTAATAACATCATTGATAGTTTTTCTATTTTTTTCATTCACTGATTTATCATACATAATGAGAGAATCTTTATCTAATTGAGCTTTTTCAATATCTTTAGGAGTCAATTTTACTTCTTTCTCAGCATATAAGAGGTTTTTTAGGGGAATATTCTTAATAGTACTATCGATACTGCCGGTAAAACTATGATCAGCGAAAGTATAATCAATTTTAAACTGTAATTTTTTCTGATTAATGATAGTATTATTTGAGATATGAATACACTCATCTCCATTGGTCCATTTTGAAGGTTGGGACCATGAATATCCATCCATATAACTGACTAATAGTCCACTAATTTGCCTACCTTGATAGATAGCTTTGAATGTTCCAAGAGAACAATTAGCTTGGGGCTTAAAATCAATATTAACTAATTCAATCTTAATATCTTTTAGAATCCTCTCCATTTCTTGGGGTAAAGCAGTATAAATCAGTCTTTCCTGGTCTCCAAATAGGTAAGTCATTGTTTTCCCATCCGGATGGGATTTTAAAAGCATATATGCCCAATAATAATTTCGTAAAAAATCTGTAACATTGTTCTTAGCAAGAGCTAATTGCCCTTCTAGAATGAAATTTACTATCTCATTTTTTCTATTATCAAATATCTTCTGTTTATTTTCTTCCGTAATGTAACGAGCAACTTTGAATTGTTTGCCTACTTTCTCCTCTATTTTCCTTGCTTCTATTAATTGCACATCACTATAAGTATTTACTATTCTTTCGCAATATTCGGTAATATTTACTCCATCATCCTTAGCACTATCAGTAAAATTACTCTTTACTTGGACGATGATTTGTGAAGTTAAATCTTGCAAAGCAATGAGATCAGCCTCCTGAGCTGTATCAGCTAAACCTCTTCCAACCAATATCTTCCCATAAATATTTTCAGCTTTTTTTAATTCCTCATCGATATTCACAGCTGTCATGCATAATGTGCTGATTAAAAATAAAACAACTAAAATATTCTTCATATTTACTCCTTCTGATAACATCTTTTTTCCTATTTAAAGTCAAATAACCAATTAAATTCAACATTATATTTACTCATTTTACTCACTAAAGAATATTCTTCATCCTCATAACTACCTTTCTCATATAAATAACCAAGAATAAATTCAAAATGTTTGCTTGTATAAATGTTTATTTGAGGATTGAGAGTAGTATATGTCATAGTGGGTGTATCTTTATCATGTTTATGCAAATCTACAAACACATCAACAGTGAAATTAACATATTTGGAAAAATCGCGAGCGTATTGAATTCCTAGTACTGTAGATTGGCTTTCATTGTTTCTCGCTTCCAGATATGCTTCATATTTTACATAGGGATTAACATGTTGGGAGTATAGATCATAATAAAATGAATACTCTAATTTAGTAATTGATTTAATCTCATCAAACCATTTTGGATTATCATAATAAGATCTATCTTTAATTAAAGAAAATTTTAATTTTGATGAGATGCTATATCCTTTTTTGAACCTATTCCAGAGTGATTTTTGCCGGATATAATAGGACATATTTTCGAGACCAAGAGATACATTTATTGCCATATTGAGAGTATTATAATTATAATCATTGTCATCATAAATATATGTTCTTGATATAGGAAATTCTAAGGAGTAAAATATAGAGTTGTCTGGTTTAATTCTATAAATAATATTTTTAAATATAGGATTAAAATATAATCCTATATTCTCAGTATTGTAGCCATCTAAGAAGGAAGCATCTATAGAACCTTCTTCCCAAAAAATATAAGATACTAAACTAAAATTCTTATTTCTGTTGTAAGAATTATTTACTTCATATCTCATTTGGATTTGTTGATAATCCTGACTTTCTTCATAGTCTACATCATCATAAGTCATTTTATAACTAAAACCATTGAATCCTGTTTGCAATCTGTTATAATAATCAGAACTAGTAGTAATAGACTTAGAAGAATTACTTTCAACATTGTTAGTTAGTGGAGATTGGTTAGAGTAAGTCTCCTTCTGGAGTGAAATTTGTTTTTGGATTGTTTGGTCAGCAGTTAAATTTATAATTTCTTGGTGAGAAAGAAATCCATCATCTGATACAAGTAACTGATAAGTTCCGATGGGAATATCAGAAAAGTTATTTCTCCCATTAGAAGTAAAATATTCACCGGAGTATCCTTTGAGCTCTATTTTTGCAGTTGAAGGTATTACTGCGACTACTATTGAGCCTCTATCAATATCTGGAAATAAATCGAGTTCAAGGTTTTGATTCTTTTCTAAAGTAACAATTCTGGAGACAGTTTGAGCTTGAGGATGCGAAATTTCAATTTTAATTACTGCCGGAGAGAGTCTGAGATTCTCAACACTCTGATAAGTTTTATTATTAAGTTTAATAGTAGCTGAGTTTAGAGTGTTTATAGTAAGTGTTGCCATATTATCGGTTAACAGGTAGTGTTTCTTAGTTTCCGGTTCAGTAATTGTTATCTGCTCATTAATGGTGGAATAACCTTCTTTTTCAATTCTAATAGGATACGTTCCAGCATTGAAGAAGTGATTTTTAGGAGTAAGACCAAATAGGATATCATTAATGAATACCTTTGCTCCCTGGGGATCAGTGGTGATAGTAACTGCCGCAGGTATTTCCGGTTCTAAATTCATCTCAATTCTGCTTCCCTCGGGTGTAATATTATGAATAGTTTTTATAGTTATGAATCCTGATTTTCTGATTTCAATTTCCTGTTCTCCTAAGGGAGCAAGTCCTGTAAAAATCTTTTTTTCAATTTTTCCTTTAAATTCATTATTGATATAAACACTGGCATCATTTTCATTTGAAGTAATGGCAATCATTCCAACTTCAGGTTTTTTAATCTTTTCATCAACCGTCATTTCATAGACAGTCCCACTTTTTAAAGGTCTGGGAAAGATATATTTGTGATCACCAAATCCTTTTTTTTGAATAACAAAATATTGCGTTCTCTCTTTTAGAACAATCCTATACTGACCACTTCTCCCGGTTTGATGTATTTTGCCGTAAAGACTTTGAAAAAAAACATCTTCTAAGCCACAATTAACAATAACTAAGGCTCCAACTTTCCCATTATCATCTAATTTCTGGATATCATCCAAATCAAAGAGACCCATGTGCATTGGATTTTCTTTAGCATCAGATACAATTTCAAACTGTGCTCCGAACATGAGAGATACCTCAATAATTATTAATATCAGTAAAAATCTTCGCATTACTTCCCCGTTTCTCATAAATTAACTTATATATGTCATTATTTTTATATTTATTGGTTAGGTCAAGAGATTTATTAACTAGAAAAAACATTGACAGGTTAACAGTGTTAATTTTCTTTTGAAATCAAATAATATTCTGGAGGAATAAATGAAGAAAATAGTATTAGTTATTACCTTATTAGTAGTTTCAATAGTCTTGATTGCTAAACCAACCCAGCTAAAGAATTTTGCAGATTTGATGGAAGCTCTTAGGGCAGGTAGAGAGGTAAAAGTAGTTGCAGAATATGGGAAATGCAAGTTAATTTCTGGAAATGAAGAGAAAGTTGCTCCCAATGCTATAGGTGGAATGGGAATAGATGTTTGGGAATATTTTGCACCCATGTCCATTGGTAATCCAACAGCCTTTGTTGTTTTTTCACAAACAAAGCTAATCAACTATGGTGGATATATATACAACTATGGAAAGTTCCGAGTTGGTGATGATAACAAGGTAAAAATAACAGCTCAATATGCTAATGCCAATGATTTTAACATAGAGATGGATGAGAATTTCTTTACTGAAATTAATGATGGCAAGAATGAGGGCGCAGTCTATTTTTACGCAGAATAAATTCTATTAACTTTAACCCAAATAATGCAGTAGACCTTTGAGAATAGCACTATATTCTTTTGCAAAAAGTAACTTCCATAATTCTCAGGAATATATATATTATATGCCTTCAAATTCTGTAAGTTATTTTGCTAAAAGAATCTGCACTCTTCGCCTGTGATAC
>JAEKNW010000163.1 GCA_016838885.1 Candidatus Cloacimonadota bacterium
TCATGAATATATATATTATATGCCTTCAAATTCTGTAACTTATTTTGCTAGAAGAATCTGCACTCTTCCCTAAAATTCTACTGCATCATTCGGGTTAAAACTTCTTAGCAAATAATAAAAATATTGACTTTTCTGAGCAATTTTTGATTAGTGATAAAAAATGATGAAGGGAAAAAATGAAACATTTTAAGTTATTAGTTTTAATCCTAATATTAGGGATATTAGTTGGGTGTAGTACCAAAAAACCAAAGAATATAATTATTATGATTTCTGATGGAGCAGGCTATAATCATATCCTTGCTACTGATTATTATCAATACGGTGAAAGTGGAAAGCAAGTTTATCAATCCTTTCCTGTCCAACATTTTATGAGCACATATTCAACTAATGCAGAAGAATATGACCCACAATTAGCATGGAATGATACTCTCTATATTGACAGTAAATGGACTGATTCTGCAGCATCAGCAACTGCTCTTTCTACAGGTTATAAGACCAAGAATGGCTATTTAGGATTAGATCCTGATAAAAAGAAATTGCAACATTTTTCTGAATTTATAAAATCAAAAGGGAAAAAGTTAGGTACTGTAACCACGGTTGTAGCTTGCCATGGTACTCCAACAGGTTTTACTATCCATAGTGCTTTTAGAAAAGATTATCCCGGATTATTTCAATCTATGATTTTAGATTCAGATTTATCTGTAATGATGGGTGCCGGTTTAAATGATGAGGACACCATGCCAGACCATAAGAAATACTTTTATGTTGGTCAGAAGGACTTTTGGCAACAAGTAGAGCAAGAGGCAAGGGACTTTGATCTTGATAATGATGGGGTAAAAGATAAGTCTGTTAGTGATATTGATGGTGATGGCTTACCTGATGCGTGGAAAGTTATTCGCGAGCGTCAAGATTTTCTAAATATCTCTAAAGATAATGCTCCTAAGAGATTACTGGGAATCTTCCAGAACAGAGCAAATGCTCAATATGATCGGGCTGGTGATAAGAATGCAGAACCTTTTGAGGTACCTTTAAGAGAAGAAATTCCAACTCTTTCAGAGATGACAAATGCTGCTTTCAATGTTTTAGATAATGATCAAGGTTTTTGGTTAATGATAGAAGCTGGTGCAGTAGATAAAGCTTCTCATGCCAAGTGGAAAGGACGGACGATTGAGGAACAGATTGAGTTTAATCAGGCTGTTGAATCAGTAGTCAGATGGATAGAAGAGAACTCTTCTTGGGATGAGACCTTACTTATTGTTACTGCTGACCATGAGACTGGTCATATTTCCGGCCATTCAAACATGTTAAAAGGTCCTGTAGTTGATGTCAAAAATATGGGAAAAGGCAATATGCCGGAGTTTTACTTCTTAACTTCTGAACACACAAATTCACTAGTCCCCTTCTATGCTAAAGGGGTGGGGGCTTCAAACTTTACTTCTAAAGCAAGTAAAGATGATCCTATTCATGGGAAGTATATGGACTCAACTGATTTAGCAAAAACATTATTTGAGTTGTATAGAGATTAATGCATCTTGCCATAATTAGAGCTTGATCTAATCTGTAAAAAATTGTAAATTAGGGGATTATCATGTTAGATAAATGGAGTTTTGAAGCTCTTGATTTGAAGGAGATATTGGAAAGAGTAGACACTTTCTCGGAGTTAGGCAAGAAATACAGAAGTCAGATAAAACCTTGGTTACCCGGAGATGAGGCTGATTTAGAAGATTATTACCTGCTTATTGCAGAAGTAATTGAGAAAATATCCGGAAATGAAGTCCTCCAAGATAAGTTAAAGGGCGAGCTTTATCATCTCAAAGATATTGCTTTTAGTATCAATCGCCTAGGTAAAGATATCCAAATTCATGAACTTTTTGAAATCAAGCAATTCTGTTATTTCTATGAGAGATTAAGACTTCATTTAGCCAAGAACAGATTCTCAAGTGTTGAATTATTTCCACACTTGAGAAAAGTATTTACTCTTTTAGATCCTGAGGAACAAGAGGTTCCCACTTTCAAAATTTGCAATAGTTACTCGGCAGAATTAGCACATATTCGTGAACAAATAGCCTCTATCTCACGCAAGAAAAAGATTAACCAACAATTGTACAGGCAGGAGATCGTGGAAGAACTCGGATTAAGCAAAATAGAAGAGAAATTCATTATCTCTAATATAAATCACGATCTAAAGATGAAAGTAGAGAATTCCCCTTATTTTGGCATCCAGGAAGAGAATTTTGCCAACACTATCTATTACATAAAATACCCGGATGCAATAAAAGATTTCGAGTTTCAACTTAATACACTCTTTATTAAACAAGAAGAAGTTAGTAATGAGGTCATTAACAAGCTTTCACTGGAACTTGAAAAATATCAAGATATTTTGAACAAGGCCTTGCAAATAATAGGAAAGTTTGATGATATTTTGGGGAAATCTATCTTCGCCCTTGCTTATAACTGTTGTCTTCCAAGTATTACTCAAGAATACAAGGTTAAGATTATTCAAGCTGTGAATATTCCTGTTTATGATGCCCTAAAACGAGTAGCTATTAAATATCAGAAAATTGATTTAATGCTTGATAATAAAATGAATATCCTGGTAGGTGCAAATATGGCAGGGAAATCCACAGCGTTAACGACTTTAGGACAGTTTTCTTATTTAGTTCAACATGGCTTCCCCCTTCCTGCTCAAAAATGTGAGATTCCCCTCTTTGACTACATCTTAGTTACAGGAGATGAAGCTAATCAGAAGAGTATAGATCTAAGTAGTTTTGGTAAGGAATTAGTTAGGATAAATTCATATTATAGCAGATCAGGGAAAGGTCTTTTCATTCTTGATGAATTTGCTCGGGGTACAAACCCTAAAGAAGGTAATGCTCTCTCCAAAGCTATGTTTGAAACACTTAATACTAAGAATAACTTCTGCTTCTGTGCTACTCATTTTAACTCACCCTTAGAGATTGAAGGAGTTTCCCATTTCACAATCCCAGGAATAACAGAAGAAGATTTCCAAGAGATTAGAAATCAGAATCAGATAAATCCAGATAATAGGTTAAAAGCCTTACATAAAAAAATGAAGTATAATCTTATCAAAATCACAGGTCAAAAAGAGACTCCGCAGGCAGGCTTAATGATAGCAGAGTTGCTGGGAACAGATGAGGAGATTATTAAGAAGGCTAAGGAGTATTTGAGGTAAAGGATTGAGGTTGAGAGTTGAGGGTTGAGAGTTTAGGGTTGAGGGTTGAGGGTTGAGAGTTGAGGTTGAGAGTTGAGAGTTTAGGGTTGAGGGTTGAGAGTTTAGGGTTGAGGGTTGAGAGTTTAGGGTTGAGGGGTGAGAGTTTAGGGTTTAGGGTTGAGGGGTGAGGGTTGAGTAGGAATAGAGACGAATCTCTGTAAAAATTCCAGTTTGTGAAGTTGCCACCTTGCTGACAAATTCCATCCCCTTGGCATTACAATATACCAAGCTTGCAGCTTGGTAGCGGGCAAGGGTGCCCGCGGTCCGGCAGAAGATGCTCTAATCCGTGTATATCAGTATTATATGGACTATTTTCTTCCTCTTATTTGTGTTCATTTGTGTTATTTGTGGCTAAAACTCTTATTTCTATTTATAGTGGCTGACAAGTTGAAAGCTGTCCTGCAAATTCACATCATTTCCCAATGCAAAAATTATCGAAGATAGAATTTAGGAGATCATCATCTGTAATCTTACCAATGACTTCTTCTAGATGAGAAGAAGCTTCTTTGAGGTCAAAGGCAGTAAACTCATATCCCATAAAATTTTCAATTGATGAGATTGCTTTTTCAATAGAGGAGATAGACTTTTCGACTTCAGTGATTTGGCGTGAATTAGTTAATAAACCTGATTCAAGTTCTTGGTCACTGAGACTAATCTTAGATAAAAGAGCGTCTTTTAGGGCTTTAATCCCTTCAGCTGATGAGGCGAAGCAGGACAGGTAGTCTGGAAATTTAGCAATTATCTCAGGTGAGAGAATGTCTGTTTTATTCAACACTTTTAATATTTTATCAGAACTAAAGCCTTTTACAAAATCTTGATATTCATCTTCTGAATCATTACCATCAGTAATATAGAGAATAATATCACTTTGTTGAATAATATCGCGGGACCTGTCAATACCAATCTTCTCGATAGTATCTGAAGTTTCTCTAATCCCTGCGGTATCGTAGATTCGAATTAAGTAACCGGCTAGGGCAATTACCTCTTCTAAGTAATCGCGAGTAGTCCCTGGGATAGGTGTAACAATTGCTCTTTCAGTCTCTAACAACATATTAAAAATACTTGATTTCCCGACATTAGGCTTACCAATCAGGCTTACTTTGAGTCCTTCTCTTATTAATCTACCTTGTTTACCGGAAGCAGCTAGAGTTTCTAACTTCTGCTTTAGGATAAGTAAATTCTCTTTAAGGAGGTCTAAATCAAGGTCAGGTACATCATCATCTAAGAAATCTATTTCTAACTCCAGTTGAATTCTATAGTGAGAAAGTTCATCTAAGAGGAGTGAAATTCTTTTAAAGAGGGAACCATCCAGCTGATTTATTGCCAGGGTTTGAGCTTTCTTTGTCTTAGCTTGAATCATATCATTAACAGCTTCAGCTTGAGTTAAATCTATTCGATTATTCAGATATGCTCTCAGGGTAAACTCTCCCGGCTTTGCTTGCCGAATCTCTTTCTGTAAAGCTGAAAGAATAGAATTTGCCACAAACATCGAGCCATGACAGGTTATTTCAACAGAGTTTTCACCGGTAAAGCTATTAGGAGCATGGAAAACGGAGCATAGAACTTCATCAAGAAGTTGACCTTCTGCTATAATCTTGCCATATACTAAAGAGTGAGATTTAGCAGTTAGCAGCTTCTCTTGAGGGTGAAAGATTTTTGCTACTTGTTCAAGAGCATCTTCCCCACTTATTCTGATTATATGTAAAGCTCCACTCCCCACCGGAGTAGCCAGGGCAGTAATCGTGTCTGAATGATACATTGTTTAGTTTGGGATGTTAATCTTCTGCTTGTCGGGGTCAGAATTTTGACGGTAGAGGATGCCAATATTTCCGATTAAGTCAATGGCTATTGCATCAACTTGTTCTGCTATTTGAGGGAAGATCTCTTTCTTCTGTTCTTTAAAGTCCGAGAATTTAATTTTTATTAATTCTTTAAGAGTTAATTCTTCATCTATAGCTTTGATTACTTGTTCTGAAACACCTTTTCCACCAATCATCACAAGAGGTTTAGTCGCATGAACAAGTTTCTTTAAATATGCTTTTTGTTTACCAGTTAAGTTCATTTTAATTCCTTTAATATTTTTTCTGTAAGGGCTTCTGAAGTGAAGCCAATTTCTTGATAGAGCTTGTGCACATCTCCATGTGTAACAAAGTTATCAGGATAACCAATGTTGAGGACGGAGGTTGAGGTCGAGGTTGAGGTTGAGGATGAGGAAAGATAATTTGAGATCATCTGACCAATTCCATTGACCCTACTATTATGTTCTAATGTAACCACTAAATCAAATCTATCTCTAAGTGTATCAAGATAGGCATAATCGAGGGGTTTAATTGTTCTTAAATTCACTAATTCAGCAGTAATATTTTCATCTTCTTGGAGCTTATCTCTTACTTGGTTAGCTAAATCAAGGGCATGTCCTACGGATAAAATAGCCACTCTCTTACCTGATTCCAGCAAAGCAAATTTTCCCAATTCAAAAGGAGTATGATTATCATTGTTAAGATTAATAGTCCCTCTTGGGTAGCGAATTATAATAGGTCCATCTTGATAATTAGAAGCAAAAGTTAACATCTCATGAAACTCAGTTTCATAGGCAGGAGTTAGAATCACTAAATTTGGGATAGGCAATAAGAAAGAGATATCAAATGCTCCATGATGAGTAGCCCCATCCTCTCCTACTAAACCTGCTCTATCTAAGCAAATGACTAGGGGTAACTTCTGCAAAGCTATATCATGAATAATTTGATCATAAGCTCGTTGAATAAAGGTAGAATATACTGCAACAAAGGGCTTGATTCCTTTCGTAGCTAAGCCTCCGGCAAATGTTATAGCATGCTGTTCAGCAATACCCACATCGAAAAACCTGCTGGGGTATTTCTTCTCGAATTGAGTTAATCCGGTCCCATCGCTCATGGCTGCTGTAATAGCGACTATTTTCTTATTTTCGTTAGCTAAAGAGCTTAACTTCTCCCCGAAGCTGATAGACCAATTCTGATTTAATCTCTTCTCTGTTTCTCCAGAAGAAGCGTTATAGGGTCCTAATCCATGGAATTTACTACTATTATTCTCTGCAATGGAAAGTCCTTTGCCTTTTTTTGTTACAACATGAAGTAAGACAGGACCGACCATATTATATTTTACTTTGTTTAGAACTCGAATAAGGCGGGATATGTTATGTCCATCGACAGGTCCAACGTATTTAAAGCCAAGGTCTTCAAAGATAATATTGGGAACTAGAATATTAATCATACTTTCTTCCATTTTCTGAGCTCCCCTAATAAATCGTGTTCTTATTGATCGTGGAAGTGATGAAGAGAAATCCCAAACTTGTTTCTTTAAAGCATTGTAGGAACGACTGACTAACATATTAGTTAAGTACTTTTGCAAAGCTCCCACATTCTTGGAAATTGACATATTATTATCATTGAGAATTACCAGTAACTTGTCTTTGGAGAGATGCCCGGCATGATTAAGAGCTTCAAAAGACATCCCGCCTGTTAAGGCTCCATCCCCTATGATAGCGATGCTATGACCTGTTTCTTGGTTAATTTGCTTGCCACAGGCAATCCCTAAAGCAGCTGAGATTGAGGTTGAGCTATGTCCTACTCCAAAGGCGTCATATTTGCTTTCAGACATATTATTAAAGCCACTAATCCCTTGATATTGTCTAAGAGTATCAAAATCAGCATTACGTCCGGTAAGAATCTTATAGGCGTAAGATTGATGCCCAACATCCCACACAATTGCATCTTCAGGCGGAGTAAAGACCTTTAGTAAGGCTATTACTAAGTCTGTAGCTCCTAAACTGGGGGCAACATGTCCCCCATTTTGGGAAGTTACTTCAATAATTCTTTCTCTAACTTCTTGGGCTAGTTTCTCTAACTCTTCAATCTTTAATTTCTTTATTTTTTCTAATTTATCTATATCTTTTAACAAGGTTATCTCCTTATTGGATATTCCAACATCTAATTTTTAAATTACCCTATTATTCGTCAAGTGATATCTCTGCTTGACAGAAATCATTGCTTTTAGAAAAATAATTTTAATTAATTTGATTGATATGAAGGACTTTTATGGAAAACTTAAGAATAGGAATAATTGGGAATATTGGCGTTGGGAAATCAACTTTAGTAACAAAAGCAAAATCAGAACCCTTTAAGAATAAACTTCTTACACTCTTCCCGGGTGAAACTCAAGGGGCAGATATTCACACCTTTGATGAGACTTTTAATCCTGTAGTCTTAGATGAATTTTATAAAGACCCTGTAAAAAATGCTTTTATGGCTCAAATAGAATTCTTTAATGGTAGATTAGAGAGACAAAAAAGAATAGACAGTTCACGGGGGATTATTTTAGAAGACAGAACATTAGCTGAAGATTATCATATATTTGGTAAGGCTCAACGAATCTTGGGAAATATGACTGAAGCTGAGTTCCAAGCCTACCAAAGAACTTATCACTTAATGACGGAAAACTTTAAAGAACCAGATATTCTTGTTTACTTGAGAGCAGATGTTTCTACCCTAGTTCAACGCATAGCTAAACGTGGTAGAGAGAGCGAAAAACTCATTCCCGAAGAATATTTGAAACAACTTAATTTCCTCTACGAAGAGTATATCGAAAACTACGTAAAATGTCCTGTCTTAATCATAGAAACTAATAATTTACCCGAAGAAGAGTTTGTCCAAACAGCTGTTAATCTTATTTCTAAAAGAATTAGCGAGCTATCTCTAAGAATAACAACTCCCGGTATCAGGAAATGGGTAAAACTCCCTGAAACTGAAGCAACCTTAAAGGCAATCGAAGTTGAAAAGAAGTTAGAAAAATACCTGAATGAGCATCCAAAACTTATCACTATAGCAGGGAATGTTGGCTTAGGAAAATCAACTATTACTGCAATTATGGAAAGAAGTTTGAACCTGACAGGACTCTATGAAAAACCAGAAGAGAACCCTCTTTTAGAGAAGTTTCTCTCTGATAAGAAGAGATATTGTTTTGACCTCCAACTTCACTTTCTTAAAATGAGAGCAGAACAAAGAATTCAAGGAAAAAAAGGTGATAAATCTTATGTAAAAGATCGCTCACTTCCTGAAGATTTGCTAGTCTTCTGTCATCAATTCCATCATGATGGACTCCTTACGGATTTAGAGTTAGAAAGATTAACTACCGAATTCCATAAGATGAATAACCAACTTCCCAGCGCTGATTTGATTATTCAGTTAGTAGGAAGTCCAAAACTGGCTTGGCAAAGAATTCAACAGCGGGGAAGAGAAATGGAGATTGAGGGAGGCTGGAGTGAAGCCGAAATCACTAACTTGAATCGCTGGTACCAAGATTATTCTATCAATGTCGTTAAATATGGCTTTCATCAAGGAAAAGTTATTGAGATCGATGTAAGTATGATTGATTTATTAAATAGAGTCCATGTGGGATATATTTTTGAAAGGATATATGAAGTTCTGAATGAGAATTAAACCCGAATGGTGCAGTAGAGCTTTAGAGAAGAGTGCAGATTCTTTTAGCAAAATAACTTACAGAATTTGAAGGCATATAATATATATATTCCTG
>JAEKNW010000164.1 GCA_016838885.1 Candidatus Cloacimonadota bacterium
ATTCTTTTAGCAAAATAACTTACAGAATTCGGACGCATATAATATATATATTCGGGAGAATTATGGAAGTTACTTTTGCAAAAGAATATAGTGTTATTCTCAAAGATCTACTGCATTATTTGGGTTTAAAGTTACTTAATAAATTGAAGGATATATAATGGTGTTTTATCCTTCCTTCCACAATCCCAACACAAACTAATAATATTGTAATAATAACTGATTATTAAGATTGTGTTAATTTAGTTTTAATATAATTTGTTTTAAAATAGTGTCAACAAGAAAATGTAAATTTTTTAAATTTTCTATAACTTAAGTATTAAAAAGTGTTCCTCCATCACAATCAATAGCAACATAACAGGGGAACTTCTCTACTTGCAGTTTAAATACAGCTTCAGGTCCTAAATCTGGATATGCTATGACTTCGGCATCTAGAATAGATGATGACAGGAGAGCCCCGGCACCTCCAACAGCAAGGAAATAAACAGCTTTATTTTTGATTATGGAGTTTATGACATCTTGCCCTCTTTCTCCTTTTCCGATCATTCCTTTCAATCCTCTATCCAAGAGATAAGGAGTATAAGAATCCATTCTATAACTGGTGGTTGGACCTGCAGAGCCGATGGCTTCATGGGGTTTAGGGGGAGTGGGACCAACATAGAAGATGATACTATTTTCTAGGGGAAAAGGAGGAATTTCTCCTTTTTGGAGAGTTTCGACTATTCTTTTATGAGCTTGATCGCGAGCAGTATAGATAGTACCGGTAAGATAAACTTTATCACCGGCTTTGAGTTTTAGACATTTTTCTAAAGTAAGGGGACTTGTTATTTCCATGTTTCAACCTTTTAGAATTCGAGAGTAAAATGACGATGAGAGTGGCATTGTATATTGACTGCTAGAGGAAGAGAGGCTATATGACAAGGTAGATACTCGATTTTTACAGCTAAGGCACTTGTATCTCCTCCTAATCCCTGGGGACCAATGTTTGTTTTATTAATCTCTTGGAGAATATCCTGCTCTAAAGCAGCCCACTCTTCTTCCGGATGATTATCGTCTAAGTCTCTAAATAGAGCTTTTTTAGCTAAAATAGCACAGCTTTCAAAGTTTCCACCGACTCCAATTCCTACAATAATCGGAGGGCAGGGATTACCATTTGCCTCTATAACGGTCTTTAGAACAAAATCTTTTACACCTTGGACCCCATCAGAGGGTTTTAGCATCTTTAATCTGCTCATATTCTCTGAACCTCCCCCTTTAGCAGAGAAAGATATTTTAAGTTTATCTCCTTGATTAAAGCTCCAATGGATAATAGCAGGCAGGTTGTTACTAGTATTTATTCTATGAAAAAGAGGGTCATTAACCATTGATTTACGAAAATAGAAGTCTTGATAAGCTCTGGCAACAGCAGAATTAATGGTCTTTTCCAGAGAAGCGGGTAGATGCAGGTCATAACCTATTTCCACAAAGAAGACAGCAAGACCTGTATCTTGACAGAGGGGTTTCTGAAGCTTATGAGCAACTTGACCATTAAGAAGAAGATCTGAGAGAATATCTTGAGCTAAAGTATTTTTTTCTTGAGCTAGTGCTTCTGTTAATTTCCTTTTCACAGCAGGGTCTATTTCTATACCAACTCTACCAATCGCTTGGTAAAGTTGGTCTTCAACGTCTTTTAAATCTATCTGCTTTTTCATTATTTTTTAACAGCAATAACAGACATTTCAACTAAGAGTGTTTCCCTGGCTAATCTTGCTTCTACTGTTGCACGTGCAGGCTCAAATCCTGCTTGAACCCAGTTATCCCACACTTCATTCATAGCAGAGAAATCTTTCATATCTCTTAAATAAATAGTAACTGAAAGAAGATGCTCTCTATCAGATCCATATTTTAATAACAGTTCATCTATCTTATTTAAAACCCCTTGAGTTTGGTCTTTTATATCATGACTATCGCCATAGGTTTGACCACAGAGATAGAGGGTCCCCTGATGTTCAACTACCCGGCTCATTCTCCCAGTTCCTTCAAATCTTTTAATTTCCACAATTTCTCCTTTTATCCCGAATGGTGCAGTAGAGCTTTAGTAATACTTCGCTAAAGCTACGTATCACAGGCGAAGAGTGCAGATTCTCAAAGATCTACTGCATTATTTGGGTTTATATTGTTATGTTAAATCTTTTTAAAACAAGCACCATGAGGTAATAGAAAAGTATCATTATTAATGCTGAAATAGACATGGAGAGATAGAAGTTAACCCCTCTTTTTAATAAAATTGGTAAAGCAACAAAGAAGAGCAAGGATGGTATTACTAACCAAAAAATAGCCCGCGAAAAGTCAATAATGATATTAAGATCTTTGTTTTCATAATACATCCAAAAGATAGCTATAAATGACAGAAGGGGAATCGATGCTAAGATTCCTGCTATAATTGAGCTTCTTTTGGAAACTTCTGAAACAATAACAACCAATATAGCTGTTATTACTACTTTGATTAGGTAATACATATTTTGTCCTTAAAACTACTGTTCTAGAAGGGATTTCCATCCTTCAGGTGCATAGCCAACTGTGGCTTTATTTCCACATCTTACTAGAGGAGTTACCATGATTAGTGGATACTTGAAAAGAATCTCTTCACCATCGTAAGATGCATATTTAAGACCTTTATTGAGAAAAGTCTCACTTTCTTTATTGATTAGATTTTCTATACCTACAGCTAAAGCGACTTTATGAATCTCACCTTTACTAAGTCCTTTCTGTGTTAAATCTATTATCTGGCTTGCAATCTTTCTCTCTTTAAAAAATCTAATAGCTTTTTGAGTATCTTTGCATTTCTTTGTCCCGAAAATCTGTATAATCATCAGCAAACTCCTTTGTGATATTAACCCAAATAATGCAGTAGATCTTTGAGAATAGCACTATATTTTGCTAAAAGAATCTGCACTCTTCTCTAAAGTTCTACTGTATCATTCAGGATTAAAAATATGATTAGTAACTTCTGGCAAGAAATTTCTTTCTTGACTAAAAATTAAGTCATGCAAAAAGTGAACTCAACTAACAGTAGGAGTTCAATAATGAAAGTTGAGAATGATGAAATTATCGATTTAGTCTTTGTAAGAGCAAAGACAGCAATATTAAATAAAGGATTAAATAACTTAAACATGGATGAGCTGGCAAAAGAGTGCAAATTAGCCAAAGCTACACTATATAAGATTATCGGCAGTAAGGCAGATTTAGTGTCAAAGATAGCTCTTTATTTTTATGATAACACTTTTGCTAAGTTCTATAACTACTATCTGGAATCTCCTTCTTTTGAGAAACTGGTAGCAGAGAGTATGCTCTCACTAGAAGAGTTATCTGTTGGTAAATTGAGAATCTTAGTTAATGAGATTTATGTTGAATATCCCTTTATTAAAGTACGAATTGAAGAGTATTTAACTACTTTAGAAGAAAGATTTTACTTATTGTTTAAGAGATTTCAAGATGAGGGCAAGATTATAGCAGATATTAATATCAAGCTTCTAATTGAGATTATTAGAGAGACTTTGCAAACATCAATCTATAGCCAAGATTCAGATAAGATAATCAAAGAGAAGATTAATATATTTAACACATTAATTATTAGAGGTTTACAGAAATAGGAGGACTTATGAATAGATTATTAAGAAAGCTTATATTATTGCTGATTGGACTAAGTTTGGTTAGCTGTGCCAAAGAAGGCAATGAGATTAGTGTAAAAAGTAAATTAGTTAAGTTATTCGAAATAGAGGATATAACAAGAACAGAAGTAAGAAGTTTTGCAGGTAAAGTGGTTGAAGGCAAGAAGGCCAATTTATCTTTTAGGATTGCAGCTCCCATAGAGCAAATTCTTGTAGAAGAGGGTGAATATATTAAATCAGGTCAGGTACTAGCTAGATTAGATATGCGTGATTATCAACTTCAATACGAAGCGGTTAAGGCACAATTTGACCAGATAAGCAATGAAGTAAGCAGAATTGAGATTCTTTATCATAAAGGTAATATATCTGAGAATGATTATGAGAAAGCTAAATCAGGCTTGAGTCAGATTACTGCTAAGTATGAAAGTGTTCAGAATTCACTTAATGATATAGAGTTAAGTGCACCTTATAGTGGTTTTATTCAAGACATTTTCTTTGACCAGAGTGAGATAGTTAAAGCCGGACTTCCCGTAATAACTTTGATTAGTGATAAAGATTTTCAGATACAGTGTGATATTCCTGCTTCGGTTTATGTAAATCGAGATAAATTTAGTTCTTATAGGGTAACTTTGGAAACTGCTCCTAACAAGAAAATCCCCTTGGAATTGCTTAGTATTAAACATAAATCAAATTTGAACTCTCTGTATCGGGTCTATTTCAAAATACCAAGCAATGCTGATAATAGTCCCAAAATGGCAGTTGGAATGGATTGCCAAGTAGAGATTACTTATGAATTGGAAACAAATGATGAAGAAAGAATTATTAAAGTACCAATGGAATCAATAATCCAAACTGAGAAAGAGAGCTTTGTTTGGTTATGTACCCAAGATTCAGAAGGAAAAAATTTTGTAAATAAAAGAATCATAAAGATAATTGGGATAGATGACAGGGGCTTAGTAATGATTAGTGATGGACTTCAAGCCGGTGATAAAGTGATTAAAGCAGGAGTTCATGACCTTAAAGATAAAGATGAAGTAGAGCCTGTCAAAGAGATAACTCCCACAAATTACGGAGGTTTGTTATGAACCTAACCGACTTTGCTTTTAACAACAAGCGAATCGTCTATTTCCTCATCCTAATTTTATCTTTGGGTGGGATAGTAAGTTTCCATTTCATCAGTAAGTTAGAAGACCCTGAGATTAAGGTAAAGAAGGCAGTTGTAGTTACCTACTATCCGGGAGCTAATCCTAATCAAGTAGAGTTAGAAGTTACCAAAGTATTAGAAGATGAAATAAAAACTATGGGGGAATTAGAAAAAGTTACTTCACGATCTTTAGCAAATTATTCAGAGATTCAGATAACTTTAGAAACAACTGTTAAAGATTCAGAGGTTGAACAGAAATGGGATATTCTCCGTAGAAAAGTAGCTCGTGCCTCTTTAAGTTTACCTTCAGGAACATACACTCCTGTAGTACTTGACGATTTTGGTGATATCTATGGTATTTTTTATGCTATGACAGCAGATGGGTATTCTTATGATGAGATGCAAGATTTTGCAGAACGAATCAAGCGTGATTTATTGAGTGTATCTGGAGTAAGAAGGGTTCAACTTAACGGGGTTCAGGATTATGCTGTTTATGTGGAAATGCATCCGGCTAAGATGGCTAACTTAGGGGTCTTACCTGCTGAGATTTTACTGACTGTTCAAGCTCAAGATAAAGTAGTTTATGCAGGATATTTTGAGAATGAAGATAGCAGGATCAGATTAGAGATTGCAAATAGTTTTGACTCACTTGAAGATATTGAGAATTTAGTTATTAAGGGTCATGAGCAGGATATGCTTTTATTGAAAGATATTGCCAGTGTTGAGAAGAGAATTAAAAAACCAATCAGTAAGAAGATGCTCTATAATGATAAAGAAGCTATTGGTATTTCTATATCCATGGAAGCAGGAGATAACATTGTTGAGTTAGGGACAAGGGTTGAGGAGCAATTGGCTCAAACAAAGCAAGAATTACCGATAGGAATCGACTTTCATAAGGTTTTTTATCAGCCTGAAAAAGTAAATACAGCTATTTGGCTCTTTATGTCTAACCTTATTCAATCTATTCTTATTGTGATCGTAGTTCTGCTTTTCACTATGGGTTTCAAGAGTGGTATTTTAATAGGTAAAGGTCTTATTTACACTATTTTATCATCTTTTGTTGTACTTTTTGTTTTAGGTGGAACTTTGCAAAGGGTCTCCTTGGCATCAATAATAGTAGCAATGGGGATGTTAGTTGATAATGCTATAGTTGTTGTGGATGGCATCTTAGTAGATTTAAACAGGGGCATGGAAAGAAAAGAAGCTATGCGAAATACAGCCAAGAAGACAGCACTGCCTTTGCTGGGAGCAACCTTAATCGCCATAATCTCTTTCTTACCAATCTTCTTTTCACCAGATACAGCCGGCACTTATACTCGCGATCTCTTTATAGTTTTAGCAGTTACTCTTCTCTTTAGTTGGGTCTTTGCTTTAACTCAGATTCCTTTGGGTGCTGAGAGAACCCTCTTCCCAGCTAAGAAGGATAAAGATGGAAAGAGGAAAAAAGAGAATAACTCACTTGCTTATATAATTTTTAAAAAAGTCTTAAATAGAGCTTTCCGACTTAGAAGTGTAGCTATCGGAATTGCTGTTCTTTTATTAGTTATCTCTCTTTTCTCTTTCAGATTCATCAAAAAAGCTTTCTTTCCAGACTTTACATATAACCAAGTCTATATTGAGTATAAGCTTCCTGAAACACGTAAGATAGAGAGAGTTGAATCAGATTTAAAAGAGATTAGCAGTTACTTGAAGAGTCTGGAAGGTATTTCCAATATAACTATGTCTTTAGGCGGAACTCCTACTCGTTATAACTTAGTGAGAACTATTTCGGAAAATTCTAAAAGCTATGGAGAGTTAATCGTTGATTTTAAAGATTATGAGACCATGATATCCTTAAAAGATCAAATTCAGAACCATCTTATTATGAACTATCCTGAAGCTCAGGCAAGGGTAAGATTATATAATCTTATTGTGAACAGTCATTACTCAGTTGAAGCCTTATTCAAAGGTAATGATGTAGCAGTCCTCAAGCAGTTAGCTAATCAGGCAAAGGATATTATGCGTCAATCACCTTATGCAATGAGTATCACAGATGACTGGGAAGCTCAGGGTAAGCTTTTGGCTGTGGATTATCAGCAACGCAAAGGAAGAAGGGTTGGTATCGACAGGACAGAAGTAGCGACTTCTTTGCTCATGGCAACAGATGGAGCTCCGGTAAGCACTTATTATGAAGGTAATAAACAACTTCCTATTATTGTGAAATCTGTGGAAGCAGACGGTTCAAGAATCAAAGACTTAAAGGATGTTCCTGTTTGGAGCCTTATGCCAAATTTGGAAGTTAATAAAGAAGATTTAAAGCTTATGTTTAGCGGAGTAAAGTCTTTAGATGATCTGAAAAAATCCATACTAAGCTCTTCTCCTCTAAGCTCTGTATCACAAGGAATTGAGATTAAATCCTATGAGGAAGTAATTCGCCGGCACAATGGAGCAAGGGCAATAATGGCTCAGTGTGATCCGGCTCCAGGCTATAATGCAGATATTCTCTTCAAAGATATTAAACCAAAGATTGAAGCAATGGACCTTCCTACAGGGTATTCTTTAGAGTGGTATGGAGAGCAATATGACCAAAAAAGTGCAATGAAGTATATCATTATGTTTACTCCGGTTGCTTTTGTTCTGATAATCTTAATTCTTATTGGTCTCTTTAACAGCTATGCCAAGATGTTCACTATTCTCTTATGTTTACCTTTCGCTATGATAGGAGTAATTCCCGGTTTAATCCTTACAGGAAAAGAGTTTGGATTTGTAGCTATCGTTGGTGTTATCGGACTAACTGGAATGTTAATCAAGAATGGCGTTGTTCTAGTTGATTCCATAGATTTTGATATAAAATCAGGACGCCCCCCCTTCAAGGCTGTATTTGATTCAGCTATTGCCAGATTCAGGCCTGTAATGATGGCTTCTCTAACCACTATTTTAGGTATGTTGCCTTTAGTTACAGACCCTATGTTTGGCAGTCTCGCCGTTACTATTATGAGTGGATTATTAGTAGGAACTCTTGTTACTCTTATCCTACTCCCCTTACTCTACACCATTTTCTTTAATATTAAACCACTTCATGACTATAAAGGAGAATAACATGCGATTCTCAAGACTATATGCTATTATAATCCTGCTTCTTATAACTCTAACTTTAAGCTCTAATGAGAAGATTATTACTTTGGAAGAAGCTAAAAGCTTAGCTTTAGAGCATAATAATCTAATCAAAGTTAGTAAGGAAAAAGTAAGAGCTTCTACCCAGACCAAGAAATCACTCTTCACTAATTACCTGCCAAAATTAGAAGTTACAGCCAACTACCTCCTTCGTTCTGAAGCTACAGAAATGACCCTTGAAGGTGGTTATCTTCCTACCTATAACTTCAATCCCAATACTAATGAATTAGAAGCTAACCTCTTGATAAATCCTCAAACTAATCAACCTGTCTTTGGTGATGATGGACTTCCTATCTTTAATCAATATGCCCTATTCCCTGATAAAGATTTGGAGATTTTACCTAAATCAGGCTTTACTTCAGGGATTTCACTTAAGCAGCCACTTTTTACAGGTGGGAAAGTAACTTCAGCCTACAAAATGGCTTCTTTAGGCCAAGAAGCATCCCTACTCCAGCTAGATTATACTAGAGAGAATGTCCTCTTTACTACAGAAGAGGCCTATTGGAGACTTGTTTCACTTAATCAAAAAACAAAAGTTACCCGTACATATCTCAATTTAATTCAGAATGTTTTGGATAAAGTTCAGGATTCTTATGATGTTGGGATGATTAACAAGAATCAGCTACTTCAAGCTAAAGTAAAGTATAATGAAGTTTCTCTCTTAAATCAGGAAGCTCAAAACGGCTTAGAACTGGCAACAATGGCCTTAGCTCAGCAAATAGGACTTCCTTTAACCCAAATAATGCAGTAGGATTCCTGTAGCTTTTCGTTAAGCTACTACAATTTGATTAATTGTATATTAAATATCTATATTATTTTTCAAAAACT
>JAEKNW010000165.1 GCA_016838885.1 Candidatus Cloacimonadota bacterium
ATAATATATATATTCCTGAAAATTATGTAGCTTACTTTTGCAAAAGAAGATAGTGCTATTCGCTTTTTCCCTAAATTCTACTGCATTATTTGGGTTTAATTATTATATCTGTTAGTTAATTACGAAAACTGAACTAATCTATTGTATAGTTAGGTGTCTCTTTTGTTATCTTAACATCATGAGGGTGGGACTCTTTTAGTCCGGCACCTGATATTTCCATGAACTTAGCCTTTTTATGAAGATCATCTATTGAACCTGCACCACAATATCCCATACCGGCTCTTAATCCGCCCACTAATTGATGTAGATACTCTTTCAATGGTCCTTTGTAAGGAACCATACCTTCGATACCTTCAGCAACTAGCTTCTGATTATCAGAGGTTCCTTCTTGGAAATAACGATCTTTTGAACCTTTTTGCATTGCCCCGATGGAACCCATGCCTCTATAAGTTTTAAATCTTCTGCCGTTATAGATTATAGATTCGCCAGGAGATTCATCAGTTCCAGCGAAGAGTGAACCTAACATTACAGCATTAGCACCGCCACCAATGGCCTTTACTATATCTCCGGAGAATTTAATACCTCCATCAGCGATAACAGGGATGCCGTGCCTGTGAGCTACTTCAGCAACATCCATAATTGCCGTCAATTGAGGAACTCCGATTCCGGCAATGACTCTTGTTGTACAGATAGAGCCTGGTCCAATCCCGACTTTAATTGCACTTGCTCCACAGTCTATAAGATATTTTGCAGCTTCAGGAGTAGCTATATTACCGGCTATTACATCGGATTTAATTTTTGCCATAACTGTTGTTAAGGCGGTTCTAATATTCACATGATGTCCATGAGCAGTATCAATCACGATAATATCTGCTCCTTTATCAGAGAGTTCCATGGCTCTTTCTAAATAATCACCAGAAACTCCAATAGCTGCCCCTACTAACAATCTATCCTTCTTATCTTTAGCTGCATTAGGGAAGTCTTGATGATTTTTAATATCTCTGATTGTGATCATACCTTGGAGTTCAAAATCATCATTTATGATAGGAAGTTTTTCCACTCTATGGTCGTGCATTAGGTTTTGAGCTTCTAAAAGTGAAATTCCTTCTTTTCCGTAGATTAGTTTTTCTCTTACTGTCATTAGCTCAGAGACTTTTTTACTTAAATCATTCTCAAATTGCAGGTCTCTCTTAGTCAAGATACCAACTAATTTACCATCTTTAATAACTGGAAATCCTCCGACATTATGGTTATTTTTAAGTTCAAAAGCTTTCCTAATTTCATCAGTTGGACTTAGAGTGTAGGGTTTAAGAATAATCCCGCTTTCATTCCTTTTAACAATTCGAACCTGATCTGCTTGTTCTTCAATTGATAGATTCTTATGGATAATACCAATTCCACCTTCCCGAGCCATGGCGATTGCTAATTTACTTTCAGTAACTGTATCCATGGCAGCACTCATAATAGGAATATTAAGATGTACATTTTTAGAGATATAGGTTTTAGTGGAAACCGTTGCCGGCAACACGTCAGAACTTTGAGGGATTAGTAATACATCATCAAATGTATATCCCTTTCTTTCAATTTTACTCATAATTTAACCCCTTTTTATATTTATCATTAATTAACTATTTCATATAAAAAAAATACCGCTTTGAAACGGTATGATTTTAAATTTCCATATTATCAATAAGGCGTGTATTTCCTAAGAACACAGCAACAAGAAGCCTATCCCCTCGGCGAACAAGCTTAACTCTTTCTAGGGTAGCAGAATCAACAATTTCAGAATAATCTATTTTAAAACCTTTTTCAACAAGGCTTTTTTCAAGTTGAGATAAAAGCTCTGAAGTATCAATAATCTCATTGCGAAAAGAAGCACGTAAAGCTTGCATAGCTTTGAATATTTCTGGAGCAATCATCCTTTCTTGGTCAGATAAGTATCTATTTCTAGAGCTTAGAGCTAAGCCAAACTCATTACGAACAATGGGACAACGAACAATTTTTGTTTCTAAATTTAAGTCTGTTAACATTGTTTCTAGAACAACAATTTGTTGAAAATCTTTTTCTCCCATATACATTAGGGTTGGTCTAACCAAGTTTACCAGTTTAAGGACAATTGTTGCCACCCCGGTAAAATGTCCTGGCCGACTTGCTCCGCAAAGAACTTCAGTAATAGCATCTAAGTTAATCCATGTTTTGTAGTTTTGAGGATACATTTGATTAGAGTTAGGCAGGAAGATATAATCTACTCCTAAATCTAAGAGGGATTGATAATCTTCTTCAAAAGTTTTGGGATAGCGACTAAAGTCTTCATTAGCACCAAATTGAGCTGGATTAACAAAGATTGAGACGATAGTTATATCGCAACTTTCTAAGGACTGTTTAACTAGGGCTAAATGTCCGGTATGTAAGGCTCCCATAGTTGGAACAAAACCTATTTTTTGGTTTTTATCCCAATTTCTAGAAAGATGAATCATTTCCTTTAAACTATCAATAACCTGCATTATCTCTTCTCTATTATTTTGTTATCATCATCAACAATAACTACTGTTGGTTGGTGATTTTTAGCCTCATTTTCATCTAATAGACCATAGTTAACAATAATAACTTTATCATTCTTGTTAACCTTATGAGCTGCTGCACCATTAACTCCAATAACCCCTGAACCATATTCACCAGGGATTATATAAGTTGAAAATCTATTTCCATTATTTATATTGTATATCCAAACTTCTTCATTGAGTTGCATTCCTGTAGCTTCTATGAGTTGCGTATCGATAGTAATACTGCCCACATAATTAAGGTCTGTCTCGGTAATTGTTGCCCTATGAATTTTAGATATTAAATAAGATCTAAGCATTTATTAACTCCATACATAATTTGTTTGTCATAATTTTAAGGACAAAGTTTTTGTAAATAACTTTTTAAAGTTTTTTCTTCAAGATTCGATTAAGTTTCAATTTCTGCCAGATAATTTCGGCATATTCTAGCTTGAGAAGGTATGAACCAAAGCTTAAAACTAGCAGAAAGATTAATCCATTTAGGGAAATTCTCAAGCCATAAAAGAATAAATCACTTCCAATTATAGAATAATTGACTAATGAATTTAGACCATAAATTATTAAGGATAAAGCAGTTATTTTGGCAATATTTTTGCTTATTGAGCGAATTTTTATTTTATCCAGTCTTTTAGAAATCACTAATATCAGGATTACGAGTTGAATTAGACCAGTTAAGGAAGTAGCTAGAGCAATGCCAATATGCTTAAGAAAATAGATAAGGATAATGTTGAGGATAATATTCACTGCGACCATGATTGATGTGATGATAACAGGTGTTTTAGTGTCTCCTGCTGCAAAAAAGAGAGGTGTGATAGTTTGATTCAGAGCAAAGAAGATAAGTCCAAATGAATAGAAGAGGAAGGACTCAAAAGTTAGTTGCGAGGCAAGAAGATCAAAACTTCCACGCTGGAATAGGATTTTAATCATATCTAAGCCAGCTCCGGCAACAAAGAAGGTGATAGGTATCAGAAGATAGATAAGGGAAATAGTGGTGAATCTAATTCTTTCGGACAATTCTTGCCAGTTTTCTTCAGCAATTAATTTAGAGAAGAGAGGTAATACGGCAGTGCTGGTTGAAACTCCAAATATACCTAAAGGCATCTGCATTAATCTTGCCCCATAGCGAAGGCAAGTGATAGATCCAAGTGGCAAGAAACTGGCAAAATAGATATCTGCCAGTAAATTAATCTGTCTTACCCCAATCCCAATGACTCCTGGTATGAATCTTCTTCCAAGTATTTTTAGGTTATCACTATGAAGATTAATATAAATTCTAAAGTTATATCCAACTTGCTTCAAGAAAGGAAAGTTAATGATTGTTTGAAGTAATCCTCCTAAGAGAACACCATAGCCGGCATAAAATATTAAAGTTTCGGCATCAAAGGCAAATATCAAGGAAGGGATGGTTATGCAGGCAATAATCCCCAAATTATAGAGTCCTGAGGAAAGCCCTGTCATAAAGAATTTATTATGGGAATTGAGAATGGATATCATCGTGGAAGATAGACCGATAAAGAAGAGATAGGGGAAAACAAGTCTAGTTAATTTAACTGTAAGAAGGGCTGTTTTTTCAGGTAAACCGGGAGAGATAAGTCTTACTATAGTCGGGGCAAAGGTCATTCCGATAATGGTGAGTAGAGTTAGAAAAAAGGTTAATAAGGATAGCATATTGAGGGCGAATTTGATCTGTTGCTCTCTACCTTTTTGCAGTCCGACCTGGTTATAGATAGGCACAAAAGCAGCAGAAAGAGCCCCTTCTCCGAAAAGTCTTCTTAGTAAGTTTGGGATATTGATGGCTATTTGGAAGGCATCATTTAGATAACTGGCACCAAAGAAGAAACCCATTACTTGATCTCTTACTAAGCCTAATACTCTGCTGAGTGAGACTGCTATTGACATTATGCTAATGTTTTTGGCTAAGACTTTATTGCTCATGATTCATCACTTTAAAATATGCCTAATTTCATCTTTCGATTTTTCATCAATGATAATGATTTCGACCTGGTTGGGGACACAGATAATGGGATAATTATCACTCCAACCTTGTTCCACACAAAGTTGATTGGGGCAATTATTTTTTAACATACGGACTTGACTATCAGCAATTTCGACTTCAATATCTTGGGTAATCTTGATGATTTGTGGTTTGTTTAACTTATATTCGCCAAAAGGCTTATTCTTGTAACTAATTCTCACTAACTGATTATCATGGTTTACACTACTATAGAGCAGGATAAAAGCTAGGATTAAAACTCCAATAACTAAAATTATGTCACTTATAGTGAAGTAACTAAAACCTTTTTTTATAAAAGCAAGCTTTCCTTGTGTCTTCATGGTTATTTATTGAGATTTCGGGAAATACGTTTGTGAATTTTATCAAACTCTTGTAAGTTGATGTCTAAAGCATTAGCATGGATATTGAGAGTTAAATTAGCTTTTTCCCCTAAGGTTTTTCTAGAACCGTAGTTTTCAATCATGAACCGCAAATCACTTAGCAATTTATCATCTTTACTTATGATAATAGCCCCATTATCGCTTAACTTATCTACACTATCTTGGCAAGAAGAGTGATATTCACCTATAATCGTAGGTTTAGAATAAAAGGCTGGCTCAAGAGGATTATGTCCTCCAAAATCACAGAAAGACCCACCCACAATACTGATATCGCTGATAGCATAAAATTGATTTAGAACCCCCATGGTATCTACCAACAGGATTGGCTTACCTGGTGTGAAATTACTTAATATCGTGTAATCATCAGTTTCTAAGATAGCTTCAACCTCTTTTATTCTGCTTATATGCCTAAGAACTAAGATTAACTTTATATTAGGAAATTCTTCTCTTAACTTAAAAAAGCTGTTTATCATCAGAAGCTCTTCACCAGGTCTGGAAGATCCCCAAGTGATAATTAAATCATCCTCATGATAACCATATTCTTTGCGTAATTCAGGAGTGTCAAATTTTGGCAGATTAACACAGAACTTAAGATTTCCCCCTAAGATAACATTTTCAGCACCTATATCTTCAAATCTTTCTTTATCAAGTTGAGATTGAGCAAGGATGATTTCTATTCTCTTTAAGAGAGGACCGAAGATTCTTTTATGCTTGAGATAACGAGGAAAAGAACGATTAGATATACGGGCATTAGATAACATGATAGGAATCCCAAGTTTGGAACATTCATTTATCATGGAAAACCATAACTCTGTCTCGGCTAAAATCAAGATCTTGGGATTAATCTTTCTGATAAACTTCTTAACCAAAAATGAAGAATCAAAGGGAACTAAGCTAGTTGAGATTTTAGGAGAAATCTGCTGGGCAACATTGCGCCCGGTAGTTGTCATTGTAGTTACTATGATGTTTTCCTGAGGATAATTCTCGATTATTCTCTCAAGTAATGGTTTTAATCCATTAATCTCACCTACAGATGAAGCATGAAACCATAAGGAATTACTAAATTTTGGGATTAAGGCTCTGGTATGCTCCTTTAATCTCTTGTTAAATAGAGCAATAGGGTAGAGGGCTAAGCCTATAAGGTTTGATATTGGCCGATAAATTAAATTATATATTTTCATTTCTCTCTGAATACAAAAAAAGCCGTTAATGAAAACGGCTTAAAATTCTGGCGGGAGTGACGGGACTCGAACTCGCGACCTTCTGCGTGACAGGCAGACGTTCTAACCAACTGAACTACACCCCCAACATAAGTTTTGGGAAATCTGACGTTAATAAAAAATGGCGGGAGTGACGGGACTCGAACTCGCGACCTTCTGCGTGACAGGCAGACGTTCTAACCAACTGAACTACACCCCCGATTTGGGTATTCTTTATTAACTATATCTTAAAACCTTTGTTCTTTCTAAATTAGAAATGGCGGGAGTGACGGGACTCGAACTCGCGACCTTCTGCGTGACAGGCAGACGTTCTAACCAACTGAACTACACCCCCAAAGGTTTTTCTTTCAAATATCTATCATCAGTAACGATGTTTTACCTTTTTACTAAAGGCTGGGTTTTGTGTCAATACTTTTTTTAATTATTATTATAATTGATCTAATTAGAATCAGCTATACTGCTGAAAAATAAGAGGATGAATTAATAAGAAATGTCATGAAAATCAAAAGATGGGCAATCTAAACACATTCAACAGTTAAATGTTTTATCTTTTTGTTTTCCAAAATTTCTTTTTTCACTGCAGTGCATTTTTCTAAATCTTGAGTTTTTACAGAACACATCACAGCTTTATCGCCATTTAGAATATCCCAGATATGAATATCAGTAATTTCTAGTTTATGAGATTTTACTAAGTTAATGATTTCATCTTTCAAAGTTTGGTCATCATCATAATCAACTAATATTTTACCGGTAGTTTTAAGAAGCCCGATACCCCATTTAATCACAATTATAGCACCTACGATACCAACTACAGGGTCAAGCCAGATCCATCCCATATACTTTGCTCCTAAGAGAGCTATTATAGCACCAACAGAAGTAAGGGCATCAGCGATAACATGTAAATAAGCAGCTTTGAGATTATGATCTTCTTTGTGTTCATGCTCGTCATGATGGTTATGATCGTGTCCGTGATCATGACTATGTCCGTGACTATGTCCGTGGTCATCTTTCAAGAGTAAAGCACTTACAAAATTAACTATTAGTCCAATCACTGCCACCAAGAGGGATTGATTAAAACCAATATCTACTGGGTCGATAATTCTATGAAAAGATTCCCAGATCATGACTAAAGCAGCTATAAGCAAAACAATGGCCGAAGTATAACCTCCCAGAACACCAATTTTACCGGTTCCGAAAGTGAATTTAGTATTTTCAGCATTCTTTTTTGTAATAATATAGGCGAAGAGGGTTATTAAGAGGGCTAAGGCATGAGTACCCATGTGGATACCATCGGATAAGAGAGCCATTGACCCATAGATTAATCCAGCAGCAATTTCCGCCACCATCATAATAGCAGTAATAATTATTACGATACTTGTTTTGGTTTGATTTTTCTGGTTAGAAATATCTTTGTGTAATACGTCACATTTCATTTTTATATTCTCCTTAATATTTTATCTAAGAGCTTAGCAAAAATAGCTTTTTCTTCTTCGTTTAATTCTTGAGTAATCTCATCAGCAAGAATATCATGGTGATGAGAGTGCTCTTGGTAAAGAGCTTTTCCTTTAGCCGTTAACTCGATAGTAAATGATCTTTTATCATTAGTATTAACCACTCTTCTTACTAAATCCAGCTTGGTCAATCTATCAATCATCACTGTTAGGGTACCAGTAACAATACCAAGTTTTTCAGTGATTTCCTTCATTTTAATCCCTTCATTTGAACCTATAACCTCTAAAGTGTGCATCTGAGGAAGGGTTAATCCACACTCTTTGACTGTCTCATTCTCCCAAGAGGAAAGTTTATCATAAAACTCTATCAATTTCTTACTTAACATCTTCTTTCTTCCTTTTAACCCAAAGGTCTACTGCATTATTTGGGTTTAAACATTGTTTGATAGTCAAACTAATTAATTTTGTTTGAATGTCAAACTATTTCTGAGATTTTTTTGATGTGGAGGATTAATCTATCCACGAATTACACGAATTACACTAAGAAGAAGATCCTTAACACAGAGTTACACAGAGGTTAAGAGGAGTTTCATAGAGTTTTAAGAGAGAAGAAAGAAGAGCTTTAGCCACGGAATAACACAGATTACACAAAGAAGAAGAAAGAATAGCCACCGAACACACAGATTACACTGAAAAGAAGAAAGAATAGCCACCGAACACACAGAATACACTGAAAAGAAGAAAGAATAGCCACCGAAAAGAAGAAAGAAATTCTTTACACTAATTAACTCGAATTAAAACGAATTAACACGAATTACTTTGTTGATGGAAACAGATATAGAGCCCGTAAGTCTTAAATCCCCTCTTCATTTGCTTTAGAAAATGTCACCAAGAGGGGTGCCTCGTTAGAGGCGGGGTGTTTAACCCAAATAATGCAGTAGGTCTTTGAGAATAGCACTATATTCTTTTGCAAAAGTAACTTCCATAATTTTCAGGAATATATATATTATATGCCTTCAAATTCTGTAAGTTATTTTGCTA
>JAEKNW010000166.1 GCA_016838885.1 Candidatus Cloacimonadota bacterium
CAAAAGTAAGCTACATAATTTTCAGGAATATATATATTATATGCCTTCAAATTCTGTAACTTATTTTGCTAAAAGAATCTAGCACTCTTCATCAAAGTTTTACTGCATCATTCGGGTTTAAGGATAGTATGTAAATAAAATGCTTGAAATATTTTTATTTTTTTTCGAAAAACCGGGACAAATTTGAAAAAGTGGACCCTATATATAAGTGAAGGGTATTGGTTCGAACTCATAACTGTGATAAAACTTAAAAATATGATAAATACAAAAATGGCTGGTATTTATCCCTAGGTATTTATACCAAAATAATGCAGAATAATCTAGGAAAAGCCAATATCACTATATTCTTCAGCACTCTTCTCTAAATTTATACTGCACCATTCGTCTTAATTTTCTTCTTTCTAAGACTATTAGAATTAGTTACTACAGTTATAGAGCTGGTAGCCATAGCGATTTCAGCTATAACAGGATGAAGCATCCCAGTGAAGGCTAAAGGAATGGCTATAAGATTATAAGCAAAAGCCCAGAAGAGATTTTGTTTGATTTTTTTAAAGGTCTCTTGGGATAGTCTAACAGCTTCTACTACGCTCATCAGGCTTCCCTTTACAATAGTTATATCAGCAGATTCTATGGCAATATCTGTTCCAGTACCAATAGCAATACCGACATTGGCTTGCTTGAGGGCTGGTGCATCATTAATACCATCCCCTACCATAGCTACTAAACCGTAGTCAGCTTGAAACTTTTTAATTTGCTCTACTTTTTGGTCAGGCAAAACTTCTGATGCTACAAAATCGATCCCGACTTTATTAGCTATAGCTCGAGCTGTTTTGCTGTTATCACCACTAATCATAGCAGTTTTGAAACCTAGCTGATGAAGTCGCTCAATCGCTCTTTGAGAGTCATCTTTTATTGCATCAGCTACAGCGATCATTCCCAATAACTTTTCATGATTAGCAAGTAAGATAACTGTTTTGGCTTCTTCTTCAAGCTTATCAATCTGCTCATAATGCAAAGAGAAATCAATATTTTGCTCGGACATCAATTTCTTGTTACCTAAGAATATTTCTCTCCCTTCAATCTCACCACTCAAGCCTTTACCTGAATGGGAAGAGAAATTTCTTACTTGGCTTTTAGTAAGCCCTTTGTGTTTAAGATAGTTAAGAATCGCAATCCCTAGAGGATGATCTGATTTAGCTTCTAAGCTTCCAGCTAAACTAATCAATTGATTATCACTGCCTTGGAGAGATATGATATCTGTAACTTCAGGTCTCCCTTTGGTGATAGTGCCAGTTTTATCAAAAACAATGACTTTCACATCTTTCATAGTTTGAATTGCTGCTCCATTTCTGATGAGAATACCGTTTTCAGCCCCCATACCACTTCCTACCATAAGAGCGGTCGGGGTTGCTAATCCAAGGGCACAAGGACAGGCAATGACCAAAACTGCAACAGTAGCAAAGATAGCCTGAGTCAAAGTATTAGCTTGAGGATTTACCCAAGCAAGATACTGGGAAGCCCATAAGGTAATTGATTGAAGAGTTTCAGGGAAAATTAGCCAACTAGCAAAAGCAATTCCCGCTAAAATAATCACTAAGGGAACAAAATATGCTGTTACTTTGTCAGCAAACTCTTGAATGGGGACTTTGGAACCTTGAGCTTCTTCAACCATTTTAATTATTTGAGAAAGAAAAGTCTCACTCCCAATCTTTTCTACCTTAACTTTTATAAAGCCATTTTGATTAATAGTAGCACCCAATACTTTATCGCCTGGATGTTTCTTTACTGGTAAAGATTCACCTGTAGCCATAGATTCATCAATAGTTGTAGAACCTGAGATAATCTGACCATCAGTGGGTATCTTAGCCCCAGGTTTTACTAACATTACATCCCCCAACCTCAATGATTCAACCTGAACTTCTTTCTCCTCTTCCCCATCTTCAATCAGGGCTGTTTTTGCTCCAAGTTCTAGAAGTTTCTTAATCGCTTGAGATGCTCTTCCTTTAGCCTTTACTTCAATATAACGACCTGTAAGATGAAAGGCCATAATCATAGCTGAAATCCCGGCAAAACTGGCAATTTCCATAAAAAAGTGAAGGATACCAGTTATAAAAGCAGCTCCGGTTCCTAATGTTATCAGTACATCCATATTGGCAGAACCATGAATAACTGATTTGAAGGCAGACTTGAAAGTCTTTGCTCCAACAGTGAAGAGTCCGATTGATGCTAAGATTAAAACTCCAATATTATGAGTAATATGATCAGGCCACATTATCCCAAACAGCATCATAGGAATCATCCAAAGCATAATTGGGATGGTAACAGCCCAGATAACTATCATTCTTCTTTTAGCATCTTGAAGATGTTTTTCATCATTATCTATGGGTTTCTTTTCTTGGACTCCATAACCTGCATTAAGAACAGCTTCTTTTAAAATATTTTCATTTGTTGAATCAGGATCAATCTCAATTGTTGCAACTTCAGAAGCTAAATTTACATTAACTGATTTAACCCCTGAGGTTTTCTTTAACGCCCTTTCAACAGCTGAAGAGCAACTAGCACAAGACATACCTGTAACATTTAGTTTTATAGTATTTACTTTTTCTGGAGGGCTATCAGGGTTTGTTGATTTAACTACTTCATAGCCAGTGTTTGTTACAACATGTTCTATTTCAGAGACAGTAATCTCTTCCGGATAATATGTAACAAAAGCTTTTCCTGCTGCATAATTTACATTTGTTTCTTTGATGCCGGTAGTTTTCTTCAAAGCCCTCTCTATAGACGCTGAGCATGAGCTACAAGACATCCCATCTATCTGTATAATTACCTTATTCATTATTTCTCCAATCTTTGGGTTAAAATCTTTTATGAATAAGTTAATTACCTATAACAAAATACCAAATCTTATTTTCTTATAATGAGCTTCTTGTGGACTGTTCTCGTAGAAGTTTGTATTTTGAGGATATAAAAGCCACTAGTTAGGTTTGAATCTACAAGTGAGATTTCATTGGCCGAATTAGAATTAATATTATTTTTATCTAATTGTCCTTTTAAATTATAGAGGGATGTATTAACAAGTTTCTCATCACTTTTAATAGTGATTTTCTGCTTTAATGAAGTAACGAGATTAGGATAGATTTCAATATCAGTCTTAGGGACAGCATCATTATAGTTGGGAACTGCATCAAGCCATTCTTGAGTAGCAGTGAAGATAGCCTCTTCAAAGTCATAAAAAACATTTCCATAGCTAAAATTAGCACCATTAGTAAGGAAAATAATTGAAACATCACGCACCGGATTATAATAGGCATCACTAATTAAGCCATAAGCTTCTCCTGCATGACCATAGAAGAGTTCGCCACTGAAAATATCATAAGTCCTTTGCAATTGAAGTCCCATCTCTGTATAAAAACCACCCAGCCCGGAGCCACTCCAGTTGAGATCTTCCATCTCATTTATCGTAGTTTCAGCCAGTATCTGCACACCTTCATAACTCCCTCTGTTCTGTAACATCTTAAATATCTTAGCTAAGTCACCTGTACTAATTCTTAAACCACCTTGAGGAGCATAGATAAGTCCATTCCACCCATAAGGAATTTGTTCTAAATCTACTTCTGTAGGGTAAAAACCTTGATAATTATCAGCCTGAGGAGTAGGAAGTCCACCAACATAACGATACAATACTGCTAAATCATTAATATCACTCAATGCCGAAAAGTTATTCCAACACGCTTCAATATCTAGAGGTTCAAAGATGTTAGCTTGGCAATAAGTGGTGAAATGTTCTTGTGATACAGCTTCCACAATGGATGCCACAAGCCCTGCTGATAGATTAGAGTAATCCCATCCTACTGCTACTCCAGGAGCATAATAACTTGTCCATAGAGAAGAGTTAAAATAATCTCCACCTGGAAGAAGCAATTCAGAGATGGCCGGAGGAGTTTGAGAATAAGAAGCAGAAAGAAAATTGCTATAAGCGTTGCTATCTCTTAAGCCTGCTGTGTGAGTTAACAAGTACCGAAGAGTAATCTGATTGTTTGGGAAGTTTGGATTTCTAAGTGTAAAGCCCAGATAACTTGAAACATCACTATCTAGGTCAATAAGCCCTTCTTCTACTAACTTCATAGCAGATATTGCCGTTATAACTTTGGAGATTGAGGCAATCCGAAACTTAGTGTCAGAATCTATCCTAAGCTGTCTATCATAATCTTTCCAACCATAACTAAAGTTATAAATATCTTGATTATATACTAAGCAATAGGAAGCTCCGATTGCATCAAATTGTTCTGAGATTTGATAAAATCTCGTAGCTAATTGCTGAATATCTTGTCCTACTAAACAGGTAATAAAAAGCATCAAAACTACCAAAAATCTATTCTTCATTTAATCCTCTCATTTATTTTTATGAAAATTATATCGAAATCACTTTTTCTCAATACTTTATTTAGTAAAGAAAAAAATAAGTTTTCCGCTTGACACATTAACAAGTCTAACTTTTTTTAGAAAATAGAATCCAATTTTAGGAGAAAATTATGGTTGAACAACGTATTAGAAACCACCCGGTCTTAGATATGCCGGAAATTAACGATTTTGTAACTTTTTATTGGAATAAACAACCACTTAGTGCCCGACGAGGAGAGATGATTGCTTCAGCTCTCATGGCAAACGGCATCCGCGTCTTTGGACATCACCACGCCGATAATACAGCTCAAGGTATCTTCTGCGCTAACGGACAGTGTGCAAAATGTACAGTAATCGCCAATGGTATCCCTGTAAAATCATGTATGACTCCTGTGAAAGAGAACATGATAGTTGAGAGTGCTGAAGGCTTACCTGATTTACCAAATGATCCAAATCCTGTTGAAATGTCTGATATAGAAGAACTCCCTGCTGATGTGTTAATTATTGGTGGAGGTCCTGCCGGACTCTCTGCTGCCATAGAAATGGGAAAAAGGAATATCAAGGCTTTATTAATAGATGATAAAGAAGTATTGGGTGGTAAGTTAGTACTTCAAACACATAAATTCTTCGGTTCTCAAGCTGATTCTAGAGCCGGAACCAGAGGTAATGATATAGGTAAAATTCTTGCTGAAGAAGTTTCTCAATATGAATCAATCGAGATTTGGACCGAGAGTACTGTCCTCTTTGTCTTTAGCGATAAAAAGGTTGGTATATTGAAGCAAGATGAATATAAAATAGTAACACCTAAGCTGATTCTTAATGCAGCAGGTGCCCGAGAAAAGTTCTTAAGATTTAATGGAAACACTCTTGCAGGTATCTATGGAGCAGGAGCCTTCCAAACCTTAGTTAACAGAGATTTAGTTAAACCAACAGAGAGATTATTCATAGTTGGTGGTGGTAACGTAGGTTTGATAGCCGGTTATCATGCTCTGCAAGCAGGTATTAATGTAGTTGGACTTGTGGAAGCAGCTCCCAGCTGTGGTGGTTATAAAGTTCATGCAGATAAACTAGTGAGGCTTGGTGTTCCTATCTACACTTCTCATAGTATTTTAAGTGCAAATGGTACTGAGACAGTTGAAGGCATAACGATAGTTCAAGTTGATGATAAATTTCAACAAATACCAGGAACAGAAAAGAGTTTTTCTTGCGATACTATCTTAATGGCTGTAGGCTTAGATTCATTAGATGAGTTTACTCAAGAAGCTGTACAAGCAAGACTTCCTGTTATGGCCGCCGGTGATGCTTTTGAAATAGCTGAAGCCTCTTCTGCTATGTTTAATGGTAAGATTGTTGGACTTAAAATATGCAAAGAGATGGGTGCTGATGTTGAGGATGTCCCTCAAGAATGGTATGATAAAGCCAATTTGCTCAAATCTCATCCGGGTCAGATAAAAGCTTATAATTACAGCGATAGTGAAGAAGGCGTGATGCCAATAATTCACTGTTTACAAGAGATACCATGCAATCCTTGTACGACTGTTTGCCCTGTGAATGCCATCAAAATCGATGATGGTGGATTAATGGGAACTCCATATTACACTGAAAAATGCATCGGTTGCGGTAAGTGTGTGGTTATTTGTCCTGGTTTAGCTATCACTTTAGTAGATTACAGAAAAGATCAAGAACATCCTTTAGTTACACTTCCTTATGAAGTTGGCAATTTTATGATTAAAGAGGGAGATATAGTTGAAGTAAATAACATTGATGGTGTTTCTTTGGGACATTATCCAGTTATCAGCGTGCAAATGTTCCCTAAACAAAAGACACAAACTATTAAAATAGAAGTAGATAGAGAGATTGCTAAGCAAGTCGCTTCTTTTAGAATACAAGATGATACAATTTCAGCTCCTTTGGACCAAGCTATTATCCCTAATATGGAAGATGATGGTATGGTATGTCTCTGTGAAAGAGTCAGAGTTAAAGATGTAAGAGCTTTAATCAAACAAGGCATCTATGATATGAATCAGATAAAAGCTATTACCAGAGCAGGAATGGGTCCTTGTGGTGCTAAGACTTGTGATGTCCTACTTAAACAAGTGATGAGACAAGAAGGCGTGCCGGCTGATCATGTCGTACCAAACACTAAAAGACCTGTCTTTATCGAAGCTCAGCTAAGTGTCTTTGCCGGTGGAAAGAGGGAGGAGTAAGATGAATAATAATACTTATGATGTAATAATAATCGGTGCAGGTTCAATCGGAGTTCCTACTGCTGTTTCCTTGAGTGAAAAAGGGAAAAGAGTCCTCGTCTTAGATGAGTTATCCGGTCCCGGACAATCAAATAATAAGAAAGCAATTGGCGGAGTGAGAGCTACACATTCAGATTATGGAAAACTCTCAGTCTGCAAAAGAAGTATAGAAATCTTTTCAACTTGGAAAGAAGAACATAATTATGATATAGGTTGGCGTTCCAATGGTTATTCCTATCCTGCTTGGAATGATAAAGACTCTGAAACCCTACAAGCCATGGTTAGATCCCTGCAAAGCATGGGACTAAATATCATGTGGATAACTCCTGACGAGTATAACAAATTAGTTCCCGGCATCAAGATGGAAGGATTAAGAGGTTCAACTTTTTCACCTGAAGATGGAAGCTGTTCTCCCCTCTTAGCCATGTCAGCTTTTCATAAAAGAGCTAGTGAATTAGGAGCAAAGTTTCACTTTAATGAAGAAGTTAAAGAGTTTGAACTTGAGAATAATAAAGTTGTTGCACTAGTAACAGATAAAACAAAATACTATTGTTCAGAAGTGATTAATGCCTCTGGTAATAATGCAAGGGCCATAGGAAAGAAAGTCGGCTTAAACCTCCCAGTTTTCCCTGATAATCACGAAGCCGGTATTACGGAGCCGGTAAAAAGATTCTTCGAGCCCATGGTAATCGATATGCGTAAAGCTCCAGGTTCAGCTAACTACTATTTCTATCAAAATCATGAAGGACAAGTTGTCTTCTGTATCACCCCAGACCCTCCTATCGTAGGCGTAGATAACCTTTCAACTTCAGAATTCTTGCCTTTAGTTACCAAAAGAATGTTAGATATCTACCCTCGTTTGAAATACTTAAAACTAAGAAGAACTTGGCGTGGGCAATATCCAATGACTCCAGACGGCTTCCCTATAGTAGGCAGAACTAAAGAAATACCTAACTTTATCAATGCGGTGGGAATGTGTGGTCAAGGCTTTATGCTAGGACCGGGCTTAGGAGAACTTCTAACCAAAATAGTCATGAATGAAGTTACTGCAGATGATGAGAAACAACTTAAAAGCTTTGACCTTTACAGAGAATTCTCTGGCATGGAAGCTTTTAAGTAAGATAGAGAGATAGAGATAGAGATAGAGATAGAGAGATAGAGTAATAGAGATCATAAATCCTCCGCTGTGTGGGGAACACACAGTGGGGTGTTTCAATAAGAGGTTTAGCGTTTAGTCGCTTCGCTGTTTAGAGTTTAGTCGCTTCGCTGTTTAGAATTTAGACACACCCATATCCCCTTTTTGAGTGGGATATGGTGTGTTTCCAAATCTTCTGATTAGTTATTTAACCTGAATGGTTCGGGTTAAAAAAAAGGGGAAAGTATGAATACCAACATAATTTGTGAATTAGTAGTTGTAACTTACGATATAGGACCAAGTTTATCACCTTTTGTAGCCCAAGTAATTGATGTTATTAATCAAGATAAAAGTGTCCAACACCTTCTTACTCCTATGGGATCAGTAATTGAGGGAAAATACGATGATGTTATGAACTTAGTTAGAACCATATTTTACAAGTTTGCCGGTGATTATGAAAGATTGGGTATAACTATTAAAATAGATTTTAGAGCATCAAAACAAAATAGAATAAAAGGGAAAATTGAATCTGTTAAGCAGAAATTAAGCTCTTTATAAAATTCAAATTCCTATTAATAAGTGTGAAAGCTCTTCTTTTCAGTGTTTTCGGTATTTTCGGTGGCTAAATTTTTCTTTGTGACTTTGTGGTGTATGACTATCCCCTGTCTTATAAGCAAGAGGCGGACATATTGCCCGCCTTCTCTGCTAATTTTTAATCCGAATGGTGCATTGGAGCTTTAGAGAAGAGTGCAGATTCTTTTAGCAAAATAACTTACAGAATTTGAAGGCATATAATATATATATTCCTGAAAATTATGGAAGTTACTTTTG
>JAEKNW010000167.1 GCA_016838885.1 Candidatus Cloacimonadota bacterium
TCAGGAATATATATATTATATGCCTTCAAATTCTGTAAGTTATTTTGCTAAAAGAATCTGCACTCTTCTCTAAAGTTCTACTGCACCATTCGGGATAAACTATTAAGGAGGGCGGCTCGATAGTTGAACAGTCTCTCTTCCTCATCAAGAAAAATTAACACAAATCTCCTTGACAGTTTGACGTATTTGGCAAACTTGAAATCAAAAGGAGATCTTAGTATGGAATATTCAAAAGAAAAATATGAGATGTTGGCTGATATAATAAAGGCTACAGCCCATCCTGTCAGGCTTTATATTTTAGAGACTTTAGCAGAGCGTAAGCTGTGTGTTAAAGAGTTTGCAGATGAGTTAGGTTTTGATATATCGACAATATCCAAGCATTTAACTCAGATGAAGAAGAGTGGGTTAATCTCTGATTATCGGGAAGGGAATTGTGTTTATTATCATATAAGATGTGATTGTGTGGCACGTTTTTTAGCAGCTTCTAAAGATATTTTATATACCAATTTAGAAAGAGATAGGCAATTAATGAACAATTTGGAGGATAAATGAGTTGGAAAAAAGAGTTTAAAATCTTATTACTAATGACAGCAGTATTTTTAATTTCATTCAATTTACCTGTTGATTCTTCGCGGTTCCAGAATGCTGTAATGGAGTCTTTTCATCTGTTAAAAGAATATGCTCAACTGCATGTAATTTTATGTCTTTTACCCGCTCTTTTTATCGCCGGGGCAATAGGAGTCTTTATATCGCAAAATGCGGTAATGAAGTATTTGGGAGCAAAAGCTAAGAGAGTGGTAGCTTATTCAGTAGCAGCAGTTTCGGGTTCTATTTTAGCAGTTTGCTCTTGTACTATTCTTCCTCTTTTCAGTGGTATTTACAAACGAGGAGCAGGCTTAGGACCGGCTACAGCGTTTTTATATTCCGGACCTGCTATCAATATTTTAGCAATTATCTTAACTGCCAGAATTTTAGGACTAGAGATGGGAATAGCCAGAGCCGTGGGAGCTATAGTATTTAGCATTGTTATTGGCTTATTGATGGGATTTATTTTTAGGAAGGAAGAGAAGGCAAAAGTCGAGATGCAGATGCAGATGCCTGATGTAGAAGCGGATCGTCCCTTGTGGCATAATATAATATTCTTTGGTTCAATGGTTATGATTTTAGTTTTTGCCAACTGGGCAAAACCTGTAGAAGAGTCAGGTTTATGGCATTTAATCTATAGTATGAAATGGATTATTACGTCAATTTTCTCTATTGCTTTAGGAATAATATTAGTAACTTTATATAAGATGAAGATTTGGAAGATGTTAGTGGTTGCTTTGGCAGTTGTTATTGCCGGCATTATCTCAGGTTGGCAACCTCTTATGCCTTTTGTAGTAGGTATAATCGGGCTTTCTTATTTTACCAGTAAAGATGAAGAGGAAGCAGGAGAATGGTTCTCTGCAACCTGGGGATTTGCCAAACAAATTTTACCCTTGCTTTTCTTTGGTGTCTTAGTCGCCGGTTTATTATTAGCCAGACCAGGCCATGAAGGTCTTATCCCCTCAGAATGGATTTCCAAATTAGTAGGCGGAAACTCTCTTTTTGCTAACTTCTTCGCTTCAATAGTTGGAGCTTTTATGTACTTCGCAACTCTTACCGAAGTTCCTATTTTGCAGGGATTAATGGGTAATGGCATGGGAAAAGGACCTGCTTTAGCACTTCTGCTTGCCGGACCTGCCCTATCACTCCCAAACATGCTGGTGATTCGCAGTGTTATGGGAACAAAAAAGACTGTCGTATTTGTCTCCTTAGTAGTAGTAATGGCTACTATATCAGGATTGATTTTCGGGATGATGTAATTGTAATTTTATAAATAAGGAATTTGTATGAAAAATGGAAGAAAAATATTAATTGTAGTTCTCCTTGTAATTGCCATAGGAGCCCTCATAGCCTATAAGAATTATAGTTCAGAGGATGATAACCCTACGAGAAAGACCAGCACAGAAGTATTGCCTGATAGCATATTAGCAAATGTTGCAGGTATTAATATCACTAAAGAAGATTTGGACCATCAATATAAGAGTTTACCTAAACAATATCAAGAGATGTTTGCTAACAGTAAAGATGAATATCTTGAGCAAGTTATCATGCGTGAGCTCATCTATCAAGAAGCTGATAATAGAGGCCTTACAGATTCTGCTAAGACTCAGGACCAACAATTTGAAAAGGTAGCTCAGGAATTGTTTATTGAGGTTGCTGGCCAACCGGAAGTTACCCAAACAGAAATTGAGGATATTTATAATCAAAACAAAGATCAGATGCCGGGAACTCCTTTAGTTCAAGTAGAAAATGAGATTAGAAGTTACTTAGTTCAACAAAAGCAAGGTCAAGCTTTTGATAAGTTTATCCAAGAATTACGAGAAAATGCTGATGTTAAGTTAAATAATAAATGGATTGAAGAACAGATAGCCTTACGCCCGAAAAGCCCGCTTGATGACTTACTGGTGAATGGTTTTCCGACAGTATTAGACCTTGGTTCTGACTCATGTATTCCTTGCAAGATGATGAAACCAATTTTCGCAGAACTGGAAGAAGAGTTAGCAGGTAAAGTGAATATTCTTATCCTAGATGTTTCTGAACACAGCTTACTCTCTGATAAATATAAAGTAAGAGTAATACCTACACAAATCTTCTTTGATGAAGCAGGTCAGCAATATTGGCGTCATGAAGGCTTTCTCTCTAAAGAGGATATTCTCAAGAAATTGGGAGAGACAGGTGTTAAACTATGATAAACTCCCTATTTACATGGCTTTCAACAGCTATGCAAAGCGGGGCAGGATTTGCTCTAATCGCTTCTTTTGTCTGGGGTATTTTGAGTATTATCCTGAGTCCTTGCCATTTAGCATCTATTCCCTTAATTATTGGTTTTATAGATAATCAGGGAAAAATGTCATATAAACGAGCCTTTCTAATTTCTAGTCTATTTTCCATAGGAATACTTATTACTATAGCTATTGTTGGAGTGATAACAGCCTCCATGGGGAGGATGTTAGGAGATGTGGGAAAGTATGGAAACTATGGGGTAGCTCTCATTTTTTTCTTAGTTGGCTTAAATATGCTTGATGTAATCCCCATGCCTTTTGCAGGGAGAGCAGGACAACCAAATTTCAAAAAAAAGGGTTTATTAGCAGCGTTAGTGCTGGGATTAGTCTTCGGCATAGCTTTGGGACCATGCACTTTTGCCTTTATGGCACCGGTTTTGACTGTATCTTTTAGTCTGGCCTCAACTAATTTCCTTTTAGCTTCGCTATTAATTTTAATCTATGGAATTGGACATTGTTCAGTAATCATCCTTGCCGGAACCTTCACTGAAGTTGTGCAAAGATATCTTAACTGGACAGAAAAGAGTAAAGGTGCACTGATGCTGAAAAGAGTTTGTGCCATATTAGTAATTTTAGCCGGATTTTATTTAATCTGGACAGTATAAACCCAAATAATGTATTCGGGATAAAAATAAACAGGAGAATAAGATGATAATTAAAGTATTAGGTACAGGTTGTGCTAAGTGTAAAAAACTAGAACAAGAAGCTATCAAAGCTGTGGAAGAATCTGGTGTAGAAGCAACTATTGAAAAGGTAACCGATCTTAATCAAATTATGGATTATGGTGTAATGATGACACCTGCCTTAGTGGTTGATGAGAAGGTTGTATCTGCCGGCAGATCATTATCTGCTAAACAAATAATCCCCTTTATAAAAGAATAAAAGGAAAAAAACTATGAAAAAAGTCCTCTTTCTCTGCACAGGTAACTCTTGTCGTAGTCAAATGGCGGAAGGATTTATGAAGCAGTATGAGGGATTCCAAGCTTTTTCTGCCGGGACAAAACCGGCAGAGAGAGTTAATCCTCATGCTATCACAGTAATGAAAGAGCTTGGTATTGATTTATCAAGTCATAACCCTAAAATGGTTAATGAGTTTTTAGCAGATGAATTTGATTATGTCATAACAGTATGTGATTCTGCTAAAAAGACTTGCCCTCTTTTCACCGGCAAAGTGAAGCATCGTCTGCATATTGGATTTGAAGATCCTGATGGACATAATCTGGATAAATTCAGAGAAGTTAGAGATTTAATTGCTGAAGCAGTCAAGAAATTAGCTGAATAAGGAGAAAAAATGAGCCAAATGTGCCAAGTAGCTGAGAAAAAGTACCAAGGTAAGAGTCTTAGTATTTTCGAAAAGTATCTGACTCTTTGGGTTCTTCTTTGTATCGGATTAGGTATTACTCTTGGTAAAGTACTACCTTCATTAGCCTTAACCTTAGATTCATGGTCAGTCTATCAGATCTCAATTCCTATAGCTATCTGTCTCTTCTTTATGATGTATCCTATCATGGTTAAGATTGATTTTAGCGAAGTAGTAAAAGCAGGTAAGACACCTAAACCGGTAGCCCTGACTCTTATCATAAATTGGTTAATAAAACCTTTTACGATGTTTTTTATCGCTACTTTCTTTTTAACCCTCTTTCATAAATATGGACTCATTTTCGGAACAGAGATTCTTAAGAATGGCCAAGAAGTCGAATTATATAAAAGCTATATCTCGGGAGCTATCTTACTGGGAATTGCCCCCTGTACAGCCATGGTATTAGTCTGGAGCTGGCTATCAAAAGGAAACATGGGACTAACCCTGGTTATGGTTGCCATAAACTCCTTAACTATGCTGATTTTCTATGCTCCTTTAGGAGGATATCTCTTAGGAGAAAACGATATGCCTATTCCTTGGGAAACGATAATTCTCTCGGTACTGATCTATGTCGCTCTTCCTCTTGTTTCAGGCTACTTCTCCCGTAAATGGATCATAAATAAGAAAGGTAAAGAGTTTTTCGAGACTAAGTTTATCCCTAAATTAGGAACTGTATCGATTATTGCTCTTTTAACTACTTTGGTCTTGCTCTTTTCCTTCAAAGGTGAAGTAATTATCAAACAGCCACTTACTATACTCTGGATTGCTATTCCTCTCTTTATCCAGACTGTCCTAATCTTCATTATAGGCTATATCTTGGCTAAAATATTCAAGCTACCCTACGCAGATGCTGCCCCGGTAGCCATGATTGGAGCTTCAAATCACTTCGAAGTAGCCATTGCTACCTCTGCTATGCTTTTTGGTTTATCTTCAGGAGCTTCCTTGGCAACAGTGGTTGGAGTCTTAATAGAAGTCCCACTTATGCTGATGTTAGTGAAGTTTTGCTTGAGGACTAAGACAGTTTTCCCTAAATAGATAGGATTTTCCTCTTTTTGGTGTTTTCGGTGTTTTCGATTGCTAGATCTCTTTAATGCCGGTCAGAATGTCCACCGTCCGACTTAGGAGGTTATTTTCTCATTCGTATGAAGAATTTCTCTCTTTCCCTCTTTTCGGTGTTTTCAGTGTTTTCGGTGGCTAGATCTCTTCCTTCTTCTTCGTGTAATTAGTGTAATTCGTGGATAGGCTCCTTTCTTTTTTGTGATCCCAATCACTTTGTGCTTGGGGCGGATGTGGCCATCCGCATTCCCAGTGAAGAGGCTTTTATCCGTGTTTATCTGTGTTATCAGTGGCTAAGTTTTCTTTCTTCTTCTCAGTGTATTCTGTGTTTTCGGTGGCTAAATATCTTCTTTTTTGTGTAATTAGTGTAATTAGTGTAATTAGTGGATAGACTCCTTTCTTTTTTGTGCTCTTTGTGCCTTAGTGGTGAACAAAAAAAGCTCCGAAAGGAGCTCGGAGCTTTTCTTCATTTGGATTTGCTTTTATTGAACTATTTCATAAGGATCATTTTATTTGTTTTGGTATAACAATTAGAAATTAGTTTGTATAGATATACACCGGAAGCAACATTGTTATTGCTATTGTCTTTACCATTCCAAACAAGGGAATGTTCTCCAGGTAAGAAATTCATATATGATTTAACAACTTGACCTTTTACATTATAAATAATCAAAGAAGCCATATCATTCTCTTTAACATTAAACTTGATTGTTGTTTCAGGGTTAAATGGATTTGGGTAAGCTGCGAAGAGACTGGTAGCACTTGGAAGGACATTATTATTCTCTTCTGTCTCTATTCTTACACTTACAGGTCCATAGAGTTTGTTTTCATTACTTAGCTCTAAACTTTCTAACCAATAGTAATAAGTTGTCTCTCTTTCTATTTCACTATCAACAAAAGAATAGCTTGAGCCGGTAGCATAGTTGTTCGCAGCAATTATATTAGCATTAACTCTTTGAGCAGTTTCTGAAATATCTGCTTCATTTCTATAGATATTATAACCTAATAAATTTGATTCAGAAGCAGTTTCCCAAGAGATTTGAGCAAAGTTGTCTGCAGTGGCTATAGCATTGAAGGATGAGAGTTCTACTGGAAGAGTTGCATCATCATTTGTTAAAACAATGTTTTGGTCACCTTTTGCACCATCATAGTAGAAGATAATAAAAATAATTCCATCAACTGGTGCCCAAATATCAAGAGAAGATGATCCATCATATGGATCCATTTCTTGACCACCTACATAGACATGAGTAACTTCTAAGTAATTAGTACTAACTAATTGGATTGTGTATTCTCCTTCAGCATCAAAATTATAACTAAAGGCAGCTATTGCTTGATAAGGATATCCTGTTGTAGGTGGATTGTCTAAAATTACAGGTATAGAAGGAATAGAAGCACTAGGACTATCGATTATAACATAAGAAACAGGATTATTCTCATTCACTTCCTCAGGATCAACTACAATACCAGCAGAGGTGTAGAATGTATAAATGTAAGGATCAGTTTCTGGATAGATTCTTGAATTATCATCAGCTAAAAAATATGCCATGATAGTATAAGTATACTTAGTTGAATAAACTAATTCTGCATTTTCTAAACTGATACCAATATCAGATGTATCTACTTCATAAACAATAACTTCATCTGGATTTTTCACAGTTACTTCATACCTAGTTTGATGGAATGGTGGTGCTGTTAATCCCTGCCAAACAATACTACCTTCTTCAAGGTCTATATTTGTTTCTCCATCTTCAGGGTCAAAAACTATAGTATGAGGACAAACTATTGTTACAGGCACTAGGTCTTCTGCCCAAGTTAAGTAAGGGTACCCACTGTTTTTGCCAGCATCCATACTCCAATGGTCCTCATTACCATTAATAGCTTCTCCAACAAAATCCCAAGTAGCATTTGTAAAAGTGGTCAATGTTTTCATTTCTTCACTAGTCTGTCCAATACCAATTATTGATGTAGAGATATTTGAATGAGTAGTATCCCAGAAAGAATTATCGCAAGTGTAGCTACCTGATCCGGAAGCAAAACCAGATTTAGGAGCTCCAGGAGTAACAGTTACCTCTCCAATTGAATAGCAATTATCAATATCAAGAGAAGTACAATATCCAATAAAACCACTAGCATAAGCTATAGCTTCAGCATCTCCAGAAGCATAACAGTTACTTATCTCTACATTTACAGATGAAGTACCAGCTATTGAACCGGCAAAACCACCAGCATTTTGGTCATAACTTGTTATATCTCCAGTAGCATAACAATTTCTTACATAAGCGCTTCCACTTGCTTGACCAATTAATCCACCCACATAGGTACCACCGCTAACATCTCCACTGGCATAACAAGAATCGACAGTAACTGATGATGACAGATATCCTATTATTCCACCAGAATATCTGTTACCCTCTACATTTGCTAATGAAGTACATTTGGAAATGTCTGATGAATTACTAGCAAAAGCGACTATACCGCCCCAATTATTTTTGTTGTTATCTTGGCTTAGTCTTGAGATTGTTCCCGCCGAAGAACAATTCCTAATTGTAGTATTAGTTGCAGTAGCAAGACAACCTCCAACCTTATTATCTCCTGAAATTGTTCCAGCCATAGAGCAGTTGATCATAGAAGAACTTCCTAGATAACCGGCGATTCCTCCAATATCTTGGACACCAGAAACACTTCCATGGACTGAAAAGTTTTTTAAGGTTAATCCATTTTGTGATTGTCCCACTATTCCACCAACATAATTAATTCCGCTGATGTCTACATTTACCATGCTAACATTGGAAATACTTGCATTAATACAAAATCCGAAAAGACCTTGTTGATTAGCAGCTCTATCAATGGTCAAGTTCTGAATTGAAAAATCTTGTCCATCATAATTACCAAAGAAAGGTGAGGATGAATTTCCAATAGGAATAAAGCCTGCTCCAGCATTTAAGCTCGATGAACTAGAAGCATCAATCACACCAGTTTGTTGGATATAAGTTCCGGAAGCCCAATAAGAGCTAGTTGAAGATAAAATAACAAGGTCAGCAAAATCTTAAACTAAATAGGGATTATCAGATGTACCTGCTCCACTAAGAACATTCACTGGAGCCCATTTGTCTAAACCAAAAAGTGACAAACACAAAACAACTAACAAAAGTGATAAGATAAGTTTTTTCATTTTTTTTCTCCTTTTCTTTTTTTTAAAAAATTTAAAAACAAAATCCTTATGATATATATAATAGCATTATGAATTCCAAAAATATACCACTAAGAAAGAAAATCTGTAAGTGTCCGTATAATAA
>JAEKNW010000168.1 GCA_016838885.1 Candidatus Cloacimonadota bacterium
TTTTGCAAAAGTAAGCTACATAATTTTCAGGAATATATATATTATATGCCTTCAAATTCTGTAACTTATTTTGCTAAAAGAATCTAGCACTCTTCACCTATGATACGTAGCTTTAGCAAAGTATTCGGGTTCAAGTAAAAATAAAAAAAAATAGGGGGTAGGACCTAATCTGTCTATAGCCTGATTTATAACTAATTCAGTACTCAAAAATGACTTTTAAAAAAAACAAAGGAGAAAAATCATGGATTGTACTGACTTAAAAAAAGAGATGAATGTGTTGGCTCAAGGATTGAAGATTGGGGTCCAGGAGAAGATAGTATCAGAGGATTTTGCTGATAAAGAAGCTGAAAGGTTGAACAAATTATTTCAGAAAAGTCTAACAGCCCTATTAATGGGTTTGTTTAAGGGAAAGGAAACTTTAGTAGAAAGTTTTAATATCGACAACAAAATATTTTTTTATGGTAGTTGTGAATATTATGATGAAGCAAAAGGTGAGGAATATCAACAGATGTTCTACGAACTAAATCTAAACTGGTTTGAGTTACTGGAGAAAATAATTCATTATGATTGTGATGGCTATGATCTTGATTATACACTTTCCTCAGAGCTAAACAAGATATTTTCTGAAAGTCCTGAACATAGAAGAGAAAGATTAGAAGAACCTTTAGAAAGGCAAAAAGAAGAGATTGACAGACAGCTCGAGATTCTAGAAGAAAAGAAAAGAGACAACACTTACTATGAGGTTAAATTTGATCAAAAAGTGTTTGATGAGTTTGTTGTAAAAATAGAAAAGTTAACTTATGAAAATTAATTTCACATTTATGTCCCATATCTTAGTCCAAGCCTTTGGTATAAAAATTACTAAAGGCTTTGGATTGGGATAATTGTAAAATCTAGAAATTTCATCTATGATAAATATTTTAATTGACAAAAAAAATAAGCAAAGTAAATTTTGGTTAATTATAAATTTGAGAGTTAGATTATATGAAAATAAAGAGTGGTTGTTGATATGTTGCAAGTAGTCTATCCATTATCAAGGTATGATAGCATCAGTAAATGGCTGGATAGTTTTAACGCTAATATGGTGAATGCTTTACAAAGAACCGTATTAGAATTAAGGCAATCTAACCGAGCTAATGATCATAAATTTCGTTCTTTACCTAACAATAACCTGTGGATTTCTGATATTGGTGGGAGAAGAGGTGGAAGACTGCTATACTTCAAGAAAGGTGATAAATTAATAATCTGGGGACTTAGTCCAGATCACAAGATCGAAGAGGAAGCTGACAGATATTTTACCAATATTGCCAAAGAGAATGAAGCCATCGATGGCGATTTTATAGATGTTACAGCTCATTATTTATCTTCAGAAGAACAAGAGCAAGTAGAGGAAAAGAGCAAGATATTTGCCGGCAACTTATCAGATAACTTCTTGAAAGAAAAACTTTTACTTGATGACTATCAAATTAAAGAAATACGCCAAAGCAATGAACTATCCTTGTGGACTTTGCACACTCTTGATGATGTTACCAGATTCAAATTAACTCAATTTCTTAAATTACCGGACAATGTTCTGCTACAAGCTAAGGATGAAAAGCATCTCCTAGACTTTATTCAAGGATCAAAAGAGAAATTAATGATTCATTTGGATGATTACCAAGAGAAAATTATCGCTAATGATAAATGGAACTCTTGTTTGATTAGAGGGGAAACCGGTTCAGGCAAAACAACGATCTTAATCTACAAAGCTATCTATTATGCTGAAGCTCATCCAGATAAGGAGTGTATCCTTTTTACTTACAATATTGCCTTAGCCAATATGATTAAGGAATCTGTAGAAGAACTGATAGGCCAACAGATCATTAATCTAAAAATAGATGGTATTTATGAATGGTTGGTAAAAGCCTCTGACCTCTATCTTAAGCCCCAGAAAATCATTGAGATAAGTCCCGGCTACAGTATCTACACCCTCCTGGCAAAATCACTTAAGCCGGAAAGAAGTAAAATCTTACAGAGAAAACAAGAGCAAACAAATTCCGATCAACGCCAGCTTTTACAATTCCTTAAAAAAGAGATTGATGAAGTAATCTATGAAAATGGCTTAACTACTGAATCTGAATATCTTTACCATAAAAGAGTAGGGACAGATAGAATCCTGGGCAAAAGGCAGAGAAAGACAGTATGGAGTATGTATCAAGAATTCATAGCTCAACTCCAAGCTGATGATTTAACCTGTTATAACAAACTAATCTTGGATATGTTAGAAGAATGCAAGAAAGCAGATTTTGCCTTCAAACATGATGCCATTTTTGCAGATGAAATTCAAGATTTATCGCCGGTGATTATTCGTACCATTAAGGCTCTCTTAAAGGAAGATAAGTCTTTAGTTGTTTTAGCGGGAGATTATAAGCAATCCATTTATCGAAAAACATTCAGCTGGAAAGATGTCAGTATGCCTTTTCATGGACAGAATGTCGTGATTTTAAGGAAAAATTACCGTAATAGTATTCAAATCTTAAATGAAGCAAATCGTTTAATAAAGCACTTTGGTCTAGACTGGAAAGAGCCTGTCAGTAGCGGGCGTCAAGGCAAAGAAGTAGATTATCTTTACTATCAGGGAGAAGAGAAAATTCAGAAATTGGCAGGAATGATTAATTTCCTTCATTTTGATCAAGGAATCGAATATGCCGATATAGCCGTTTTCTCGCCATCTAAGAAAATTGAGAAAATAACAGATCAGCTAGTAAATCATGGAATACCAGCGATTTATCTAAAAAATAATGATGCCTTCTATCGGAAAGATTGTGTCAAATTATCAACACTTCACTCTGCCAAAGGACTGGAATTTAGGGTGGTAATTCTCATCGATATCGAAAAAGATCTCTTTAATATGCCCACAACTAACAAAGAAATCAAACTTCTACAAGCAGTGAAACTTCTATATGTCGGGATGACAAGAGCTTATGATTGCCTCTTCTTCTTTATCCAAGAAGATTCTTGCGATCATCCTAAACTATCAGAATTTCTTACTCCTAAGCTAAGAGCTAAAAAACTGGCTAGGGGAGAGAAAGATGCGTAATGAATCCTTATATCGTCAATGGCAAATGCTTCATACTATTTATAATAATAGACTTACCGGAGTAAGTAAACGTGAGTTGGCAGAGATTTATGAAGTATCAAAAAAGACAGTTGAACGTGATATTACTAATCTTTCATCAGTAGGTTTCCCTATATATGATGAGATAGATGCAGGCCGGGATAATCAAGTTGTTTATAAAATAGTCCAAGGCTATACTATCCCCGAGATTAAATTATCAGAGATGGAAAATTATACTATGTATGTAATTTTCAAAATGGTCTCTTCTTGGGGAGGTTATTTGGACGGATTGGCGAAGAACAGCTTCAAAAAGATATTTTCCCAAGCAGATAGTAATTTCCGCAATTTTGTTAAAAAAGTCTCGGATGCTATCATCCCAACTTCAACAAATACTATCAATTTTATCGATAATTATAGCCAACATCTCATTGATATCATAAAGGCAATTTATACTTACAAAAAAATTAAAATCACCTATAATAGTGTCTATTCCGCAAGTGTCAAAACTCATGAAATTTCTCCTCTTAGTTTGAAATTCCATAACAATAATATCTATCTTGCGGGTTATCTTAAAGCAAAAAAGCAGCTTCTAATTTTCGCTCTAAATAGAATTCAAGCTTTAGAAATACTCACTAGCCCACAAGACCCCGTTAACTTTAATTCAGAAGAATTCTTTGACAGTTCCTTTGGTATCTCTCAAGGTCAGACATTTGCTGTTAAACTAAAATTTGATAAAAGCGTAGCCCAATATGTGTCAGAAAGAATTTGGCACCAAAATCAAGAAATGCAAAGAGATAAGGAGGATAACTTAATCCTGGATTTCCAAACAAAATCTATGGATGAGACTATTAGTTTTGTCCTTTCATTTAAAGATAATGTGGAGGTTTTGGAACCTGAGATGTTGAGAGAGAGGGTGATTGAAACCCTTAACAAAGCTTTAAATATTTACAAAAATAAAAAGTAAAGGAGGATACATGGGAGGATTATTTAATAATATGGGACTTATCTTTGGGCTTCAAAGCAAAGTGGTAAAGAAGGTTTTTGATAGTGCTGAGATTTCATCCAATCCTATTGATGGCATCCTAAACGATATAATCCCAAATAGAAAACCAGTGGATATTATTTTATCTACAAAGAAAATTAAAAATATAGTTAGAAGTATCCAAGAAAAAGTAAGACCAATTCCGGGAAGTCTTGTCTATTGCGATCTTATGGATGTTGTAGAACACTCAGGCATCTATATCGGAGATAACAGAATAGTTCACCTGTCCGGGTCAGGCTTAATTGAAGCTGTTAGCCCGGAAACCTTCATAGGCAGACTTAATGGACTCAACAAATCTCAGTTCATAGAAGTATCATGTGTTGATGGATGTGCTGTTGGTTCTGAAGAGGTTGCAAATAGAGCCATTCGGATGATAGGGAACACTAGAAAGTATAATCTCATTATGGATAACTGTCATCAGTTTACTTCGGGGTGCTTGAGTGGTAATTTTGAGAATGCGGATAACTTCTTGTGGATGCTTAAAGATGAAGCTAGAAAGGTTCTAGGGGCTACACAGTGGAGAGCGTGGGAGAGGTGAATATGGATAAATTACAAAAAATACTAAGTTTAATATAGGAGGAAACCATGATATTGAAGGAACAATACCTAAAAAATTTGAATAACTTCTTAGAAATTTTACACGAACAAAAAAGTGCAGATCATTTTGTTAAAAAAGCAGAAAACCTACAAAAAAGAGTAGAAGACTTTATGATCAAAGTACCACTTATTGGCAGGTTCAGTGCAGGGAAATCTAGATTACTAAATACTTATCTTAGTCAAAATCTTCTTGAATGGAGTGATAGTCCTACTACAGCGATAGCAACAGAATTAAAATATAGTAGTAATGAAAGAATTGTAATTCATTATTCAAAAGAAGATTCTATTGAAAAAGAACTTACTGATCTTAAATCAATTGAGCAAGATGTCGATAAAATTGAGTATATTGAGATTTATCTAAATAATCCCAAGTTAAAAGAGCTAGAAGAAATTGTTTTAGTTGATATGCCTGGTATAGATTCTAATAACTTCCAGCATACTAAAGCTGTATCAAACTACGCTTCAAATGGGAATTATTTTATAGTAGTAGCATCACCTTTAGATGCATTTAATGATAGATTGATTGCCTTTATTAGTGAGTTTGTTAATTATGATTATGAGAGTTTTTCCTTTATTCTTACGAGAAAGAAGAGTAGTCACGATATAGAGGAAATTCAAAATAAACTATCAATATTACTTTCAGAAAAGTTCAATGCTGAAATCTTTGTAGGTACAACAGAAGCATCAAAGAAATTTGGATATGATATTGATGATTTTGAAAAAAGTATAGCTGAAATAAAAAGTCAAAAAGAAGCAATTTTTATGGCTAATTTTAAATTTGAATTTATTGATTTATTAGACAATACCATTACATTTATTAGTACTAAGCTAAAAGGTAGCAATCTTTCAGCAGAACAATTAGAAATAGCGATTAAAGATATTGAAGAGGCGATTGAAATAGAAAGAAGAGAATTTGAAAAAAAACTTAGTAAAATCGAAAATGATTTAACGGAGCTTGCTGTGTCTAACATAATGAATCAGATTTCTTCGGTTGTTAGATCAAATTTTTCTCAACTTGTTAAAGCTCTTAATAGTGGTTCAATTGAAAATCATTTAGAAAATATTGTTAGGCCAATTACTTTAAATGGATTTAAACAAGCCATTAATGAGGCAGAGCAAATTTTAGCTAAAAAGTTAGGAGAGGTTAGAGAGAGAATAGATATTAAAACAGAATCTTTACTTAGCATTAACTCTTTGTCTAAAACTAATACTGAGTTAAAGGACTCACAGATAATAGCAACTAAAATAATTGCAAATAAACTTGCTAAGCCGTTAGTTGGGAAAACAGTTTCCAAAGTGGCATCAATGGCGACAAGAGCAGGTTTTGCTACCGCAGGGGCAACTATTGGTAGTTTTGTCCCTGTAATTGGAACTTTGGTTGGTGCTATTGTTGGAGAGCTTGTTTCAGAGTTGTTTTTGGGAAGTATGAATAAAAAGAATATTGAAGAACAGATAAAAAATGAGGTTATACCACAGGCTATTGAAAACATTTCTGAAACTGTAAAAAAACAAGCAATTGATATTTATGCACAAGTCAAAGAAACATATACAGCAGTATTCAATGATTTAGAAAAAGAAAAACTTCAGAACATTATTGAGCTGAAAAAAGAAAAAGAAAAATCAGAAGTAGAATTTGCAGGCAATAAATTGAAATGGGAAAGTTCATTAACACAAATAAGGGCAATAAACGAGGAAATCCATGGGTAACCTAAGTGATTTTACTTCAAGAACTTCCCCAAAAGAAAAAGTTGAAAATAGATATTTAACGAATAAAGATATGGGAATTGAGTTATTAGCAAAACTAATCTCAACACAAAGTGAAAATAATGAAATAGAAATAATTTTACATGATCTTGAATCTATGATTGAAAATGAATTTTTGGCACTTACAGAAAAAGACAAATGTCCAGGTAGTGCTGAAGCTTACGCTAATTTGCAAAAAGCATTTCAGGATTTAGTAGAAATAGTAAATTTTCCTGAATTAGAAAATAAATTTACTATTGCTGTAGGTGGGCAATTTAGTTCAGGTAAATCAAGGTTTCTTAATAGAGTTATTGATGCAAAACAGCTTTTACCTACTGATACTTCTGCTACTACTGCAATTCCAATTTATATTTTATCAGGTAAGCAAAATTCTGTTTTTGCTCTTAATAACTATCAAGGTAAGACTGAAATTGACGATGAAGCATTACACGCGATATCACATGCTTTTAAGGCAAAATATAATCTTTCATTTAGTCATATCTTAAAAATGATTGCGGTTGAGCGTAAGTCATTTAAATGGAAGAATATTTCCTTTCTTGATACACCGGGTTATAGTAAGGCTGATTCAATAAAAAGCCGTTCTAATAATACTGATGAAAATATTGCAAGAGAACATCTAAGAACAGCTGACTACCTTATTTGGCTTACTGATATTCAAAATGGAACTATTCCCGAAGAAGATATTCAATTTATTAACTCACTTCAATTTGATGAACCTATTTTGTTTGTTTTAAATAAAGCGGATAAAAAAATTGAAGCTGAAATTAATGAAATAATTCAAACATCAAAGGAAAATCTTACTCAAAATGAAATTGCATTTTACGATGTTATAGGCTTTTCAGCAATGAAAAATCAAGAATACTCCCCCAATAAAATTGTATTACAGCAATTTATTGAACAAATTAATTCTCAAAAAGCTGGTACACATATCATCAAACGCTTTCATGATATTTTTGAAGATTTTTTGAATTTTCATAAAAGTGAGGCTGAATTTTTAAGAGTTAGCAGAAAAACAATTAATGATGCTTTTTTTGAAGCATATAAGCAAGAAAAAGAGCATGACAAACTAAAGTCTCTTACTCGGAAACAACAAAAGCAAATCACTGCAATTGTTAATAGTGAAAAAAGCTTCGATAGTTTAAAAAAGCGAATTAATCTTGCTATTAATGATGTTTTCAATAAACTTAATATTGAAATAGTTGAGGGTTATGCAGTCAAAAAAAGAAAAAAACATCATGCAAAAAGCGAGGTTTTAAAATTTAACGCAATGGTCCAAATTCAAAATGAATCAGAGTTATCGAAATTAGGTGATTTTACTAAAATTAAGGGCATAGTTACAGGAATTAAGGCAATTGGGGTCTCAATTCAAATAATGCATCAAGACAAAATCTTAGGAGATGCCTTGATCACTAAAGCTGAAATTCGTACAAAAGTAAATACAGACCCAAAAGTGTTTTTCTCAGATTTTGATGATGTAAATATTCAATACCTTGGTAACAAAATGGCAATAGTTGAAATTACAAAAATAATTTAAAATTAAATAATTTAAAAATTTCCTTTAGAAAAAAGTAAGGAAAAACATGGCACTTGTTTTGTGTGATAACCAATAAGGAGAAATAATGAATACTATTTTAAACAGAATGAAAAAACTAAAAGAGCAAAAAAATAAAGAGATTATTAAAGATCACCCGGTCGCAAATGAGAGCATTGCTATAAAAATGCAATATCTGAATGGACTTGCCCTAATGATGAATGTAGATGAAGATATTGCAGATGCAGAAAAAGAATTTTTTATAGCGTTGATTGAAGGCTTTGGACTTGACGATTCAGTGATTGAAGATTTTATCTCATTTGCTAAAGATCCTGATGATGAACAGATTGATGAATTATTTGAAGAGTTATCTAAAACAGAACTAACTAAATTTTATTTTGTTCTTGATTGCTACACTATTGCCTATAAAGATGAAAAGCTTGCAGAGGAAGAGAAAGAACTTATTAATATGTTTGTTGAGATGTTGAACTTTGAAGAAAAAGAAAATGAACTATTTAACACAATCAAACAACAAGACTACAAAAAT
>JAEKNW010000169.1 GCA_016838885.1 Candidatus Cloacimonadota bacterium
GTTATAGAATGAAAGGGAAAATATAACTAATAATGAGTTACAATAGTGTACCAGATTAAACTTCCAAATCTGTACCATTTTAAACTTCTATTGACATTAAGAGAATAGTTGGTGTCTCCAATCTACAAAGATGTCGCTCCTCTGGAGCTCCTCACTCATTACTCATTACTCATTACTCATCACTCATCACTCCTCATAGCCTTAACTCTAAAGAACTTATAATCCTCTTGTCCAGTATAAACATAGCCTTGATAAGGGGTAGTTGTAAGCTCTGTCCAAGTATCAGCAGAGATATCATCGGTTGCTTCAATCAGATAATTTTGAGCGAAATCTATGTGTTCCCAACGTAATACTTGGTAACCATTCTCCTTGCTTATAACCACTTCCGGTTCTTCTAATTGAGAAGGAATAACATCCCAACCTGAATAAACCTTGAAATCATCTATCAAAACTGAATCGTTAACACGATTAGAAAATCTAAAAGTGAAATTAATTATTTCATTACTATAGGCCTCAGGTATCAACAGAGAAACTTTTCTTTCATGATTGATCAATATATCATTTTCATAATGCATAATCTGGGAATCGATATTATAAATAGGATCTTCAGTATCTAAGAGAAGATCCCAAGCTCCTGTTCTATATACATGTAATTGTAACTCCGCAGGCTCTTCTATGATAAATGAATCTGGTTTTGATAGAGTAAATTGAATTAACGTTTGATTTAATATGCTAAATTCTGGTGTGCCTATTGGGCCAATTATACTCATGTAATTATTATTATTATTATACCTCATCCAAGCATTGCCATCTTCATCAATGTATTGATCAGGATGAATACCCCATCCAATAGGTGGGTATTCTTCAAAATCTTGAATATAGGGAAAATTACTTATGATGGGATCAGTACATGACCCATGAAGTGACATTAGTTCATTTTCAGGACTAGCTACATCAGGGTAATAATATTCATAATATATATAATTGATATGATTTCCGTATTGGGTGGGGTTGTAGGTAACAGTGAAAGTTTCACAGTATCCCTCAGGAAGGTTAAAAGAATTTTGATAGTTGCTGAGCGAAAAAAAGTATGAGACTATAGTGTTGATGGGAAGTCTAAAATTCTGGATAGATACTTCATGAGTACTCAAGTTTCTGATTGTTACTGATTGGGAGATACTTGAGTTCAGGGCAACTTCTCCGGCATCCCAAGTGGGAGGAGAAACATCTAATATATTAAAAGGACTAGGTTGGCGAATTAGGAAGTTATCTAAATAGATTTGGGGGTTATTATTAAAAAAGTCATCATAGAAAAAATAAACATTATAATTAAATTTTAGATAGAATGAGCCGGGATAATCATTCAGATCTACTGTAACTCTATTGTATTGAGTATTTAGATTGGGTGTAAATATTGAAAATTCCTGTATGGCTTGGAAATTGACATTATCATAGGAAATATAAGTTGTGATGAAATTTGGATTAGGTGTGACGGAGTTTCCTAACATGGTATTAGTTAATCTATAATCAAAAATTAGCTGACTCTCATTAGTAACTGGCCCAAGTGAATTAGAACTTACTATATTTCCATTAAAAGCAGAAGATAGAAGAGCTCCCGAGGATTGAGTACCTCCGTTAGGACTGGTAACAAAGTTTCCTGTAAAGTTATTGCTTCCTTCAAAGAATTGCCGATAGGGAATAGAGTCTGAGGCTTGAGATTTTGTGTGGAAACTCCAAATTGGGCAATCAAGGGCATCTTCATATTGGAAGTGGGTAGGGATTACTCGCCAGTAGTAGGTCTGGTCTAATTCTAATTCAATATTGGGGAAGTAGCGCAGGGTATCTCCAAGATCCAAACCATCAACTAAATCAGAGGGAGAAAATTCTCCTCCACCATCTGTACCCAGGTAGAACCTGTAACTGCTAACGCTTCCGGCAGCTTCGTTCCAAGCAAAAACAGGGTACTCTGTAACAGCAGTAGCATTCATAGCCGGAAATTGAAGAGTGGTAGGAGAAGGAGGTTGGTCACGATAATCGACTTCAGCAAAATCAATAACTTTTTGGCTCAAGGGACCACTAACAAGAGTAAAAACAAGCAATAAAAAAACACCAGTAACAAGAAATCTTTTCATAAAACCTTCTTTTTTATTTTTAATAAACTTATATGGTTAGCATATAACATAAAATAATTAAAAATAAAATCATGTCAAGAGAAAAATTCTTGACACTATTTCATCAAAAAAAATAGTTGTTTTGAGAACATACCGAGAGTATGTTAAATACTTTAAGTATGTGAGTAAAATATTTATTTATAATAACATAATGGAGTGTGCTATGAATAAAAGAGAAAAACAAACTGCTCAAACTATTGCAGATATCATGAGAGTTTCAGAGAAACTCTTCATTGAACAGGGTTTTGAAAAGACCACAGTTCAGCAGATTACGGATAAGTGTGGAATGACCAAAGGTGGCTTTTATCATCATTTTGAGTCTAAGGATCAAGTATTAGAGAAAATGCTATCTGATCATCATCAGGAGTTGATGAAAGCTGTTCAACCAATTCTAGAGAATAATCAGGTTGATTTTGTTCAAAGAGTAAATATGGTAATTAAGATTATGAGAAGAGTAGGGCAGAAGAAGTCATCATTTTTAGCCGAGTATCTAAAAATCAGAAGAAATGAAGGCAATATTATATTAAAAGAGAGATTAAAAAAATATGAGAAGAAGGTATATTTAGAAGTAATTGCCCCAATTCTAGAGGATGGTAGAGTTCGGGGAGAGTGTAGTTTTGCTTCTCCGGCAGATGTTGTAGCTCTGTTAATCTTTCAGCTGGATAAAGGCATAACTGAGGTGTTACAAGAGATTTTTATAGAAAAGAATCCTGAAGACGCCCAAGTCTATTCAAAGGCCCTGATGGAGAATTTTGTGATGATGTTAGCCAAGATAATTGGTACAACAGAAGAGAAGATGAAAGAGATGATTGATTATGATAATGCGATTCTCTTTTTCAATGAAATATTAGATAAAAGGAAAAAGTAAACATGAAGAAGTTTGTAATTATAACTGTATTAATGAGTATGTTAATTTCACTTTATGCAGTTTCTGCTAAAGTAAATTATATTCCCTTGTTTCAGTATGAGCAACACAGCTATGGCTCACAGAGGATTATATCTCCGAGTTTAGGCTTGCTAGCCCAAGGTGAAAGTTTTCAGGTAATAGGACTCTATTCACAGCATTTATTTCAAGAAGAATTAAGTAATTCATATCCGGATAAGTCACACTCTATTGAGTTTTTAGCTGAGAACTGGAAAGGCAGGCATCAGTTCATAAATCTCTTTAAAAGTGATTCTGATGAACCTCTTACCGGCGGACTTCATACTTTCCAACTAGCTTCAGTGTGGGGCTATGAACTGGTAAGTCGTGATAACTTTAAGTTTGTCTTAGGTACCGGGATAGGGGTAAGTGATTTTGGAATAGAAATGTCTGAGGGTAACCCTCTTCCGGTAATACCCTTACCTTTGATTAGAATGAAATCTCACTCTAAGTGGTTAGATACAAAGTTTGATTTTATCACAGGTCCAAACTTTGAATTTGTTATAGGGCCTAAGGAGAGGGTTAGATTAAAGGGAGATGTCAGGATCGACCAATTGAGAGACAGTCGCGATATGATTTTTAATCTGTCTGGTGAATATAGGTTTTTCTCAGAGAATGATCCGATTGGCGATTTTGCCGGAATATCCTTTGGACTATCAAGTGATAATCTCTCTTTTGATTTAGCTAAAGAAGATGAAGTCTTTGATTATAACTACTATTCTATTTTTTCAAAGCTTGATTTATCTCTTTTGAAAATAAGCAGTGGCTATACTTTCAAGAACAGAGAGATGTACCGTGAAGAGGAGAAAATTGAATTTGAAGATGGTTTCACCTTTTCCATTCAAGCCCTCTATCAATTTTAGGTAAGCAGATAAAATGAAGAAATCTCTGGCAAGATTTATCATAATTTGGCTAGGACAGCTTATATCAAATATTGGTAATGGAATGACAGCCTTTGCTTTGGGTATCAACGTATTTCAAAACAGTGGTTCTGCCATAGAGTTTTCCTTTGTTTTGCTATGTCAGTTCTTACCGGCAATCCTCTTCAGACCACTAGGTGGAGTCTTAGCTGACAGCTTTAGTCGTAGAACAATGATAATCATCGGAGATCTTGGTTCTGCCTTAGGAGTATTGTTCATTCTTTTTTCTTTATCAGGGGGAGAGCTTGTTCTGTGGAAGATTTATCTGGGCATAGCCTTTAGCTCAGCTTTTGTTGCCCTGCAAAACCCTGCTTACAAAGCTATTGTGTCTGACATGGTAGTCTCCCAAGATTACGCTAGAGTGAGTGGCTTAGTGCAATTAGCCTCATCAGCTCAGCACCTTCTTTCACCTATATTGGCGGGAATACTACTAACTACAGGTTCACTAAGTTTGATTTTATATATTGATATAGCCTCTTTTTTCTTTGCTGTAATAGCAGTTTTAGTGATAGGGAAGGCAGGTAAAGTAAAAACCGCAACAATGAGATTTTGGTCTGATTTATGGGAAGGCTGGAAGCTACTCTTAGAGAAAAAGCAGGTCTTCTTTATAGTGATAATTGTGTCAGTTGTTACCTTTTTTGTAGGTATTATCCAGACTTTATTAACACCTATGTTATTGACTATTACCAGCCCGAAGAATGTGGGTTTAGTCCAGTCAATAAGTGCATCAGGAATGCTTATTAGCAGTTTATTAATTGGAGTTATATCTTTCCACGTAGAAATGAAAAGAGTATTAATAATTAGTATGTTTTTAGCTGGGATATTTATGTCTTTATTAGGCATATCCACGAGTTTGATTTTCATCACAGTAGTATTTTTTCTCTTCTTTTGCACTCTTCCTTTTATCAATACCGGAGCTGAAGTAATTATCAGACGAAGCATCGTTACAGAAGGACAGGGACGAGTCTGGGGGATTATTGGGTTCTTATCACAACTTGGTTATTTGCTGGCTTATCTTCTTTCAGGTTGGTTAGCAGAAAAGGTCTTTAATCCTTTTATGAATGCAGGTGGGAAGTTAGCTACTAGTCTGAGAATTTTGCTGGGTCAAGGGCCAGGACGTGGAATGGGGTTAATGCTCATTTTAGCTGGTTTAAGCTGGATAGGATTAGCTTTATCTAGTAGGATAAAATTTAGTAATGAAGAAAAAAAGGGAGTAGAGAATGTTAATCTTTAGAATGTTAAAACGCGAGTTTCTTCGTAAACGATCAATATTTATAGTGATCTTCTTTTTTATCAGTCTGTCAGCTTTTTTAATGGCTAATGGAGCATCCTTGATAGTGCAATTAGGATCTTCGTTAGATGCTTTTTTTGAGAAGGCAAAGACACCTCATTTTGTGCAGATGCACAGTGGGGATTTTGATTCTGATTATGTAAGAAAGTGGAGTTTAGAGAATGATTTAGTTGAAGACTTTCAGTTGGTCGAGATGATTTCTCTTCCCGGCAATAAGTTATTCTGGGGAGAGCATCAAGTAGTATTAGAAAATAGTGTAATGGATATTAGTTTTGTGGAGCAGAATAGCAAATTCGATTATCTCTTAGATCTGAACAACCAAGTGATTAGTCTTACTTCAGGTCAGATAGGGGTTCCTATCTATTTCCGTGATAAGTTTGATTTAGAAATAGGGGATAGACTTCTAATTAAGGATAATGGTTTTGAACACAACTTCGAAATTGTTAGTTTTGTTAGAGATTCTCAAATGAATCCGGCCATTATTCACTCTAAGAGATTTGTGATTAGCCCAGAAGACAGGGCTCATATTGCTTCTCACTTCCCTGAGAAAGAATATCTTTTTGAGTACAGACTAAACAATATTGAAGAACTTGATAGTTTCTCTCAAGAATTTGAAGAGTCAGGAATGCCCAATGTTGGTCCTACCCTCAATATAGGTCTCTATAAGTTATTGAACTCTCTTTCCGATGGAATAGTAGCCGGGGTAGTGATTATCATAAGTTTGTTAGTGATGTTGATTGCCATTCTCTGTTTACGCTTTATAATCTTAACTTCTTTGGAAGAGGATTTAAGAGAGATTGGGGTAATGAAAGCAATTGGAATCCCCTTAGCAAAAATAAAGAATATCTATAATTTCAAGTATCTGGTAATGAGTTTTTTGGCTATAATAATAGGCTATCTGATATCCCTACTTACTAAGTCATATTTGGCAAAGAATCTCTTGCTCTACACCGGCCAAGCCCCTAGCACAACTCTTAGTCTGATCATTCCTTTTCTAGCATCTAATCTTATAATTGTCTTTATTGCCTTATCTCTGAGACTTATAATCAGGAAGATTGGAAAAATTAGCTCTGTAGAGGCAATTAATATGAGTAAAAGTGATGGAAAAACAGGGGCTTTAAGGATATTATCTCTAACTAAAAACAAGAGCTGGAACTTAGAACTCTTCCTAGGAGCTCGTGATATTATCCAGAAATTCAAGCTTTATTGGGTCCTCTTACTAATATTTATCTTTGCAGTGTTTATCATAGTTGTTCCTTTGAATTTTTATTATACTTTGAATTCGCCAAACTTTATTACTTATATGGGGATAGGCAAGAGTGCTATTAGGATAGATCTTCGAAACTCTGTTTCAGTGCAGGAACAATATTCACTTATCACTGAGAAATTAGCTCAAGATGATGATGTCTCTTTCCACACAGCCTTAATAACTGGGAAATACAAGCTAGAAAATCCTGATGGAACAAGTGAAAACATAGCTATCGAAACAGGAGATGCTTCCAATTTCCCACTAACATATCTCACAGGAAATCCTCCTACTAACAACACAGAAATCTCTATTTCAGCTCTAAATGCGCAAGGACTTAATAAAAGTATAAGTGATACTCTTAAGGTTCTTGTAAGCAATGTCGAAAAGAATCTTATCATCACAGGAATCTATCAAGATATTACTAATGGTGGAAAAAGTGCCAAAGCTCTTTTCGAGTATGATCCAGACAGTGTGCTTTGGTACACGATTCTAATTAATCTTAAGCAGAAAGAGAATCTTGAGGCTAAACTAATGGAATATAAAGCCTTGTTACCCTCAGCCCGCGTTACTGATGTCTCAGGTTATCTGCAACAGACTTTTGGCTCTACTCTTAAACAGGTTAAACAAGTGGCTATTATTGCAGGGATTGCTGGACTTTTCATCTCTCTCTTTATCACTCTTCTCTTTCTCAAGATGGTGATAAACAAAGATATCTCTGCTATAGCATTAATGATGAGCCTGGGCTTTAATAAAGGCTCAATTCAGCTTCAATATATATGGAAGACTATTATACTCTTGAGTCTGGGAATAGTGCTTGGAGTGCTTTTAACCTACTCCCTGGGACAACAACTAATCAGTGCTTTCTCAAGTATCATTGGTATTGCCAGTTTTCAATTTGAAGCAAATCTTCTTGTCCTCTATTTATTCCTTCCATTAACCTTAATTGTTACGGTCTCATTAACCACTATTATAAGTCTTAAATCACTAACAAACAATCAATTAATTAACAGAATTAGTCAATAGGAGAAAGAATGAATACTATTTTGCAAGCTATAAATCTAAATAAGAAGTTTAATGAGAAGAAAGAGAATGAACTACATATCTTAAAAGATATCAACTTAGAAATTCATGCAGGCGAATTTGTAACAATCATGGGTCCTTCCGGCTCAGGTAAATCAACTCTTCTTTATAATATAAGCGGTATGGATAGAGCTACTTCCGGAGAAATAAGCTTTATGCAAAGCAAGCTATCAAATCTTTCCGAAAAAGAACTCTCACAAATAAGATTAACCAAAATGGGCTTTATCTTCCAACATATTAACCTCTTGAAAAACTTGTCTCTCTTTGATAACATAATACTTACCGGTTATCAGGCTGAGAAAACTAAGCGCAAAATGATAGATGAAAGAGCTAATACACTAATGAAACAGTGTGGGATTAGTTACTTAAAAGATAAAGATTTAACTCAAGTCTCTGGGGGAGAACTCCAAAGAGTAGGCATTTGCCGTGCTCTTATTAACAACCCCAATATCATCTTTGGTGATGAACCGACTGGTGCTCTCAATTCTAAATCTACAGAGAGTATCATGGATCTACTTATAGATATCAACAAGCAAGGAAAAACTCTCTTTATTGCTACCCATGACGTTAAAGTAGCCACTAAATCAGATAGAGTTGTCTTTATGCTCGATGGTAGTGTTATAGCAGAAAAATACTTGGGTAAATATTCTCAATGCCACAATGTAAAAGAAAGAGAGGAAACTCTTAGCAGATGGTTGATTGATAAGGGATTTTAACCCAAATAATGCAGTAGACCTTTGCGAATAGCACTATATTCTTTTGCAAAAGTAAGCTACATAATTTTCAGGAATATATATATTATATGCCTTCAAA
>JAEKNW010000170.1 GCA_016838885.1 Candidatus Cloacimonadota bacterium
GAATAATGTTAGAAATCCAAATTCATTTGCAAATTACATTTGAGGAAAAATGCTTATCAAATTAGAATGGAGGAAATTATGAGCTAATTTGATGATCTCTGTAGACAAAGCGACATGCACCAACATGGTTTTCAATGATCGTTTTCTGATCATCGTTTGGATAAAGTCTGAACTTATTACCACGTTTCATGTATCTATGTCCCCAAGTTTACTATATAACTAAATATCACAATTGTTTATAAATGTTGTCACTGTGCATATCGTTTATCTGGAATAACATCAAAACTGAGCGGGGTACGATTCATCCCACGACTAAAGTCGTGGGCCTTCTCTACCCCTGCACCCCGTTAATCGTACCATTAACGTGCTTGGGATGTACGCCTTAGTTGGTACAATTATTGTTGCTGCTTCATACCTTGCATTAAAAGGAATCGTTGAGGGACAAGCATTAGTTGGATTCTTGGGTGCTGCAATTGGTTATATTTTGTCTAGAGGGGAGATTGGGTTAAAATAAAACATTTCGCAACTTCGACAGGGTTAAAACCATGACAAACGTCTCTTGATTTCTTCCTTTTCTACCGGTGTGAATGGCAATCCCTGATAATGTCTCATTGAAGTCAAAGAATCATGCCCTTGTCTCAAGCAAACCTCGTTAAGTGGGATCCCTGCAGAGATCATCCAGGACTCGATTGATTTTCTGGTACTTTTTGAGCTTACACCCCTGGAGGAAATACCTGACTTTTCGCACCATCGTTTCAAATTGTTATTCCAGGATTGTTGAGATGGTGGATTTTTCCCCTTGAAGAAATATCGGAGTACAGATTCAAGTTGTGGAGGTATTGGGTAGATATATCTTTCAAGCTGCGTTCGTTTGGCCTTTCTCTGAGCTTCTGCGGGCAAATGTACGGTCCTTCTCTCCTTCATGATCCATTCAGGGTGATCATACAACCTCTGGACCTCAACGTATCGCATGCCTGACCAGAAGCAAACCTCGAAGATATCTTGAAGATAATCCTTTTCTATGTTTGCAACGATTCTATCATAATCAAAGGGACCTAAGACCCTAACTCCTTTTACAAAAATAGGTTCCATATTTACATTGATGTTTTAATAAAACTTAAACTTTTATTAGTGATTCCTTGGAGATCCGGACGGTCCGGAAGTCTCCAGGGGAACTAAAAGTTTCAATTATATCATAAAACAACAACATCAAAACAAAAATCATTTTCTTCTAATTATCTGCAAACCATTTCATACAGTTATTTTTGTAGTTCTTGGAGTGAGCCTTTTCATCCAAATCTGATTATAATCAGTTTTTAGACTTCGCCATACAATGCAACATCTGGTGCATGTGAATATGAGTAATCATGATGTCATCAAATTCCGTGATATCTAAATGATACATGTGTTTGGAATATATACTTTGACATGTTGTGAGACCTTACTGCATCTGGTACATCGAGTATATAATCGCATATGTTATGAAATTATATTTTAGATGAAGCCACTTGAATGTGATTTATAAATTTTGCACACACACACCTAATTGCATCTGAACATCCGTTTTTTGGGCAGTCATATGAGCGGTTGTTGTTGTTGAACTGGCTTAAATTTATAAATATCGTCTAGGTATGGGTCTTGTTCGATTATCTCTTTAATGGGTTCAGGTGATTGATTTATTGATATTTTTCGGGTTCTCCCCCTCACTCCTTTAGAACCTACAGTTGCCACAATTATCCCCAATTCTGCTAGTTCGGATGATATGTCGGACACCCGCCGTTGAGATAATAGATCAATTCCCGCAAAGACTGCAATCTGTTTGTACAGGTCATACAATTCTATCGTAGATGTCGTATTAAATCCCTGTTGTTTACGGAGTATTACTGAATATAGCACTATTTTGAGTTGAGTGGGCATTTTACTAACCGATGTTAATATCGTGTCCAGTTCGATATTATGTCTAGCAATATTGACATCACTGGTTGATATAGTGGAATTGCCTCTATTTTCCGCACTTGATACTGCTGCTGCCAATAAGTCTATTGCTTTTCGTGCATCCCCGTGATCTTGTGCTGCAATTGCTGCACAGAGTCCCAATATTTCCTCATCGTAACAATTGCGATGTAGTCCTCGATCTGCACGGTCTGATAAAATGTCTTTTAATTGAATAGCATCGTATTGTAAGAATAGCATATCATTTTTGTGTAGTGAGGATATGACTCGTGCGGATAGTTTTTCTTCGAAACTTAAATTATTCGAGATACCAATGATGCATAAATTTTTATTGGTAAATCCGTCTATTTTAATTCTCATAAACGTTGCGATTTTGTCAGGATTTTTCATTAAATGGATATCATCAAAAACTAGCACGACTTGGCCACCGTACTGGTTTACGAGATCAGCAAACGCTTTGAACTGTGCATCGACTGAATATGAGTGTTTCAAATTTGGTAGATCTAACTCGTTTTCCATTTCCTTCACGATGTATTGCATTATGCTAATGTCACTAGATGTCGATGTACATGATATAGTAATATAAATGAAATCATGACCCTCGTCTTTCGCTATTTTTTTCATAAGTTTTAATAATAACGTAGTAACAAGTGTTTTGCCCAATCCAGGGCTTCCGTATATGAACAAATTAGGGGGGGGGTAATTCCCTTCATGAGCTTATACAAATGGTCTGACATGGTATCAATTTCATCATCACGGTGCACGACATTATCAATTGAATCCAATAATACATTCGACTGTAGCGCATTTTCATCTTTGATTAGGGCGGGTCTTTGTATTAGACGTTTTAATTTTTCTTCCATTGTCATAATGTCACCAAATTCCGTGATATGTAAATGATACATGTGTTTGGAATATATACTTTGGCACGTTGAGAGGCTTTACTACATCTAATACATCTGGTGCATCCAGTATATAATCGCATATGTTATGAAATTATATTTTAGATGAAGCCATTTGAATGCGATTTGTAAATTTTGCACATACACACACCCAATTGCATCTAAACATAACTTTTCAGTTTATGTAATAAAAAAATTATTTTATTTGCGGTTTGAAAATTAAATAAATATATATATAATTAATTACAAGAATAAGATGTTACACATTGCTTATTTTTATTCACACATTGCATTTTGCGAAACACAAAATCGTTTTTTTGCTGTTCAGATGCAATTGGGTGTGTGTGTGTGGTATATTAACTATATAAACGATTTTTTACAAAATCAAATGGTCTTATATACTCCTACTTACATCTGAAAGTATACATGGAAGTGAGTAGTGTTTATGTCGGGCATCATTCGAAATATTATAATGAAGCCCGAGTTCAAAATCATATAAATATCTTGAAATTTACGGCTCTGTAGAAACCTATCAATCTCAACATCAATACAAAGAAAATATTACAATGACAGAAACAATACAACCCTCTGGCTTATATCACGGATAATGATACATAAATTAGAAATATAGGATAAAAAAGTAGAAGATAATTGAAATTCATAAATATTCTTTTGGACAGATCAATTGACCGTTATAATAGGTCTGTTCGAGCTTACCTCAGGAAAATCCATTTCTGCTTCATTGGAATATGAGGCTATGGTAGGCTGGAATTCAAATGTTCCAGCTTCATTTGCCTGAAGTTTGTAAAGGAAAATAGTTCTTGTCTCGTATTTGTCGATGGTCATCTGACCTGTCTCTTCAAGAAGGATCTCCTGAAGGATGAGTCCTGGTGGTTTTGGATCTGAGAACCTTACTTCTGTAGCTTTTCCATCGCCTTTATTTCTAGCAGTCACTTTGATTGTGACGATCTCACCCTGATCAACTGTATAGCTACTGACCTCTTTTGTGATCTCCAGTGAAGGGGTTCCAGGGTATGTTGCCTTTTCATGACCTCCATCCACTGCCTGTTTAAGGTAGATGTCATCGTCATCTGTAATGGTGATCGAAACAGTTGCCTGAGGTAATGTCCCTCCTCCTACTGATAATAATGTGACCCCAATGATTTCCCCTTCTGCAGCAAAAGTAATGGTGTCATCTGTACCGATCAGTTTATCGTGTTCAAGCTCTCCTTCGTCATATACTCTGAAAACGCAGGACTCAGCACTCACATCAACTTCGGCAACATCGATAACGATGGTATTGATCTGATATCCATCTCCTTCCTGAATACTTCCATTATAGAGCTGATTGGAAATCATTAGTTCATCCACTGTTTCATCCACTGTTTCATCTACTGTTTCATCCACTGTTTCATCTACTTCTTCTATTGGGACAGCCATACTTTCAGTGAAAGTATATAGTATAATTTGTGATTCGGCATCAATCCATGAAATGATTTTTAAGTTGCCTTCACTTGCTTCAACTTTGTACATAGCAGTTGGTGTTACGTTCTTCCCCCATTCTTGACTAAGTTCTTCTGTAATTTCTGTAATTTCACTTTCTGACCAATATGTAACAGTTACTTTAGTATTAGGGTGCTCATCCATAAATTGCTGAACTTGTGGCAAAGTTTCAAACGCTGTAGTAATATCATTATTTTCAGCACAGCCAGATGCAAAAATCGCAATAAATATGAAAGCAATAGAAATGAGTATTGCAGTTGGATTATTTTTAAGCATAGAAAGCAAATATGGAACTTAAATATAAAAACAATTGGATTGGAATATGCATCATATTAATCATTCATATCTCGAAATAATTCCCATTAACCTTCAACCATTCCTTCCTTTTTTCATAGTCCTCCAGCACGGTCCCCAGGATCATAGCTTAGAGCATTGTGTTGGTGTAGACTATAATGCGGGTAAACTATAATACGGGTAAACTATAATACAGGTAGTCTATAATACGGGTTGACTCTAATACGGGTTGACTCTAATACGGGTTGACTCTAATACGGGTAAACTCTAATACGGGTTGACTCTAATACGGGTTGACTCTAATACGGGTTGACTCTAATACGGGTTGACTCTAATACGGGTAAACTCTAATACGGGTAGACAATAATATATATATACCGATAAACGCATAGATATGTATTATGAGTAATTCGGTATTCGCGTAGACTTGGCAAGAGGCACTGCGGATAAATTGGTAAACTGGAATTCAAAGGTAATATTATGACAAAAACAATATGCGTAGCCAATCAAAAAGGTGGCGTAGGCAAAACCACGTCCGCCGTCAACATCGCTGCAGTCATGGGAAATTTGGGACTCAATGTGTTACTCGTGGACATTGATTCCCAAGCCAATGCGACGATGTCAATGTTAAATGATGATGTGCCTATCAACGCAACCATCCGCGATGTATTGAAGGGTGCACATATAGAAGACACCATCATGGAATCAGTGAGTCCAGGAGTACACATTCTGCCCTCTGAGCTCGCATTAGCAACGGTCGAATCCGAACTCGCAAATAAGATCGGTAGGGAGAAGATTCTGCGAAAATCTCTCAAGCGAATCGAAGGTAATTACGATTACATTATAATTGACTGCCCGCCATCCCTAAACCTGCTATCTATTAATGCTTTATCTGCAGCACAGTATTTAATTATCCCTATCCATGAATTTCTGGCAATGGAAGGATTGAACCAACTGCTTGACATATATAACCAGATCAAGGAAGAGCTTAACGAAGATCTTGATATAAGTTCGATTTTTATGACAATGTATGATCCGAGAACGAAGTTAGCAAAGGATCTATATGGAACACTTAAAGAACTCTTTGCTGACAAAGTAGCAACTACCACGATCCCTCGAAATGTCAAATTAGCAGAAGCACCTGCATATCATCAATCGATCATAGCCTATGCCCCAGAATCAAAGGGTGCGAAGGCATATTGCCAGTTAACGGAAGAGCTATTGTTACTGTGGAAATGAGATCAACAAATAATTCAATGGAGGCAAACTATGGGTGAAACAGGATCAAGATCAAACCTTGCGAAAAGGGAAATCAAGAATACACTTATTGTTAATAGTGAGAAGGTTAAGAAGGGGACTAGTCCAGGAAACAAAGTAAAATCTACGAAACTCAATCCTGAACAGGCTGAAAAGCTGAAATGTATAGCAGATGCCAGAATGTGCACGGAGTCAGAAGCTATCCGCTGGTTGCTCGATACTGTGTGGGAGCATAAGGGTGACGAACTCACAGAACGAGCAAACCAAATTCGGAATCTTAAATATTGAAGGCAGTTGGTACATGGATAGCAACCATTGAGTCCATGTGAGTTTTATTTTTATATACAAATTCAATTTTTCAATGTTTGTAACTATTCGGCCTGCCCTAATCAATTGATCGATGTTGATTTTTGGGCTCTGTAGAAATTCTCAATATTTGGACGAGAATTTAAGCAAACAATAATTTAAAATGTACTGGCAGATATTGATGATTATTTCCTATGTCCACCTGTTGATGGTGATTTTGATAGGTTTTCTACAGAGCCGTAATTCGCATAGTTAATATACCACACACACCTTGATTCACATAGAATAAGTTAATATTATGATGGAAATCCCATGAAAATACCCTTTAGGAATTATACCCATAAAAATACCCCTGCATGTTATTATTAAAGCAATTTCATATATAAACTCTTTGATGAAATAATTAAAAAATGATTAAATCAGGATAATTCGTTACTATTCTATGTGAATCAAGGTGTGTGTGTCCTTCACATAAGACTAAATATGGTATCATCCATCTTTATGTGAATAGTAGTGTGGGCATCCTTCACATAAAATAATAAGAGGTATATCTAATGAGGGAAAGCAGATTAACAAAGAAAGACAACATCTTCATTAATAGATTTGCACTGTCTATCAATTATATTCCTGAGCAGTTAATTGGCAGGGATGATGAAATCGATGAAATTGAAAGTCTAGTAGAACCAATCCTTTCCAATTCTGAGCCAAAAAATGCACTTGTAACTGGACTCACTGGCGTTGGAAAAACAGTTGTCATTGAACATGTAATGAGTACACTATTGGATGTTACAAAGGATTTTGACTTGAACATTAAAATAGTAAATATAAACTGCAAACAAGATAACACTGATAATCGTATCATAGTTCACATCATAAATGATATTGATCCAAACAATAATATTCCGAAGCAAGGATTATCCAAATCACAATACCTTGATTATATGTGGGAAATATTGTCCAAGGAAAGAATTATACTAATTGCAATTTTAGATGAAATTCATGTGCTCAAAAGCACCGATATCTTATATCATCTAAGTAGACCATCCCAATTCAAAAAATCAGATAACTATATTTTCATAGGGATTATTGGAATTTCAAATGACATATCTTTCTTGGACAATATTGAATCCAGTATTTTATCATCATTTGGTGAACGCCACTTAATATTTTCTCCCTATAGGGAAGAACAACTTGTGGAGATTCTTAAAAATCGTGTGCCTATCGCATTCAAAGAAGGTGTTGTAATGGATGGGGTGCTTGAGTTATGTGCTAAATATTCAGATCATGGTGATGCAAGAACAGCTCTCGAAATACTTGATGCAGCTGGTGAGATGGCTAAGAATGAAAACTGTGATACCATACAACCAGGTCATGTAAAAATGGCATATAATAAAGTCAATACAGATGCGTTGTTTAAACTTGTCAAAGAATTACCTATTCAAACAAAGATTGTACTCATTTCTACACTTATAGCCAATAAGATACACTTTAATAATACTACTACTGGCGATGTGGAGAATCAATACAAAGTGTATGCTGAACACTTAGGTATAGAAATCTTAACAAGAACTAGCATATCTAAGCACATCACCAAATTGGATACAATTGGGGTAATAGACGCAAGCATTGCAACCAAGAAAAGAATGGGTATTACAAGGATTATTACTATAAATTTTGATTCAGAAGAACTTGGTAGAGCACTATTCCAAGATTTTAGATTATCTCCACTTGCACTTCAATCCTCAATTCTAAAAAACTTTGCAAAACCCAAAACAAAAATGCTATGGGATAAGGATCAATGTAGATTTGTTGAATGTGTAATAGAAAACTGAAATTAATAAATGATATGTGAATGAAATGATTACACATTTTCACATAAATGTGATTCATAGAGTGTGAATTATCTCAGCTTGACAAAAACCTTTCTGTTTTATGATAATTGAGCAATTAAAAATGGGGGTAATGAATATGTTATATATGGAAATTAGTACTTGGGAACCAGAAAGTCGTGATCTCATACTTGAACA
>JAEKNW010000171.1 GCA_016838885.1 Candidatus Cloacimonadota bacterium
TATAATATATATATTCCTGAAAATTATGTAGCTTACTTTTGCAAAAGAAGATAGTGCTATTCGCTTTTTCCCTAAATTCTACTGCATTATTTGGGTTTATGATAAAGAGACAAATTGAAAAGAGAATAAAGAGGATTAATGAAGATTGGAATGACAACTTCACTTCCGATTGAAGTGATATATGCTAGTAATAATATTCCTATTGATTTAAATAATATTTTAGTATCAGGGGATGCAGATAAAAGTGTAGCTTATGCTGAGAAAAAAGGGTTCCCACGTAATATATGTGCTTGGATTAAGGGTTTATATAGTGTTGCTTTAGATTCAGGAATCGATGAACTTGTCGGGGTTGTTGAAGGTGATTGTTCAAACACTCATTCCCTTATGTCAGTCTTGAAAAGTGAAGGACTAAGAGTTTCTTCTTTTTCCTTTCCTTATAACAGAAATCGCGAAGACTTGAAAGCTGAGATCGAGACTTTTGCCAGACATTACCAGGTAGCCTGGGAGGAAGTTCTTAAAACAAAATCAGCCTTAGATCGAATTCGCCAGAAATTAATTAGATTGGATGAGCTAACTTATCTTGAGAACAAAGTATCTGGTTTCGAAAATCATTTATGGTTGGTTAGTAGCTCGGACTTCAATGGTGATTATAGAAACTACGAAAGGGAGTTAGATAGCTTTCTGGAGGAAGCTCAAAGCAGAAAAGCTCGTAATGATAGCTTAAGAATCGCCTTTCTAGGCGTTCCTCCGATAATTACTGATATCTATCAGACTTTTGAAGATTTAGGAGGAAGGGTAGTTTTTAATGAAGTCCAAAGGCAATTTTCAATGCCCTATCTGGAAAGAGACATAGTAGATCAATACCTCAGATATACCTATCCCTATGATGTAGAGTTTAGAATACAAGATATTTTAATAGAACTAAAAAAACGCAGGATAGATGCTGTGATCAGCTATACACAATCATTTTGTCATCGTCAAATTGATAATATTTTGCTAAAGAAATATATTGACTTACCTATCCTTGTTTTAGAAGGTGATCGTCCGGGTGTGCTAGATGAGAGAACAAAGTTAAGAATCGAGAGTTTTTTGGAAATGTTGGAAGGGTGATGTTTTTTTTGTTTAATCGTTGATTTGTTTAATCGTTTAATCGTTTAATCGTTTAATTGTTTAATTGTTTAATTGTTTAATTGTTTAATTGTTTAATTGTTTAATTGTTTAATTGTTTAATCGTTTAATTGTTTAATTGTTTAATCGTTTAATTGTTAAATCATTAAATTGTTAAATTGTTAAATTGTTTAATCGTTTAATTGTTAAATTGTTAAATCGTTGATTTGTTGATTTGTTTAATTGAATGATTAACGATTTATGACATAATAAAAAAGAAAAAAAATAAAAATAGATTTGGAGAGAAAAAATGAAAAATGTTGATAAAATAATTATAAATGCTAATCAGCTAATAACAGTTGCAGGTGGAGATAGACCAAGAGTAGGAAAAGAAATGTCTAACTTAGGTATTATTACCAATGGTGCTATTGCTATCAAAGATGGGATAATTGTAGCCGTAGATACAACTGATAATATTTTAGATAATTATAGTCCAATCGAGATTATTGATGCTATGGACAAGGTAGTAATGCCGGGCTTTGTTGATCCTCATACTCATCCTATCTTTGTTAACACTCGCGAGAATGAGTTTGAAATGAGAATTGAAGGTAAATCTTATGTTGAGATATCCCTTGCAGGTGGTGGGATTAATTCGACTATCACAACCACAAAAGGCGCTCCTGAAGACCTGCTCTATGACTTAGCCCAAGAGAGAATAAAGAAAATGATTAGCTGCGGGACTACTACCATAGAGGCAAAATCAGGTTATGGCTTAGATACGGAATCTGAGTTGAAGCAACTAAGAGTAATAAAAAGTTTAAGTGAGAATGAGAAAATTGATATAGTTCCTACATTTATGGGAGCCCATGAGTTCCCACTCGCCTATAAGAAAGACCATCAAGGCTATATTGATATCTTAGTTAATGAGATGATTCCGGAAGTAGCTAAATCAGGTTTAGCTGAATATTGCGATATTTTTACAGAGGATCATGTTTATTCTATAAAAGAATCTCGCATTGTTCTTCAATGTGCTAAAGAACATGGTTTAAAGTTAAAGATGCATGCAGACGAGATAATCCCCATTGGTGGAGCTGAATTAGCTGCAGAAATGGGCTGTGTCTCTGCTGATCATTTAGGTGCTACTTCAGAGCAAGGTATTAAGGCTCTTGCAAAGAAAGGGGTAATTGCAACATTACTGCCTGCTACGATTTTTTCTTTAGGCTTAAAGAGTTATGCTAATGCCCGTAAAATGATAGAGTTGAATACTCCTGTTGCCTTGGCTACTGATTTTAATCCGGGGAGCTGTAATTGTGATAACATGCAATTTGTTATCTCTTTAGCTTGCTTGCAGATGAAGATGACCCCAGCAGAAGCAATAGTTGCAAGTACCATTAATGCTGCTCATTCTATAGGAATGGCAGATAGAGTGGGTAGTTTAGAAGTTGGTAAATATGCAGATATTCTTATAACAGATATGCCTAGTTACCAGTATCTTCCTTACCATTTTGGTTCTAATAATATAATTAAAGTATATAAAAAGGGTGAGTTGATTCACCAAAATTAGGAGAAAAGTTGAGCTTAGTTCAAGTAAATGAAGTAGGAATGTCCTTTGCCGGATTTAATCTTTTAAGCAGGATTTCCTTCAATATAGATCAAGACAGTAGAATCGGATTGATAGGCAGGAATGGTTGTGGCAAAACTACCCTGATGAAAATTATCAATGGCGAAGTTGAAGCATCCACCGGTGGTGTTAGTTATGCTTCTACTACTAAAATAGCTTATTTAAAGCAGGTTAATACTTTAGACTTATCATCTACCCTCTATGAATCTGTTTTAGAGAGTAGAAAAGATTTTATCAAGAAGCAGAAAAGACTTCAAAAGGTAAGAGAGAAGTTGTCTCATGATCATTCTCAAGAGAATTTGGATCTCCTATCTAAGTTGGAAGAAGAGTTTTTTACTATAGGGGGTTATGATTATGAGACTAATATTAAGCTCATTTTAACCTCTTTAGGATTTGGAGAAGAAGTATGGAATAACAAGATAGAGAAGTTTAGTGGGGGAGAACAAACAAGAATTGAGTTAGCTAAGATATTACTCTCTGAATTCAATGTTCTACTTCTTGACGAGCCTACTAATCACCTTGATTTACACATGATTAGTTGGTTAGAGGGCTATCTTCTAAATCTGGGAGTTCCCTATATTATTATCTCTCATGATAAAGAATTTCTTAATAAAACTGTTAAAAAGATCTTTGAAATTGAAAATAAATCAATATCTGCTTATGGTGGCAACTATGCTTTTTATGAAGCGGAGTCTGCCCTTAGAAAAGAACAGCAAGAGAAGGCTTATCAACAGCAACAAAAGCATATTGATACAACCATGGATTTTGTAAGACGTAATATAGGTTCTCAGAAGACTATTCAAGCCAGATCAAGGTTAAAGCAGTTAGAGAAATTAGATATTATTGAGGCTGTAGGTAATGATAAGCGATATAATCTCAACTTTGAATCTTCAGAAAGAACAGGAAACGATGTTTTTGTTTTTGAAGATGCTGAGTTAGGTTTCCCTTCACTTGTCTTAGCTAAAAACATAAATATCCGGGCTCAGTATCAAGAACGAATTGCTATAATTGGACGTAATGGTTGTGGGAAAACAACCCTAATAAAAGTGTTAATGCAAGAAGAGCAACTTTTAAAAGGCAAGTGTAAAATTGGCAGTAATATCAATATAGGATATTTTGATCAGTTCCATAGTAGTTTAGACCTCAATCTTACTCCCAAAGAGACGATTTGGCAGATGGTTCCAAGCGAAACAATAGGTTATGTCTTAAAATATTTAGCCCGTTATGGTTTCACCGGAGATGAAGTTGATAAACCCATTGAGTACATGAGTGGGGGAGAGAAGGCAAGATTAAACTTAGCAGTCTTGATTCATCAACAACCAAATGTTCTCCTCCTGGATGAACCTACCAATCATCTGGATATTATGATGGTTGATGATCTTATTAAATCATTGCAAGATTACTCTGGGACAATTATCTTTGTTTCCCATGACCGTAATTTTATTTCTAAACTTGCCAATAAATTCTGGCTATTCCAAGGCAAAAGAATCATTGATACTAAAGATGAATGGACTAACATCCTAAGCAGCTTCCTAAATGATGATGGCAAGAAAAAAAATGAGTCTGAAGATAGAAGTGATAAGGTGAAAAATACTGATCGTAAAAGGAAAATTAATCCTTATATTCTAGAAAAACTAATGTCTCAAATTGAAGAGAAAGAAGATAGAATCTCTGAATTAGAGTCAGAAAAAGAGGATATCCAAGACATGTATAGTGATCCGGCAATTTATGCTGATCAAGATTATGTTAAAACCTTAAAAAATAGAACTGAAGAGATTGATAACATGTTGGATCATGAGTATAATCAATTGCAAATTCTTGAAGAAGAGTATTTACTCTTAAGTGAATAGAGGAGAAGATGATGAACCACTTTGATGTAATTATTTTGTTAGGCAGGCCTGCCTCAGGAAAATCTGAGATTATTGATTTTATCAAAAGAAGAAAGATTGTAGATAGATTAGAGAATTATCACATTGCTAATATTGCTGAATTAGATGATTTTCCCATGTTATGGACTTGGTTTGAAGAGGATCATATTAGAGAAAATGTTCTGAAAGTTGACAGAATCCACTCAACGAGTGATGGTTACTTTCTGCATAATTATCAATGGAATCTCTTAATAGAAAGATTTAATCTGGAATATGAAAAATTAATGACCGAAGAAGCTAACTTCTTTCAAGACCATACTCTCTTAATTGAATTCTCTAGAGGAAGTGAGCACGGTGGCTATAAATCAGCTTTTAAACATCTATCCTCAAATATCTTGAAAAAGGCCGTAATCTTCTATGTTGATGTCCCCTGGGAAGAGTCTTTAAGAAAAAACAGAAGAAGATTTAATCCTGATAAACCCCACTCTATCTTAGAACACGGTCTCCCTGATGATAAATTAGCCAGATTATATAAAGAAGTAGATTGGGAAGACTTCATAGGGACAAGTAAAGATTATTTGACTATTAATAATGTCAAAGTTCCTTATATCTCACTTCATAACATCCCGGAAATTACCAACAGTGATGAAAAGATGGAACTTGCTCTTAAAGCGTATTTCTCGAACTTGTGGAGATTATATCAAGCTAAATAGATGTTAAAATATCATATATCTGTCAAAGATCTTATCTCTTTCTATTATTGTGAAGGTAGTATCTCTTCTACGTTTTTAGGAAAGTCCCGAGCAATGCTTGGGACTTCTGTTCATAAACGTATTCAGGATTCAAGACCAAGCAACTATCAATCCGAGCTTTTTCTCCAAGATCTGGTAAATGCTGATAATTTTACTCTGAAAATATCCGGATGCACTGACGGGTTATATCAGCCCATAGAAGGTGATTTACCTATTATTGAAGAGATAAAGTCCACTTATCTGGATTTAGCTCACCTGCAAGATAATCCCAGTAAATATCATCTGGCTCAAGTCAAAGTTTATGCCTATCTTTTCCTCAGAGATAGAGAAGAAACAGAAATCATGACCCACTTAACATATTATAATCTAAACACTCATCAAGCCCTTACTATTACAAATAAATACTTAGAAAAAAGTTTAGAAATATTCTATAAAGAATTACTAGATAAATATTTAAAGTGGCTAAAAGAAATCACTAAAGGAGAGTTGTTAAGAAACTCTTCTATCAAAGATTTAGAATTTCCCTTTGACCTTCTCAGAGAAGGACAGCGAAAAATGATGGTAAGTGTTTATAAAACTATTGAAAAGTCTGCTGCAATAAGAATTCAAGCTCCGACAGGTATCGGCAAAACAATGGCTGTTATTTATCCTGCCCTAAAGTCCTTAGCTTATGGCTTAAATAAAAAACTCTTTTACTTAACAACTAAGGGAACTATTGCCGATATTGCTGAGTATAGCTGTCAACTTCTGCTAAATCATCATGCTCATTTCAAAGCGGTCTTCCTCTCTGCTAAGTCTAAAATCTGCTTCAATCCGGATAAAGCTTGTGATGGCAATGACTGTGTTTATGCAAAAGACTATTATGATAAATTTGATAAGATGAGATATGAGCTATTTAACTACAATCTCTTCACTAAGCAGGTACTGGAAGACTTAGGTCTTAAATATGAAATATGCCCCTTTGAATTAGCCTTAGATTTTTCTCTTAATTGCGATTTAATAGTGGGTGACTGCAACTACTTTTTTGATGCCAAAGCAAGACTCCAAAGATACTTCACTGAAATTACCGAGGAATATACCCTGCTCTGCGATGAAGCACATAACCTTCCCGAAAGAGTTAGAAACAGTTATTCTGTTGATATTAACAGGGATAAAATAGTCGAAGTTAAAAAAGAGACTAAGACTGCCCCTAAAGAGATAAAAAATCACTTAAGAGATTTGAATAAGTTAATCATTGAAGAAGAGAAAAACTACGATTATGGTCATTGGATTATTACAGAACTTAATCCATTAGTCCTTAAAGCTATTAACCACTATCTAACCTTGATGGATTCTTGGTTAGCCCATAATCCGGTCTCAGAAGCTAAAACATCCCTCTTAGATCTCTATTTCTACTTCAATGACTTTCTGCGCATCTATAATAATCTTGATAAAAGCTTTGTTCTATATCTGCACAAATCAAACAGACTCTGCTACAAAATATACTGCTTAGACCCTGCTCCTATTATCGGAAAGCTAACCTCTGAAGTAAAAAGCCTTATCTATTTTTCTGCTACCTTAGAACCTGATGATTACTTTGAATACCTCCTAAAAGCCTATAAAAAAGAAAATTATTTCCTAGCCTTAGATTCTCCCTATCCGCCTGAAAATATGTGCCTTATCTATGACAGAATTATAGATACTACCTTCAAAAACCGAGACCAATATTACCTGCAAATTGCCGATAAAATAGCCTTCACTGTTCAAGCCTATCAAGGCAACTATATTGTCTTCTTCCCATCATATAAATATCTCGAAAGTGTTTATGAACTTATCATTAATCAACTGCCCAACCATACCCTCATTAAACAATCTACTAACCTCACTGCCCAAGAAAGAAACTCAATTCTAGCCGGATTCACAGCAAAGAATATTATTCTCTTCGCAGTTTCTGGTGGCTTCTTCGCTGAAGGAATTGACCTTCAAGGTGATCTTATCAAAGGCTGTATCGTGGTCGGAATCTCCCTGCCTATGGTTAGTTTTGAACGCAAATTAATCATGGATTATTATGAGCAAGAAGGGAAAAATGGCTTCAACTACGCCTATAAATTCCCAGCCTTGACTAAAGTTATTCAAGCAGGAGGACGCCTCATCAGAAAAGAATCTGATACAGGCGTTCTGGTCCTCTTAGATAAAAGATTTCTTCACCCTAACTATAAACAATTTTTACCCCATAACTGGAAAAGTTCTTTTATTATATCCCAAAAAGAAGAGATTACCCAAGCTATTAACACCTGGGAAACAAAACTTAAACCTCAATAATTTTTAGCTCTCTCTCAATTAGAATGATCAGCAAATTGGAGAACCCCAGAAAATAGAAAAAATAATTATATAATGTAAACGGCAATATAAGAAAAGTTGTCAAAATTTAAGTTTGCTCTTTATCTGAAAGCAGACTAAATTCTACATTTTTCTTAGTGCCTTAAATAGGCATTACAAAAGGGTTTGTCTAGTGATGCCTTTGAGTATCTCGATGAATCATTGGGATTTCATCGAGATACTTAAAGGAATGACTAAGGTTTCCCTAGGATTAGACTAAGGACTATGATATCATTATTGTAAATGATATTTCAAAAAATACTAAGGTATTTTTATTAATTTCCCACACCACTTGAGAGAGAGCCATATTTTTTTCTACAGATGTGTCGCTCCTCTGGAGCTTAGGTTTATGGTTTGGCATCTTCTATCTACAAAGATATCGTTCCTCTGGGGGCTTTAAACCCAAATAATGCAGTAGATCTTTGAGAATAGCACTATATTCTTTTGCAAAAGTAACTTCCATAATTTTCAGGAATATATATATTATATGCCTTC
>JAEKNW010000172.1 GCA_016838885.1 Candidatus Cloacimonadota bacterium
TTCGGACGCATATAATATATATATTCGGGAGAATTATGGAAGTTCCTTTTGCAAAAGAATATAGTGCTATTCTCAAAGATCTACTGCATTATTTGGGTTAAACATCGCCAATCTGTTTTTTGTAACACACACTTATCTCTCTTTTTTTCAATTACTTAGGAATTATAGCAAATTTACTCTTTGTTGATTTTTATCCACACTCTCTTATTTTTTGTCTGATGATCTTGAAGAACTTTCTTTAGTCTATCTTGGACCTCAATTAGTGCACACTTTTTATTTATTACCCTATATTTTTGAAATTGACTTATTGCTTGCATTCAGATTAATATCTATAAAATTGAAATAAAGCCTCATTAATCCCGGCTTGTGAGGCGTAGCTTTAGCGAAGACTCAAGGGATGCAGATATAATAGGCAGGGTTCGAAGACCCTGTGTAAGAATCCCCCAAAACCTAAGCCCCGGCTAGTGAAGGCGTAGCTTTAGCGAAGACTCAAGGGGAGATAATATATTAGCTAAAAAAAATGAATATTGTCGTCCCTTCAGGGCTTTTATTTTTTTCGTATCTGTAACAGTGTCTTCGAGCACTGCCTATTATATTTTCATCCCTTCGGGATTTTTAAGAATTTCCAAGCTATCGCTTGGAAGCCAATGTGGGCATCCGCATTCCCAGTGAAGAGGCTTTGTTACCAATAAACAATCATTATAAAATGTCAAGAAAACCTGAAAATGTGAAATATTTTCGACTTCTTTAATGATAAACTATTTAGGAGGTGGCTTTATGATTCAACAGTCTCACAGAGAACTTTTCACTTTTTATATAAATAATCTTGACATATTGTGAATATTTTTTATATTTTATAAATGATTGATTTAAAAAGGAGCACCATGCACATCCAAATAGTTTCAGATTTGCATTTAGAGTTTGAGGAGAATCGCCAGTGGTTAAAAGGAAATCCTCTAATCCCGGTAGGGGAGGTCTTGCTTATTGCCGGTGATATTGTTACAGACCAGCTTGGGCATTTAGCTGATGACTTTTATGCTTCACTAACACCTAAGTTTCCTTTGATAGTTACCACAATGGGGAATCATGAATTTTATGGTGGCTATTTAGATTATGCTTATCCTAGTTATGAAAAAAAGTTGGGAAATAATATTCTTAAGCTTAACAATGCAGTCCATATTCATCAAGATGTGAAATTTATTGTTTCCATATTATGGTCTAGGGTTTCGGATGAAAACAAGGGCTTAATCAAAAATAAACTCAGCGACTACCACCAGATTAAATCTCACTCTCCTGAAAAGATCAATATTTCAGTAGATGACACCAACAGACTTCATCGCCTATCACTTGATTTTATCATTAAAGAACTAGAAAAGCCCTTTGATGGCAAAACTGTTGTAATGACTCATCACATCCCCTCTTTCGAAACTATAGGCTTAGATAGACGGTTTTCCAAGATACGCGAAGCCTTCTGTACAGACTTAGAAGATGTCATGCAAGAGCATCCCCAAATCAAACTCTGGGTACACGGGCATGCTCATGATTTTTCCCGGATAAAACTTCATAATACAATCGTTACTCGCAATCCCTTGGGATATGTAAATAGAGAGGAACACTTAGATTTTAGACGTGATTATATAGTGGAGATATGAAAATATTAGAAAACAAGAAAGGAAAATTTTATGAAGAGAATTTCAATATTATTTTTTGTTATATTTATTGGCTTATTAAATGCGGATTTGAATGAGGGTTTGGTTGCTTACTACCCCTTTAATGGTAATGCAAATGATGAGAGTGGGAATGGGAATGATGGGATAGTTCACGGGGCTACTCCTGCTATTGATAGGTTTGGGAATGAGAATAGTGCTTATGAATTTACAGTTTATTTACAGACAATTCAATTACCTCATCAAGTATTAAATGGATTAGGGAATTCAACAGTATCATTTTGGATAAAATCATCGGCACAAACTTATGGAATCATTTCTGGTGCATCAAATAGTTATGATAATGAGTATCTCTTATATGTTAGTTCGAAAAAAATAAAACCTCATATAAAAAATGATGCTTACTTAAGCACATATAGTGTACCCAATAATCAATGGATTAACATTGTATGTACTAGAAATTCTCAAACAGGGTTATTTAAGCTTTTTATTAATGGTAATTATCATAGTGGTCATACCTTTAACCAAGGTTTAACTGATATTGCTGAAAATGGCCTATACATCGGTAATGACCAAGATGCTGTTGGAGGTAGCTGGGAACAATCTCAACAATTTATTGGAATTTTTGATGATTTGAGAGTATATGATAGGATTCTTAATGATCAAGAAATTCATAATTTGTATTTTGAAAGCAATAATGAAATCCCATACGGATATACATTTATTGGCCAAATGGAAGGGAGCAATTTTTTTTATTCAACCCAAACAACTACTTGGAAACAAGCAGAATCTATCTGTGAATCTTTAGGAGGTCATTTAGCTACAGTATCCAATATTGAAGAAAATAATTTTATTGCTAATGAAAATGATAGTTATTGGATTGGTTATTCTGATGAAGTAGAAGAAGGGATATGGGAATCTGTTGAAGGAGATGTTGTTTGGATAGGTGGGCCAAATGGTTCTGCTCAAAATGGCAACTTTACTAATTGGTATAACAATACTGAACCTAATAATTCAGGAGGAGAAGATTATGCGGTGATTTATCCGGCAAATGATTATCACAATGCGACTTGGAATGATTTAGGTAGTGGCTCTACAAAAAAACACATTCTTGAAATTGATCTGTATAAATCTAACTTTGCCTCATCTATTCAACATTCATTGATTGCTTTTCCCATCTCATTTGAAAACCTATCTTCCCCTAATGCCACAGCATGGGAATGGGACTTCAATTCTGATGGGATAATAGATTCTACCGAAGAGAATCCAACTTGGGTTTATTCTGAAGTTGGGGAATATGATGTTACTCTTACCACTTGGTGGGGAGAAGAGAGTGATTCTATTACGAAAGAAAATTATATAAGAATAGTTGAACCTTTGGATTACGGACTGGTTGCTTACTACCCTTTTAATGGTAATGCAAATGATGAGAGTGGGAATGGGAATCATGGGACTGAATGTAATAATTATAATTTTATTGATGGAATAAATGGCCAATCAATTAAATTTGTTGGTTCAGGATCATTCTCAAATAATGGCGGACATGTTGTATTACCACCATTAGATTTCAATAACAGTGATGAGTTTTCAATATCTATTTGGGTTAATGAAGAATCTATGTGTTATAGTCATGGTGAATCTTATATTCATTACGGTGACCACCCTAATCAAGCTATAGCAATATCACATTTTAATGATTATGTAGTTTTTGATGTTGGTTATACTGGAATTAGTTATCCATATAATTATATTGAATACAGAAATAATTGGATCATGTTTTCTATGGTATATGAATCGTCAACTTTAAAAGCTTATATCAATGGGAATATAGTGGCTCAAGAGAATGTAAATAATGCAAACATTAGTAATAATTATTCAGCAATTGCTAGACATTGGTGGTATAATGGTAGTGAAACATCAACAAGATTCACAGGATCAATCGATGAATGTCGAATTTATAATTTAGCTCTCTCCGAACAAGAAATTCTTGCTTTATACAATGAAAATCAGCAAAACCCAGTAAGTGTCTTATCAGGACAAGTTACTGATAATGAGGGCAATCCAATCCCAGATGCAACTATCTCTTTGACAGCTTCAAATACCAATTTAGAGGCAATTACTAATGAAGATGGTTATTATACATTTAGTGCATTAACTAATAACCAAGTAAATCTCTATGTTTCAAAAGAGGGATATCAGAATGTATCAAGGACATTAAGCATAGAGTCAGGATTTAATTCTGCTAACTTTACTCTTAATGAAGTCAGCACTGGAGAGATAACATCGCTTGAATTATCTGATGATTTAACCTTATATGCAGATAGTATTGTGGAGATTCCGACGAATTATTTCACAGCCAGTGGCAATGTAAATATCAATAATACGATGAGTTTTGGGGGGCAAGTTCAAATAGATAAACGGGCTAATTTAGAGTTTCCTCTAATTTCAGGTTCTGAGGGATTAGAGACATATTTTCCTACTCAAGATAATTACGCTTATGTGATTGTACCTAACTACTTACCTTATGAATATGTAGCAAAAGAAAAGGAGTTAATTCCAAATGAGTGGGCATATCTGTTTGAAGGTACTCAAACTATTGGTGGGTATAACTATTTGATAGGAAAACTAACCTTTGATGAAACCGAAACTATGGGTAAATACACAAAACTCTCTTTGGTTATCACTCCTAATGAAGAAGAGGACGGCTTTTTTGCAGATTTGATGGACAGTGATAAGTGGTTTGACAAAGATGATCCTCCATACAGGCAAGGGGTTAATTTTGATGAGATAACAGGATCAATCTTCCTTTCAGAAAATGAAGGATTCGAACTGGGATGTAATATCCAAAACTTACAGATGAATATGGCTACTTTCTATGTTCATTTAAATGAGCTCTCTTATGATCCTGTATTAGAGAGATTCTATGGTAGTATGGAGATGAGAATACCTCCTGATGATAACTTTGATTCTTTACTTGAAGTTGGTGATTATTCAACAACAACAGTTATTATCCACAATGAAGAGAGTGGTAGAAGTTATGAAACGAATTTCGCTGAGTTTAATAATATGGCGAGAACCGGAATGTGGAGTTATTTTCAGTTATATTTAGATATGGAGTTCTTGAGTGGACACTTAAATGCTCTTCATATTGTTGTGTCTGGATTCGATATCCCTGTTTTCCATACAGGAACTTATATAAGAGAGATCTCGGGAAGCATAGAAGATATGGCTGTTAATGATTTAAAGATTACAGCTAATGTTGATATTGGCCCCCACTCTTCTCTCGACATACCGGGAGTTGGTCCTGCTTTTTATTTAGATGATTTTGGGGTAACGATAAAGCCTTGGAACTATTTTGAAGGACATGGTAACTTCAAGATATTCAATAATGATGTTGCTGGCGGTAAATTCTTCTATAAGCCATTCATGGGAAGTGTAGGCTTAGAAGGAACCTTTAATTTAAGAACAGATGATACAGATGTCGAAAGCACAATTATCTCTGGTATGTTAGCAGGAAATGTCCGCGAAGAACACTTTGATGCAAGTATGGATGCTCAGATTATGATTCCAGGTAATTTACCTTGGTTCTTGGATTGGTGCGAAGGTGAGAACATAGCTTCATCAAATATCACAATTGATGATTTTACCATTGCCACTATGATAGAATATGGTCGACTTTCAATAGCCCAAAAAATAGAGTTTGGAAAAACCACTGCTCCTTGGTTTCATTATTATCTTGGAACTAATTACAACCACATGTTCCAACTCTGGAGAGGTTCAAGAGATGGTCGTTACACCATTGATTTCACCGTTCCAGAAAATGCAAAGCAATTTTTAGTTGTTGCCGGTAATGACCTCAATCTCTTTGATTTTGTCTTGATAGATCCTGAAGGTAATATTTATGATAATAGTTCTGAAGGCTATAGTCAGTTTAGCAATACCCTACAAAGCATTATGGTTTTAGATAATCCGCTATCAGGAACTTGGTCTTTCGCTACAGAGCAGACTGGAGAGATAATTACAGACTTTAGGGCAATGAATCAAGCTCCTTCAGCTTTAGTAGAGATGCCGGCAAGCAGGATGAGTAGAGATAATACCATTCATTTAAGTTTATCAGATTATAACGATACACTTAAAGTTAAGGTCTATTATGATGATGATAACCAAGGATTTGATGGCAACTTTATACAAGAATTTGAATCGCTTAACAACTCTGAGATTTCATTTAATTGGAGTAATTCAGATATTCCTGATGGTGAGTATTATATCTATACTAAAATTGACGACGGTGTTAATGCTCCTGTACTACAGTATGCTCCGGGCAGTATTTTGGTAGATAACATTACTTTAGAGATTCCTCAAAACATTTCTTATATTGTTACTGCTGAAGGACTTGAAATAGAATGGGATGAAGCCTTAGATGATAATCTCATTGTAACTCAAATAGATCTAAAGGATATTTACAAGAATCAGAACTTCTCGTATTGTGTAACCGGAGGAAACTCTTATCTTGTTAAAGATTTACCTACAGGAGCAGAGTATGAACTTACTTGCAGATTTGGAGATTCAGAATTTAACTTAAGTGATTCATCAGAGGCTGTGAATATTATATATGAGGGAAATAGCAGAAGCTTTAAACCTTATTTCACCATGAATAGTAAGAAAGCCTGGGATGCTGTAGTTAATCAACCACTCTACGAGATTCTATCAGCTAATGATTTAGATAGTAATAACCTAAGCTTCTATCTGAATAATGCTCAAGCAGGGATGTCTATTGTTGGCAGTAATTTCAACTGGACTCCTTCTCCTGAGCAAAATGGCTATTATATACAAGAGATTGTTGTTTCTGATGGAGTAAATCAAGATACCTTGCAACAACAGATATTTGTCTATACTGAAGAGCAAGCTGAGATTAAAGTAGATTTTAGCTCATTTAATCTCTATGAAGATGATAACATGTATATTAAAATTTCTAATCTTTTCTGTGAAGATGATACACAAACAGTCAATATAAGAAATAACCGAACAAATCAAGTAGCAGCTGTTACCTGTCGCAGAGTTAACAAGTTTGAGTATATAGGAAAATTCTCACTCTCTGTAGTTAACAGAACATCTATTGAAGTAACTGATGGAGATGCCATAACAGCAAATTATGATTATAATGGGACAAGCTATAGCAATAGATCAATTTATGATAGCAATCCACAACCTTCTGATGAGATAGCCCCAAGTGCTATAGCTGATTTAACAGCTGAAGCTCTTTCCGGAAATAGAGTCAAATTATCTTGGACAGCCCCGGGAGATGATGGTAATGTAGGAAATGCCTATAAGTATGACCTTCGTTATAGTTTCACAAATATTTCTAATGATGAAAGTTATTTAACTGCCAATCTAATTTCTTCAGTAATTAATCCGTCTCCGGTAGGCGAGATTGATTCTTTGATTATTAATTTAACAAATTTATCTCAAGCAACAGATTTTGACCAGATATTCTTCTCGATAGTCTCTGAAGATGATAACCAAAACAGAAGTGAAATATCAAACTGTGCTCTTTATGAATATTTAGTTTCTCCTTCATCAGTTGTCGCAGAAGTAGCTCTTTCAGATACCATATTCATTGCTTGGACTGATATGTCTTTGATTCAAAGGGGTAGAGAAAGTACTAGCTTTGAAAGTTATAATTTATATCGGCTAAGAGATAGCTTTAGCAGTTTAATAGCTTCCAACCTTAATGATACAAGCTATCAAGATAATATTCGTAATCTTCCAGACGGACTCTATCAATACGCAATTGAGGCTGTCTATAATAATGGACAAGCCCCTAAAAGCTTCTCCAATACTTTAGAGATTGATAGGTTGGTCGATGTTAGAATTTTATGCCAAGCGGATAGTTTAGCTCCTGCTAATAATGTTACTTACTCGATAGTAGCTATAACTACAGACTTAGAAGAGGAAATTACCGGTATAACTAATAATTCAGGTATGATTCTCATTGATGATTTTCATAAAGCTGATTATGCTGTTAACTTGAGTAAAGAGGGATGTTTTGATGCTGAATATTTAATCACTGTTACTAGTCAAAGTAATGAATTTGTCTTAGATATCTTCTCAGTATTACCACCTTCTTTTATCAATATTGAACGAAGTAATAACGATTTGATAATAGAATGGAATAGGGTTAATGGTGCAAAATCTTATAAAATATATGGATCATCAGCACCTGAACCAGAAGACTGGGGACTTCCAATTAGTGTCCAAACAAATAATAGCTATCAAATAACTGATGAAAATTTAAGATTCTTTAGAATAATCTCTTCTTCGGAAGATTTAGAAGAAAGAGATAATGAATATTTAAGTAAGTAAACTTTAGTAAGACTTGGCTAATTTATCATACATAGCTTTAACCCGAATGGTGCAGTAGAGCTTTAGAGAAGAGTGCAGATTCTTTTAGCAAAATAACTTACAGAATTCGGACGCATATAATATATATATTCGGGAGAA
>JAEKNW010000173.1 GCA_016838885.1 Candidatus Cloacimonadota bacterium
CATATAATATATATATTCCTGAAAATTATGGAAGTTACTTTTGCAAAAGAATATAGTGCTATTCTCAAAGATCTACTGCATTATTTGGGTTAAATCCCCAAAGGGGATAAATAGTTTAGCCCTGGGTAAAATCCTGAAGGGATTGCAACCCCGGGTATTGATGATAAACAAAACCTTACCCTGAAAGGGTTTAATACAAGAATAAAGGCTCTTTCTCAAGTAGAGTAGGTAACAAAAAAAATTAAGCTTCTCCTTATACGAAAACTGTCCATTCTTCCAGCTGCAGAGGCAGCGACATCTTTCACTGGGAGCGCCACTGGGAGCGCCAGCATCCTGCTGGCAAACATCTTTGTAGATATTGAGATAGAGAGATAGAGAGATAGAGAGATAGAGAGATAGAGAGATAGAGAGATAGAGGGATAGAGGGATAGAGAGATAGAGAGATAGAGGGATTGAGAGATAGAGAGATAGAGAGATAGAGGGATTGAGAGATAGAGAGATAGAGAGATAGAGAGATAGAGAGATAGAGGGCTTGAGAGATAGGCACAAACCTCTTCAGTCGGACGGTGGACATCCTGTCCGCCCCAAGCTGTATAGCTTGGATATTTTTAAAATCACCAAGGGAGGCCATATTTTATTGACATTATTTTTGATTATCGCCCCTCCTGGGCTTAGGTTTGTGGGGGGATTCTTACACAGGGTTTCCGAACCCTGCCTATTATATCTGCATCCCTTCGGGATTTAAAATTATCCAAGTACTATCGTACTTGGTGCGGGCAAGGGTGCCCGCGGTCCGGCAGAAGAGGTTTACATCTCATATCTTATCTACAAAGGTTCCACTCCTCTGGAGCTATAATAATACCAAATACTATCGTACTTGGAGCAGGTGGAAAGGCCCACCTTCCGACCAGGGGGCTCAATCTCTAACCATCAAAAATCAATTCGTGTGAAAGCTCTTCTTCAATTAAACGATTAAACAAATAAACAGTTCAACGATTAAACAAATAAACAAATAAACAAAAAAACAGTTCAACAAATCTACAAATCAACAACTTCCCCTTAAACCCGAATGATGTAGTAGAGCTTTGATAATACTTCGCTAATACATTCTACATAGCTTTAGCGAAGTAGAAAGCTACGCCGACACAGGGAAGAATATAGTGCTATTCGCTTTTTCCCTAAATTCTACTGCATTATTTGGGTTAAACCACCCTTTCCAAATAGAGGTATTTCTGAAAGTCTATAAATAGTGAGCTTATTTTAGTAACATCTCCTAAGATAGCCAAGGCATCTTCCAGAGACTGATATTTGTTTTGCAGTAAAGTTGGTAATTTGTCTTGATCGAGTTCATAGACTCCTGATTCCACATATTTACTAAGAATAAAATCTATAAAATCTCTTTGTTTATCATCCAGGATTGCCATAATTTGAGCTTTTGCTCTACTTACTCTTTCTAAGCGACTAATAGGTTTTATATCACTATTAAAGACATATTCCAGAACATCGTACAAATCACTGTTTTCTGCATCTATCAGTTTTTGCAGTGATTGAAGTTCATTTTTTCCGAAACCTGCTTCCTCTAGACCTTCTAAGAGTTTTTTACGGGTTGTGGGGTTAGACCATATTTTTTGCAATTCCTCTTCACTTTTGAAGAAGTTTGGCAGTTCTCCAAAGAGGTTATGCAGAAACTCTTCTGTGGAAATAGGCTTACCGTCAGCAGACCAGAATGATGTTTGGATCATATATTGAATTTCTCTTTCCTTTCCATCGCGAAGTTTAATCTTTACTCTTTTCTTGCAGATACAAGGATTCTGTCCGCACTTCTGACAGACTTTAGGGGAGTCTTTTTCATAAGGGCTAATCTTATCTAGAATATCTTTGGGAGGACAAACACAGGGAATCTCACCACAAATAGGGCATATTTCTGCTATTGGTTCTCCATCCCATTCATGATCTGCGAAATGGTGATAAGCATCCACGAAATCATAGATAGTAAAGAAGTCTTTTCCCTCAAAGAGTCGGGTTCCTCTGCCGATTATTTGTTTAAACTCTATCATAGAATTTACGGGCCTCATCAGGACAATATTTCTGATATTTCGGGCATCAACACCGGTTGAAAGCTTTTGGGAAGTAGTCAGCACAGTCGGAATACTTTTCTCATTATCTTGAAACTGGCGTAAGTATTGCTCACCCAAATCGCCATCATTAGCAGTAACTCGTACGCAATAATTAGGGTCTATAGAAGTCTTTAGTTGATTTACTAAATCACGAACAGCTGCAGCATGAACCTGAGTAGCACAGAAGATTATAGTTTTTTCTTTTTGATCAACCTGGTCCATAAAGATAGAAACTCGTTTTGCTTCCCGCTCTTTAATCTCGATTATCTTGTTAAAGTCAGCTTCAACATAGATCCTACCCTCTTCAATCTCACCTTCGATAATATAATCATCACTGGTATAGATATAATCATCTAAGGTTGTTTTAATGCGCTTTACTTTGAATGGGGTAAGGAAACCATCATTAATTCCCTCTTTGAGAGAATAAACAAAGACAGGTTCCCCGAAGTATTTATAGGTATCAATATTGTCTAAACGTTTAGGGGTTGCGGTAAGACCAAGCTGAACAGCAGGAGAGAAATACTCCAAAATCCCTCGCCAATTACTCTCATTATTAGCACCACCACGATGGCACTCATCGATAATAATAAAATCAAAATAATCTTGAGGATATTCACCAAAATAAGGTTCAGGATTTCCCTCAGCGTCTTGACCGGACATAAAGCTTTGGAAAATAGTGAAGAAGATAGAACCATTGGTGGGGACTCTTCCCCTTCTACGAATCTGAGCAGGTGTAATTCTTACCATTGCGTCATCAGGGAAAGCAGAAAAAGCATTAAAAGCCTGATCAGCTAAAATATTTCTATCTGCCAGAAAGAGCACCCGAGGTCTGCGCCTGCCATCTCGATGCAAATTCCACCTGCTTTGAAAGAGTTTCCAGACTATCTGAAAAGCAATAGCTGTCTTACCAGTCCCTGTTGCTAAAGTAAGTAAAATCTTTGTTTTATCATTGGCTATAGCTTCCAGTGCTTTGTTGACAGCCAGCTCCTGATAATACCTGAGTTGCCAGCTTCCACTCTTATCCTCATAAGGAATAGAAGCAAATTTTTCTCTCCACTCATTCTCATCCTTGTAGGTTTTCTTCCACAATTCTTGGGGTGAAAGAAAATTATCAACTAATCCCTCTTTACCTGTTTTTAAACAAATTTGGTAGATTTCATGTCCATTAGTAGAATAAGTAGTTTCCAAACCTAACTTAATAGCATACTCTTTTGCTTGAGCTACCCCCTCCCCTACTTCTAAATCTCCACTCTTAGCCTCCACAACAGCAAGCTTTATCCCCCGATAAACTAGAATATAATCCGCTATTAAAGGACGCTTTCTGGTCCCTCCGGCTTGAATTCTTCCCTCTGTAATCTTTACCCCATCTGCATTATGATAAACATTGCGCTCTCTGAGTATCTTTGAAGACTCTACTACTCCCCATCCACAGGCTCTAAGCTTGGGGTCTATTAACTCTGCTCTTGTTTCAGCTTCATTCATAATATTATTCCCCTTTAAATTAACTCACCATTAAAGGCTTTTTGTAAAAGTGATTTCTTTAACTCTTCTAAATCTATTAGCTTCTGCTCATAGATGGATTGAAGTTTTTGGGTGTTATCTTGTATTTTATTTATAGTTTTTACTAATTGATGTTGTTCTTTAAGTGTTGGAACAGGAATCTGAATTGCACAAATTTGAGTTTTATTTATTGAATTAAAAACAGCACCAGCATTACCTACTATTGAATTTTTGTGATGTAACAGAAAGCTAAACACAAATTCCTTATCTATTGATTTATAAGCTCTAATTGCAGCTAATCCTCGACCTATACAGATTTTTTGAGTCGCAAAATTTATTGGACCAACAGGAGCTCTAACTGACATTAGTATATCATTCTGAATTGCTTCTTTAGTAATTTTTGTTGTCCATATTTTAGGTTCTCCAACAAATTTGTCAGTAAACTCCTTTTTGCCTTGATAGAATGGTAATCCTTCACCTATTGAATTATAAAAAATACTTTTGGGAGATTGCCCTGCAACTATTGAACACACTTCCCCCAACTTCTTCTCTTCCCAATCCTCGCCTCTATTCTCAAAAACAGATTGCAAGTAAGACTCAAAAATCTCTTTGGCATTTTGTAAGTTTTCCTCAGTGTTGGCTTTAGCTCGCTCAATAGCAGTAAAGGCTTTGTCAAGAATTGCTACGATACGTTTTTGCTCGGGGAGGGGAGGGAGGGGGATTTGAATATTTTTGATTTGAGTTTTGTTTATTGAATTAAAAACAGCCCCACTATTACCAATAATCTCATTTTCATGTTTAATCAAGAAGTAAAATAGAAATTCTTTATCTATTAAGTTGCCCGCTCTAATTGCAGCTAAACCACGGCCAATACAGATCTTTTGATTTGCAAAATTAACAGGTCCAACAGGAGCTCTAACAGACATCAACACATCATTAGCAATAGCTTCTTTAGTGATTTTTGTTGTCCAAGTTTTAGGACTACCAATAAATTTATCAGCAAACTCCTTTTTACCTTGATAAAATGGCAATCCTTCACCTATAGTATTATAAAATTTGCTTTCAGGTGATTGACCAGCAATTACTTCACAAACATCTCCCAATTTCTTGACTTCCCACCCTTTCTTCATAGCAAGTCCTCAATACTTTTTAGAATTTCAGCACTCTCTTCATCAAGTTTTTGGATATCTTTAATAATCTGACTTGGTGTCCTAAGGGTAGCTTCTTGAGGAGAGTGAGGATTTTTAACAGATAAATCTAAGGTAGTTTGATCAATATCTTTTATGTTAAGGGTCCAGGAGTTAGGAGAATCAGCTTGAGTCTTTTGGAGTTTGACAAATTCAGCTAAATCTGCTTCATTAAGGGGATTAGTTTTGCCTAGATTTCTATCTAAGTTAAGTTGGTAGAACCAAGTCTGATGGGTAGGGCTTCCTTTTTCAAAGAAGAGGACAACTGTTTTAACTCCTGCACCGGTAAAAGTACCACCGGGAAGGTCAAGAACAGTATGGAGATTACAAGAGCTGAGAAGTTCTTTACGGAGGGCTACCGTAGCATTGTCAGTATTACTGAGGAAGGTATTCTTGATAACAATGCCTGCTTTACCACCTGCTTTTAAGATTTTGATAAAATGTTGTAAGAAGAGGGAAGCTGTTTCTCCTGTTTTAATAGGGAAATTCTGTTGAACTTCAGCTCTTTCTTTACCACCAAAGGGAGGATTAGCTAAGATAACATCAAAGCGATCTTTCTCTTGAATATCGCTAATATTTTCAGCTAAGGTATTAGTATGAATAATGTTTGGTGCTTCAATCCCGTGGAGTATCATATTCATAATCCCGATAATATAGGCTAGGGACTTCTTTTCTTTACCGTAGAAAGTCTTTTTCTGGAGAGTAATGCTATCATTAGTGGTTAAGTCCTTAGTCCCTTTAAGGTATTCAAAAGCTTCCACTAAAAAGCCGGCTGAACCCACAGCTCCATCATAAATACTTTGACCAATTTGAGGAGCCACAACTTTTACAATAGTTCTGATGAGAGGTCGTGGGGTATAATACTCTCCCCCATTACGACCGGCATTACCCATATTCTTGATTTTGGATTCGTAGAGATGACTCATCTCATGTTTTTCTTTATGAGTTCTAAAGCGAAGTTGATCTATTAAATTAGCTACTTCGCGTAAGTTATAACCGCTTTGGATTCTATTTTTTAGTTCACTAAAGATCTCACCAATCTTATATTCAATAGTATCAGCACTTAAGGCAGAAGTCTTAAATTTCTTGAGGTAGGGAAAAAGATTGCCGTTCACGAAATCTATTAAATCATCACCTGTCAAAGCATTGTGGTCAATACTTCCATTAGCTAATTTCGGGGCTGCCCAGGCTGTCCACCTGTATTCATCAGCTATTATCTTGGTGTAAGCTTTACCGGTTAACTCAGCTGCTGTAGCTTTATCACGCTCTAAATCATCTAAGTATTTCAGGAAAAGAATCCAGGATGTCTGCTCCACATAATCTAACTCACTCCCACATCCAGCATCCTTATGAAGTATATCATCTATATTTTTAAAGGTCTGTTCAAACATTATTTCTCCTAGTGTATAGTTACCAATTTGTCCTATTACAAGACGTTTTCCTAATTATTGTAAGGATGTAATTCACGTCAAGAAGATTTATAATAGGAGGATGAAATTATGGGTTGGGAAAGAAGTAGGGACTGAGTTAGACATTTTGTCCGCCCCCAAGCTGTATAGCTTGGAAATTTTTAAAATCACCAAGGGAGGCCATATTTTATTGACATTATTTTTGATTATCGCCCCTCCGGGGCTTAGGTTTGTGGGGGATTCTTGCACAGGGTCTCCGACCCTGCCTATTATATCTGCATCCCTTCGGGATTTTAAATTATCCAAGTACTAGCGTACTTGGTGCGGGCAAGGGTGCCCGCGGTCCGACAGAAGAGGTTTACATCTCATATCTTATCTACAAAGGTTCCACTCCTCGGGGCTATAATAATACCAAGTACTAGCGTACTTGGAGCAGGCAGAAAGGCCCGCCTTCCTACCAGGGGCTCAATCTCTAACCAGCAAAAATCAATTGGTAAAATTCGTTTTAATTCGAATTAATTCGTGTGAAAGCTCTTCTTCAATTAAACGATTCAACGATTAAACAGTTCTACAAATCAACAAATCACCAAGGGATGCCATATAACATGAAATACCAACCCCTAAATATAAATACATATATATATTTTTACCTGTTTAGTAAAAATCACTTCACAAATATTTTTTTTGTTATTGTTTGTAGATTTCCATCCATCTTGCATTTTACAAAATAGATGCCACTTGCTAAATTTTGAGGTAAATTAAGGCTAATCTCTCCTTTGGAGAAATGTTTGGTTTCCTTTGTTAAAACTCTTTGGCCCTTGATGTTATAAATCGATATTTGAGTAATATTAGTTGAGTTATCTGATTTAATACTTAAGAAGTCAGATACTGGATTAGGATAACATTGAAGATTAGTTTGTGCAATTTCACACTCTCCTTCATAAGTAGGAGTTGTATCATGATAACGAAAAGTTAAATTGGGAGGGTTAGATGTAGATGCCCTGTTGATACCAATATAATCACTAGCGTAATCATAATCAGTAATCAAATCAAAATAGAGCATTAATGGGAAATCAGAGAATCCTACAGTGTTTTGAGCTTGTAAATATGCCTGTGTTACATCAAGTTGCTTCCATTCAATACTAGCATTATCACTGATTACTCCAATTTCCATAAAGTTTGTTGCATTGAAGCTAGAAGGCAAGTTTTCGATATTAAAATCAAATAGTGCAACTTTTAATCCATGATTTGGATTGTTATAAAATAAAGGATAAACACCTTCATTATCATTACCATAAGTGTCATTTTGATACACATTTAAGGTTACTGATACAATTTCCCAATTTTGTGGCTTGTTTTGAAAAGGAAATCTATACTATTTTCTAACACTTGAAATCGGAGTCATCATGCAATCATTATAATCCCCAACAATAGAATAATGAGTTGAAGAAAGGAGATATAAATCATCATGCCAACCATCAGCATCAAAAATTATTTTCACTATATTATAATCACTATCTCCATCTAAATACACAATCTCTTCAATATAATCATCCTCTTTTATTTGGGCTGTTAAAAGACAAATTGAGAATAGGGTAATTAGAATGAATATTAATTTTTTTAAACTCATAATTCCTCCTTACTTAACAAATATTTTCTTGGTTATAGTTTGTTGATTTCCATCTATCTTACATTGTACAAAA
>JAEKNW010000174.1 GCA_016838885.1 Candidatus Cloacimonadota bacterium
AGCCTCTTCTGTCGGACGGTGGAGATTCTCTCCGCCCCAAGCTGTAAGCTTGTTAGTATTAAATCCCGAAGGGATGAAAATATAATAGGCAGTGCTCGAAGACACTGTACCGAGTTCCCAACCAAAGATGAGCCCTACAGGGGCGATAATATTCATTTTATTAGCTAGTATATTATCGCCCCTCCGGGGCTTAGGTTTGTGGGAGATTCTTACACAGGGTCTTCGAACCCTGTCTATTATATCTGTATCCCTTGAGTCTTCGCTAAAGCTACGCCTCACAAGCCGGGATTCAAGATGCCTTATTCCAATTCAGGTTTAATAAATCATTTGACAGAAAATCAACATATTAAGAATTAAAGAATTGGAGTAGTAATGGGATATTTATTAATTTTATTTACGATAGTGCTTTTTTCGACATTAGAGGTAACCGGTAAGCTTATTGGAGCTGATATATCACCTTTTGCAATTACCTTATATAGGTTTTTGATTGGTGGGATTTTTATGCTACCTTTTGCTATAAGGCAACAAAAGGAGAAGAAAGTTAAACTAGTTACTAAGGAGATTTTCAAGCTTTCTGTGCCGGGTTTTATCAATGTCTCAATCTCTATGTTATTCTTGCAACTTGCTATCTATTATGGGGAAGCAAATATAAGTGCCATCTTGATCAGTTCGAATTCTGTCTTTGTAGCTTTTTTTTCTTTTTTTATGCTAAAAGAAAAATTGTCAGTCTATAAAATTTCAGGCTTAGTTATAGGGATAATAGGGATTATCATTATCATAATGAATCATCAGGTCTCAAACAGCGAAGTCTTGAATGCATCCATAGGTATTATTTTTGCTTGTATAGCCTCAGTATCATTCGGATTCTATACTGTGATTTCCAAGAAATACATCAGAGACTATGGTAATGTTGTAACAAATTCTATCTCTTTTCTAGGCGGATCCTTATTACTTGCAGTTCTTTCTCTTATAATGGGTTTTGATATTAGTATGGACTTTACCGGAAAAAATATCCTCTTCATCTTATATCTAGGTATATTTGTTTCAGGACTAGCTTATTTAAGCTACTTCGCAGGATTAAAGAAAGTAGCTACCGTGGTTGGTTCATCTTTTTTCTTTTTAAAACCGGCCATAGCATCAATCTTAGCTTATCTTATTTTTCACGAGACATTAACTTCTTGGCAGATTATGGGGATTGTTATTGTGATAATTGGAGTTAATTTGGAAGTGATAAGAGACGTGATGAACAAGCGGAAAAGAAAGAAATGCTTTACGCGAGATAACACGAATTAATCGAATTTCACGAATAAGATTTTTCGCCTTGAGGCTCAAAGACGGGGAGACGGGGGTGGGGAGATTTTTTTTCACCACAAAGGCACAAAGAAGAGTGAAAAATGAAAAATTAGATGAAAAATTGAGGTATTGCTGCGTAATGATGATTTAAAAAGAAGAAAGAGAAAAGTTTCACCACAAAGGCACAAAGAAGAGTGAAAAATGAAAAGTGAAGAATGAAAAATTGAGGTATTGATGCACAATGATGATTTAAAAAGAAGAAAAAGAAAAGTTTCACCACAAAGGCACAAAGAAGAGTGAAAAATGAAAAGTGAAGAATGAAAAATTGAGGTATTGCTGCGCAATGATGATTTAAAAAGAAGAAAGAAATGCCTTACACAAATTAATTATCGCTAGATGCGAAGAGATAGAGAGATAGAGAGATAGAGAAAGAAAGTGAGAAAAAATATGCTGATTTATTCAATAACAAATGAAGAAGATTTAAAAGCTATTCCAAATTGGGCTCAATGGCTTGAGTTGAGGTTTGATTTGGATGCAAATCTGATAGACCATCTTTCCCAGCTTGATAGCTACAAAGTGATTATCACAGACAGATGGGACAAAGAGGGAGGAAAGAGTAGGAGAAGTGTGGAAAAAAAGCTACACTTATATCAATCTTTAGCCAACTACGATAATCTTTATTTTGATATTGAGATTGCTTTAATAGAAGCTAATCCTGATTTGGACTTAGATTACCGGAGAATGATTCTTTCTTATCATAACTTTGAAGCTTTAGATATTCCTGTAATCAAAAATAAGTTGCAACTAGCATGTTCTCTACAGCCTTTTATGGTAAAAGTTGCTCAGTATTGTTCTTCTTTAGGCCAGGTAAGGATGCTTCATCAAGTTATAAAAGAGCAATCCAGAGAAATATTATGGCTTGTGATTGGAGATTATGCGAATTTACAAAGATTGCTATTTCCCTATTTATGTTCAATAGGAACCTTCATAGCAAATTCTGGAAGTCAGACTATAGAAGGTCAACTAACTCAAGAAAGTGTGGAAAAATATCAACACTTACTGGCAACAAAACTCTATAAATGGGGAGGTCTCATTGGCGGAGAACAAGTTTATAAATCTTTAGGATTAGACTATTATAACCATCATTTTCAGGAAAAGAAGATTGAGGCTTGTTATTTGCCAATTAATTTAAAAGAGTCTGATTTGAAGGAGTTCTTTGCTTTGATCAAAAATAATCAAGAGTTAAAAGAAAACTGCTATGGCTTCTCTCTTACCATGCCTTTTAAGAAGAGTATTCCTCAACTTTTTAACCATAAGAAAATTAGTAATTTGATAATTTATGGTATGAATCACAAGTTTTATAATACTGATTATGATGCTTTTTTGAAGTTAAAGGAGAATATTCGGGATTTAGGCATTAAGCGAATTCTCATTTATGGAACAGGCAGTATGGCTGAATTAGCATTAGAGGTCTTTGTTGAAGGCCAAATTTCTTTAGCTGGTAGAAACCTAGACAGGCTTCAGGAATTAAAACTTAAAAGAAAAAATATAGAAATCATTGACCAAATATCCCCTGAATTATACTTTGATTTATTAATCAACACCTCATCTCTGGGGATGAAAGGCGAGAGTTTTTCTCAGGAAACTGGGATTAGTAACTTCAAATATGTAATAGATTTACCATATTCTCAGGTTGAAATACCTCTTCAGCTGGAAGTTGAGGAGGAAAATTATTTTTCAGGTAGAGACTTTTGGTCTGATCAAAGTGAAAGGCAATTGCAATTATTTAAAGAAAGAATAGAAAATGACAAGAAATAAAATTTTACAGAACAAAGAAGAGACTTATTATATTAATGATATCAAAGTAGGACATGATTTCCTCCTAATAGCCGGTCCATGTAGCATTGAAGGCTATGCAATGGCTTCAGAAACCATTCAAGCTATTATTGATAGTGGAGCAACTATCTTTAGGGGTGGTTCTTTTAAACCACGTACTTCTCCTTATTCCTTCCAAGGACTTCAGCAAGAAGCTTTGGAGATTCTGAAAAGGATTAAACAGGAGACTAAGATCCCTATTGTAACTGAGATTTTAGACCCTAGGCAGATTAATAGCAATCTTGATTTTGTCGATATTATTCAAATAGGTTCGCGTAGTATGCATAATTTTCCCCTTCTTAAAGAAGTGGGAATGATTGATAAACCTGTGATTTTGAAGCGTGGTTTTCAGGCTACTATAGAAGAGTGGGTTCATAGTACTGAATACATCTACAAAGAGGGGAATGAGAAGATTATTCTCTGTGAAAGAGGGATTAGAACCTTTGAGACCTATACCAGAAACACTCTGGACTTGAGTGCTGTCCCGATTATGAAACAGTTAACAGGACTACCTGTAATAGTAGATCCAACTCATGCAACCGGAAAGAAAAATCTTATTTTAGCTATGTGTAAGGCTGCAATTGCTGCCGGTGCTGATGGACTTATGGTAGAGGTTCATCCTAATCCACCTCAAGCTTTGAGCGACCCTGATCAACAAATGAACTTTGAAGAGTTTGCTTTCTTAATGAAAGAGCTTAAACCGGTTATTAAATTCTTTAGGTAGGGTTTATGGATTGGATTCAAACTTATCTAAAGAGAATCACATATCAAAACAGTAAAGAGTTTCTAGCTTCATTAAACAAAGCAGAGTGTTTCATAATTACTGATGATAATTTGAAGAATCTTTATCAAAAAGAAGTATTCTCAGATATTAATTATGTAAGTATTGAAGCTGGAGAACAAGCAAAAACTCTAACTCAGGTAGAGATTATTTTAGAGAGATTATTAGCCTTAAATCACTCCAAAAATGTCATTATCCTTGGCTTTGGAGGTGGGGTAGTCTGTGATATTGCCGGATTTGTTTCAGCAATCTATAAACGAGGATGTAACTTAGCTCTAATGCCTACTAGCTTAATCGCTATGGTTGATGCCGCTATTGGTGGGAAGAATGGAGTGAACTCTCATAACTTTAAAAACCAATTTGGGACAATCAAACAAGCTGATTATATAAATTTGGACTTTGATTTGCTAAATACCTTAGTGCTTAGCGAGATTGCTAATGGAATAGCAGAAATGATTAAACACGGCCTAATCTATTCCCCAGAATACTATCATAAGATAATAAACTATGATCTAACTCGCGATAAACTTAAAACCCAAATTACAGACTATATTAAAGAATCTATTAACATAAAATTATCCTTTGTGAATGGCGATGAAAGAGATGGAGCTCGAAGAAGAATCTTGAATTTTGGTCATACTTTAGGGCACACCATAGAAATACTTCATAATGTCCCACATGGTAAAGCTGTCTTGTGGGGAATGCTTCAAGCTCTCAAATTATCTTATAAACTAAATATGTTATCGACGGAAATATTTAAAGAAATATATGATGATTTAACTAGATTTAACATAGTTAACTCAAGTATTATAAAATGGCAGGAAATAGCTACTGCTTTACTTAGCGATAAAAAGAAAGAAGGTGATAATATTACCATGATTCTCTTAGAGGGAATTGGTAAGCCTGTGGTGAAAGATGTAGAATTAGATATTATAAAAGAAGTAGTCACTCAAGATGTTGAATCATTACTCAGGAAGAGTTAAAGCTCCTGCCTCTAAGAGTTGTTGTCTCAGAGCTTTAATTTGTTCTTTATTAACAGAAGATAAGCATAATATTACAATTTCCAATATCTCACTTTGTGATGATGTTCTGAGTGGCATTAAACTTATAAGTAAGATAGAATCCTTCTCTTATATTATTGAAGATAAGAACATAATTTTTACCAATAATAATGACCAAAATCAAGAGAAAGCTGGAAATAATTTCGATGTTGGAGAATCAGGCTTTTTAGCTAGAGTTTTTGTAAGTTTAGGTTCTTATTTCTACCCGGATTTTAATCTAAGAGGAAAGGGTACTTTGCTAAAGCGTGATTTAGCCATTGAAGAATTTGCAAAAAAAGTTGGACTTTTTGCTTCTAGCTCTTTCATCCCGGCCACAATTCAAGGCGCTGTTAAGCCTGGTAATTTTACTATTAGTGAAAATAACTCCTCACAGTTTCTCTCCGGCCTTTTATTCTTATTACCCTTATTAAATGAGGATTCTATAATTCACATTGAGAGTATTGTGAGTAAGCCTTATATTGACTTAACATTAAGTTATTTAAAGAGAAGTGGAATTCAATTTGACTGGATTAGTAAGAATGAATTGGAAATACCGGGCAATCAAAAGTACTGTGTAAATAACCTCACTCCAGAATCAGACTGGTCATCATTAAGCTATTTAATAGTCCTGGGAATATTAGCAGGTGATGTTGTTATCACAGATATTATAGACAGTCCAGCCTTACCTGACAGGGTTATTCTTGACCTCCTTAATGAAGTAGGAGGAGACTATTCCTTTTTAGATAAAAAAACATTGCAAGTTAAAAAATCTCAAATCAGGGGATTTACTTTTGATCTAACACCTAACCCAGACCTGGCCCCAGTTTTAGTAGCTCTAGCTCTTTCAGCAACTTCACCTTCCCTGCTTAAAGGCTGCCATAGATTAAGAAATAAAGAGTCTGATAGACTACTTTCAATTATTAATATGCTAAAAACACTAAATGTTAAATATACTTACCAAGATGATGTATTAACTATCATACCAAGAAAAATAATGGGAGGAGTTATCAGAACATATGGTGACCATAGAATCGCAATGACAGCTTTGATTCTTAACTCAATAAGTGAAAATAAAATTACTATTGACAATTATGAATGTATTAATAAATCTTATCCTGAATTTCTTGATGACTTAAAAAAACTAGGAGCAGAAAAATGAACAGCTTTGGTAGATTATTGCGAGTTGAAATCTTCGGAGAATCACACGGATCTGATCTGGGAGTGATTATTGATGGTTTGCCAGCAGGTATAACCATTAATCATCAGGAGTTAAATAACTTTCTGCAAAGAAGAAGACCAAGACTTCCCGGCACCACTCCTCGATTAGAAGCAGATATCCCTGATTTTAAAAGTGGTGTTAAAAATGATGTTACTACCGGAGCTCCAGTCTTAATCACCTTTGCTAATGCTAATGTAAGGTCTGCTAATTATGATCAAATGCAGGATATACCACGTCCTAACCATACTGACTTTGTGGCCAATGAAAAATATTTTGGATGTAACGAAGTTAGAGGAGGTGGGCACTTCTCAGGAAGATTAACTGTCGGATTAGTTGCAGCCGGTTATCTGGCTAAACAAATAATTAAAAATATCTCAATCAAAGCAGAAATCTATCAAGTAGCTAATCATTGCGATTATGAAGAGATCCTAAAATCAGCCATCGAAAACAAAGACTCACTGGGTGCCGAGATTCATTGTAGAGTAGAAAACCTTCCTGTCGGTCTTGGAGACCCCTTCTTTAACTCAGTTGAATCATTACTTGCTCATGCTATTTTTAGTATCCCGGGAGTCAAAGCTATTAAATTTGGACTGGAGAAATCACCCTCTGCATCATTTGGTAGCCAGTATAATGACCCAATTATTAATGCCCAAGGGACAACTCTTACTAATAATTCAGGAGGTCTTGTAGGTGGGATAACTAACGGAAACAATTTAGAATTCTCACTTGAAGTTAAACCAACTGCAAGTATCGGTAAAGAACAAGAGTCTTATAGTTTCAAAGAGAACAAGATTGTTAAATTTAATATCCCCGGAAGACATGATGTCTGCTTTGGACTTAGAGTGCCTGTTATTGTAGAAGCTGTAACAGCCTTAGTTTTAGCTGACCTATTCTTACTTAGATTAGCTGAAGAGAGGGGATATGAGTCTAAATAAAATTAGAAATGAAATCGATGAATTAGATAAAGAACTGGTGAGAATATTAAAAAAACGAATGGATTTGGCTATTAAATCCAAAGAATATAAAAGTAACATCGAAGATTTAGGAAGAGAAGGTGAAATTGCTAATAATTTGAAAACTTTGGCCTCAAAGTATAAATTAGACTTTGATTATCTCACTAAAATCTATCAAGTAATATTCTCTGAAGGGAAAAAGAGACAAAAAAGTAATAATATAAATAAAAATATTGACAGCTAATCAAGTTTTAGTAAAATATAAAAACTGAATATTTCGAGAGGAGATGCAATGCAAAATAAGAAACAAATTAACTTGAAACTAGATGAAAAAATAGGGGAAGGAGTCTACTCTAACCTTGTGGTAATCTCACATAACCAATCTGAATTTATTATTGATTTTGGAAGAATGTTACCCGGATTACAAGATGCTAAAATCCTTAGTAGAATTATAAAAACACCTCAACATACCAAACAATTTCTTAATACTTTAAAGACTAATATTGAAAATTATGAAAAACAGTATGGCGAGATCATAGTTAAGGGTTTACCTGATTCAAATAAATCTATTGGTTTTACAAATAAAAATAACGATTAATAAGCAATTTTCAAATATTAGCAATAATAAGTTGATGTGATTTTAGTTTAACCCAAATAATGCAGTAGATCTTTGAGAATAGCACTATATTCTTTTGCAAAAGTAACTTCCATAATTTTCAGGAATATATATATTATATGCCTT
>JAEKNW010000175.1 GCA_016838885.1 Candidatus Cloacimonadota bacterium
AATTTTCATGAATATATATATTATATGCCTTCAAATTCTGTAACTTATTTTGCTAAAAGAATCTGCACTCTTCCCTAAAGTTCTACTGCATCATTCGGGATTAACCCAAATAAAGAATCTGATAATAAATAAAATACGGAGGAAGTATGAAATCCATATTACTAGCAGTAATTTTGTTAATATCAAACATGATATTCACTCAAGTTTACGGGGATGAGATTAGTGATTTTGAGAAGTTCAAGCAAGAACAACTTCAGAAAGAAGAAGATTATCATAAATTTGCTAATAACTTTCAAGCTTACCAAGATGAACAATTTATAAAATATGAAAAGTATATCGAAGATATGTGGGGGGATTTCAAAGAATCATCACCTAAGACTTGGGTAGGATATTCAGAAGATTTTTCTGGTAGAACTTCAGTGGATTTTGATTCTTCTAAGGTTGTAGTAGAGGTTGTGGTGGAAGAAGGGAGCAGTGATAAAGAAGTTAAACAAAAATTAGCAGCCCTAACTAAGAAAATACTTGAAGAAAAAGATGAAACTGGTGCAACTATTCTAGAAGGACAAGTTGCTTCACCAAGTAATCCAAATCAAGCTGTAAAGCCTTCTGATGCCGAAGATCTAGTTGCAAAATCTCGGATTACTGAGAAGAGTGTTAATGGCAAGAAAGTCTATTCTCTTAATCTTGATTTAGTCTCGGATAGCGACAAGAAAAGAATTGCCAAGTATGAGAAACTAATCTCTAAATACTGCAAGGAAGCAGGAATTGAACCTGCTTTAGCCTTGGCTATTATTAAAACAGAATCTTGTTTTAATCCACGCGCCTACAACAGAACAGGTAATGCTTATGGTATGATGCAAATCGTGCCTAAATATGCAGGTAGAACTATGAATAGGATTCTCTACAAGAAAGATAAAGAACCAGCAAGTAAGGTATTATTTGATCCGGAAACAAATTTACGAATGGGCATTAATTTCTTAGGCCATTTAAAATCTACAAGCTGGAAGAAAATTACTAATGAGATTAATCAAAGGTATTGTGTTATTAGTAGTTATAATGGAGGCAGTGGTGCTATTTATATTGCACTTGCGGGTAGAACCAGTAAAATTCCTCAAGAAAAATGGGATGAAATGATGGCTCTTCTTAACTCTAATAACAATAAGAAAGTTTATGATTTAATCCATGCAAAATCATGGGAAGAGACCAGACACTATATAAAAGTAGTAGAAGAAAGGTATGCTCAATACTTAGGATATAATAGTAAGCTTTAGCTGGTTTAAAGGCTTTAGATTAAACTCGAATGGTGCAGTAGAACTTTAGAGAAGAGTGCAGATTCTTTTGCAAAAGAATATAGTGCTATTCTCAAAGATCTACTGCATTATTTGGGTTAAAGATGAGTTTTTTGCTTTTTTATGGATTAGTATTTGCATAATATTACAACTAATATATTATTTTTAGTGATGTGAAAATATTATTAAAGATTTAGGAGCTTAAATGGATGTGATCAAAAAAACTATTTTACTACTGGTAATTCTATTTTCTGTAGTAAGTTTTCTTTCTGCCCAAGAAGCAGAAGTTTCTTTTAAAGTAGAACAAGACGGAGATATTGGTCAGATAGAGGCAACTTTTACAATACCTGATGGACATCATCAAAGTTATGAAATCGATGATGAGTATGCCCAATTCTATCTCTATTCAGAAACCCCGGGTCTTGAATTAGGCCAAGTAACTTATCCTTTAACTGACGGCAAAGAGGCTGGAGAGATAATTAAGTATTATAATTCTATAACTCTAACATTACCTTTTAAAATTACAGATCCGGAACTTAACAAGATTGATGTTGATTACTCATATCAGCTTTGTTTATTATCGGGAGCTTGCCTAAGACCAATGTTCAACACAGAGGAAATATCTATCACTCCACTTTCAGAGCTTCTTGAAATTGAACAGGAAGCAGTTGGAGAAACATCTTCTACATCAAAAGCATTATATTTTATCCTATTAGCATTTTTAGGCGGGATCATTCTTAATGTGATGCCATGTGTGCTCCCCGTTCTTTCAATACGGGCTATGAGCTTGGTTCGTCAAAGCCAAGGTGATAAATCTCAAATCCTGAAAGGCTCATTGGCTTATACCTTTGGAATATTAATTTCATTCGCCATTTTGGCTGCAATAGTTGTAATTATTAAATCAACCGGAGAGTCTCTTTCATGGGGCTTCCAATTCCAAAACCCTTGGTTTGTCTTTGGTTTGATCGTTCTAATCTGGGTGTTTACTCTTTCCTTATTTGATGTCTTCCAACTAAGAGTACCTGGTATGAATATGGCAACCCAAGCTTCCAATAAAGGTGGTCTTGCAGGTTCTTTTTTTAGTGGTATTTTTGCTGTTTTGTTAGCAACACCATGTACTGCCCCCTTGTTGGCTCCGGCAATTGGATTTGCTTTTCAACAACCACCAACAATAATCTTTATATCATTCATTATGATAGGCTTAGGTTTAGCATTACCTTTTTTAATCTTAGGTTTTGCTCCTAAAGCTGTTAAATTAATCCCAAAACCTGGTGATTGGATGACTACTTTCTCTGAGATTATGGGATTCCTTCTTTTTGGAACAGCCCTCTATCTGTTGTATAGTCTTTATTATTTAATCAGTGGTAATGCTTTCCTCCATACTCTTACATTCTTGCTTATTTTAAGTTTTGCTTGCTGGATATATGGAAGATTTGCAGGTCCAATCAGTTCTGTTCTCAAGCAATGGATTTGGACAATTGTTGCTTTAGCTTTGATTTTCGGATCAGCTCACTATCTTTTAGACTATAATACTGATACCGTAATAGTGGGAGATGAGAGCCATAATCCACCAACAGCTGAGTGGCAAAAGTTTTCAGAAGAGATCCTACAGCAATATCGCAATGAGGGAAAACCTGTCTTAGTAGCTTTTGGAGCTAAATGGTGCACTTCTTGTAAGGTTAACGAAGCAAATGTCTTCAAAAAAGATGATATTAGAGAATTTTTTAAAGAGAAGAAGGTAGAGCTGCTTTATGGTGATAATACTCGAAAGAATGAGTTAATCGAGAAATGGTTAACTAAATACCAAAGAGCTGGGGTTCCTTTCTATATCTACTTTGCTCCTGGAGCTGAGGAAGGTGTTGTCCTTCCAGAAATTATATATTCAAGCACGATTACGAATTTAATTAAATAGAGGGGTATTATGAAGAGAACGCTTAGTCTAATAATCCTTATAACCATAACTATTCTCGCATTTGTTAGTTGTGAAAGATTTGAGAAGCCGGAAGTTATAGATTATGATGAAGTTAAAATATTCTTTGAAGATTTTATTAACGCTGCAGATGTTACAACAGGTAATAGTACTGATGCGTTTTTAAGTTTTTTTCATCCTGATTACTTGAATAATGGTCTAACTAAACAAGGGATTGAAGGAAAAATAAATTCGATTTTTCTTGAAGATGAAAATAGAAAAATTAAAGTAGAATTAGCTAAAAATCAAGAGTTAGCTCTTATTAATGGTAGAATTGAAGTAGATTGGAGCTTGAAGATTGTCAGTGCAGATAGTGTTCTAATAGATTCTGTTAAATATGGTGATTATTTTAGAAAATATAATAGTAATTACTATTTTTATGGTGATCAAATAGAAAACACAGATATTGCCATTAACTCATTTTTTATCAATTTCTCAACTGTTGCTGACACAATCTCAGCAGATAACATAGAGTTTTTCATGGATTTCTTCCATGCTGATTACTTACATAATGGTCAAACAAAGCAAGATATGGAAGATTATATCAGTGGCATTTTCTTAGTTAACGAACCACGGTTTATTGATGTTATCTTGCTTAGCAATGATGACTTGCATGTTGAGTGGAAGCTAGTTATCACAACTACTGATAATCTTCTGATAGATGAGATTACCTATAATGATGTAATGAAGGAAGAGGGTGAAACTTATTATCTCTATGGGAATCAAGTTGAGCCCGTTGAAGAAGATAAATTGATGGTTTTTGCAGAAATAATGACTGCTACTTGGTGTGGGACATGTCCTGAAGTTGAAGCTGCTATGCATGATTATCTATATGCTAATCCTGAAACATTCTTCTATTTAGAGTATCATGTTATGGATGCAATAGCCGGAGAGCATGAATTCTTTGATAACTTCTATGGTTTTACTAATCCTCCAGTAGCAATTATTCAAGGTGATGAAAGTTTTGTTGGAGACCAAAGTAGTCTATATCCATCTGTATTGGATGGGTTGAAGCAAAGGGATGCTCAATTTAAGCTAAGCAACTTACTTGAAATCTCCAATGATGAGAATTATACTGCCACAGTAAATATTGAAAAGCTAACAGACGAAGAATTTGATACATCTAATCTTAAACTTCGTTGGGCCTTTTATGAAGAAGCATCAGCTGTCAATAATTACTCTGGCCAGCCCTGCCGTCATGTCGTTTTGACAGAGGGTTATTATAATGTAACAGCTGATGATTTAAATAATACTTTCTCCATTAATTTAGATTATCCTCGGGATATTCCTGATGATATGGGCATAGTATTCTGGTTACAGACCGCTAATGATACCTATGATGATGATTCTTTCGTTCATGCATGGATTAAACAAGATTTAGGGAGCAAATAATGAAAATGAAACAAATATTAATTATAGCTGTGTTGGTGATGATGTCTCTTACTTTAGTAGCAGAAAAACCTTTTACTGCTTTCAGATTAGAGAATGAAAAGGGCGAAACCTTTCAGTTAGCTGATTTTACAGGCAAGGGTTTAATTGTAGTAGATTTCTGGGCTAGTTACTGTGATCCTTGTAAGAAAGCCCTTCCTCACATGGAAGAGCTTCATCTGGCAGATAATAATGTGGAAGTAATTGCCATAAATATTGATACCCCACGTCTAAAAAGAAAAGCAATGGCTTATATAAAATCACAAAAATTCACTTTCCCTACTCTTTATGATTCAGATGGAAAAGTCGCTGATAAGATGAGAGTTACTGAGATTCCTTATACTTTCTTGTTAGATAATGAAGGGAAGATCCTCTTTGAGTTTTCTTCAGGAAAGGCTGATGCTCATGAAGTTTTACAAACAGAAATAGCTAGGGCTCTAAAACCAAAAGTGCAAGAGAAGGATACTGAATAATTATGGCAAAGAAACTTATCATATTGATATTTTTAATAAGCACTGTTGGTATAATTTCTGCTGATATCTATATTTCTGGTTTTAACCAAGCTGAGTTCATTCATAGAACAGCTAAAGATTCTTTGAAGAATTACTTTGAAAATGAGCTGGGCTTAGTTGTTGATTATAATAAACTTTCCTTTGGCATTACCTTTAATGCTTATCTTCCTAAGTTCAATGATGATGCTCCTTTACAAGACCTTAGATCAAGCGATATAAGCTATGAATGGGAAGAGAGATATCTGACTTATTCAGGAGAAAATATTGGCTTAAAGGTAGGTACCCTTTCAGAGTCTTTCGGAACCGGAATGACTTTCCGTGCTTATGAAGATGAAGATGTAAATCACGACAATCGTTTGGAAGGGGCTATGACCTCCTTTCATTATAACAAGTTCAAAAGCAAGGCTATTTACGGAGTTACTCCTTCACCTAGTAACATTAGTAGAGATGACTCCTTCGCCGGTCTTGAATTTAGTATTTCAGATGATTACATGACTTTTGGTGGCTCTGCTCTTCAAATTAGAGAGATGGTTACTAATACTGATTATAGTGATAGGCAGGTGTTTTCTTCAAACTTAAACCTCTTCTTTGATTTTATGGATATTTATGGAGAGTATGCTTACTCTGAGTTAGAAACTACAGAATTGATTTATGGCCACGGAATATATGCTAATTCTAATATTTATTTTGGAGATTTTACTCTTTCAGGATACTATAAAAAATTTGAGAATTTCAATTATGATCTAAATGATCTTCCAACCTTAAATCATGCTGATGATTTGTTAGATGATTATATTAATGTAGGAGAAGATGAAGAAGGAGCCATGGGAGAAATTACCTGGGATAACTCTTTTGCTAAAGTTTTTACTAGCTATGCAGAGGCTTGGTCAAGTGATTATAACTACAGACTATCCAACGGTTACTTTGAAACTTCAAAAAGCTTAGGTGATAATCTTTTAACGTTAAGCTATGAGCATTTTGAAAGAAAGAATAAATCAGGAGAGAGCTGGGAAAAAGAAGTTACCCCTACAGTCTCAATCGATATTCCTTTAGAGAATAGCCTTAGCCTATATCTTAAAGGACATTATGCTATGATTAATGAAATCCATCAGGGTAATGAAAAAAACTTAGTCGAACCTTTGTTTCAAACAGATTTTATGTACAGTAACTATGCATTATCTATTGTAACAGAAGCTCAAATGGAAGATATTTCTTCTATATCAGATGCTGATTTCTGGCTGGGTGCAACTCTCTCAGCTGCAGTTGTAGATAATACTAGTATAAATCTGTTTGTGGGTAAACAAAAGGGTGGAAAACTCTGCCAAAACGGAACTTGTAAGTATGTGAAACCTTTCGAAGGTGTCAAATTTGAGATAACAACCAAATTCTAAGGAGAAATAGATGAAAAAATTATTAATTTTTATGCTATTAGTTGGGACAATGTCCCTCTTTGCCGGCTTAAATATCGAGATTGGCTTTGATATAGATGTTGTAGGGGAGACAGGTGAAGAACCTTTCGTATCTGAATACTTCCATATAACTAATGTTGGAGAAACTGCTGAATACACAATTGGTTTGAATATCATAGATATTACTGAAGGCTGGTTTATGACTTGGTGTCATGATGATTTAAGTGATGTTGGCCTTAATGAAGGGTGCCATCATTTTACTCAACCATGGACCTTTACTTTTCCTGCTGAAGCTGTTTTAGCTGTGGATTTCCAAGTTAATAACATGGCCAATAATGAAGGAATGGTTCACTTTGAGTATGTTATAACAGGTGGAGATTTAGTTGAACCAATCATTTTACCTTTTACCTTCAGAACAGTAAATTATGTTTCAAACGAAAACAGTGAGCTTGTTCCTAACATAACATCATTATCTAACTTTCCAAATCCTTTCAATCCTGAAACCACAATTAATTTCTCTTTAAATAAGGGATCACATATCAAATTAGAGGTGTTTAATATTCTCGGACAACACATAAACACTTTAGTGAATGAATATAAATCTTCTGGTAATCATGGTGTTCTTTGGGCTGGTAAAGATAAAAATAATAATAATTTGAGCTCAGGAATCTACCTTTATAAAATGACTGCAGGTGGTCAAACAAAACTCAACAAAATGATTTTAATTAAATAGGATCAAATAATTAGTTTTAGGCAATAGGATTTAAGGAAAAACTAATTTCCCACCAGTTCTATTGCCTATATTTTTTTAGGCTCAAGTTCAAGTCTGGTGTAAATTATCATGAGCAAACCATCTTTGTAGAACTTTCTGCCATATGTGCCATTGTGTCATACTTCGCTAATACAAGATAGTGATGAGCTATTGGGTCTCTATTGGGCATCTATTAGGTTTCTATTGGACTAAAAGCTAACAGTGATACAAAAGACAAGTGATTAAATCACAGTGGTAATGAGATTGATAATAGAAAGACTCATGCAAAATGAGCTTTTCCTGAATTGGAGCGCGACTTCTTCTCTAGGAGCTCTAACATCCCTGCTGGCATTCTTAACCGGGATTGCGGGCATATTCTCTGGGATTGCGGGCTTCCAGCCCGTATTCATTTCTCTTAAACCCAAATAATGCAGTAGACCTTTGCGAATAGCACTATCTTCTTTTGCAAAAGTAAGCTACATAATTTTCAGGAATATATATATTATATG
>JAEKNW010000176.1 GCA_016838885.1 Candidatus Cloacimonadota bacterium
TTATGGTTATAAAGATTTTGTGTATTTCAGGTTAAAGGTTTTGCAAGCATTTGGATACTTAAATTTGTCAGCTACCCACTCTACTTGAGAGAGAGCCTTTCCCTAAACGATTATAGTTATCGTTTAGGATTTATAAAATTTTGGTAATTTCATTCAGAAATCATTTAAGATGATGTATTCAATGAGAATAGATTGGATTTTGAATAATGATAAGTTATAAATGATTATTTTTATTAATCAGTACTTTGAATCAAGTTTGAATAACCAAAGATTAAATGAGAGGTGTTTGTGCTAATTTGAACTGAATTATGTTAAATTCTACATTCAATTAATATATTAATTATAATGGTAATTGTAAAAAGAAATTAGAAAACGATAAAATCCCCCTAATCCCCCTTCTCTCTCCTTAATTTTCTCTTTTCTTTCTCCCCTTGAAACCCCTCTTAACTAAACTCTTTTTAATCCTCTTACTACCCCCTAATCCCCCTTAAATATCTTGTATTCTTGATATCCTTTTTCCTAATAATATGTTCGAAAATTCAACAAAAAAAATACGAATATTCTACTGAACAATTTATTAAAAAATACTGAGGAGTTCAATATGAGCAATACCAATAAAAGAACAGTAATTAAAACCAATCAATCTAACAAGTCTAGAGTTACTCTTGTTTTGTCCAAATCACTTATAAAGAAATTGAAGTTAACAGCCTTGGATTCAGAGACTACTATATCATCTATAGCTACTAAGGCAATCCATGAATATTTAACAGGCTAATAATAATAAAGTTTTTCCAAATCTAGCATTAATAGAATTCCCCGTTCTGCTTGAAGACCTTCCAATCCCTAAGATCATAGCATATTCCCCAGAAACAGCAATTGCAGAGAAGTTTGAAGCAATTGTGTCATTAGGAATATTCACTAGCAGAATGAAGGATTTCTTTGATATTTACTAAATGTCTCAAACTACAAGTTCTCTTCAGATAACTTAAGAGAGGCAATCAAGATTACCTTTGATAATAGGGAGACGGATATCAGCAACAGAAATTTTGTTTTCTCTGATGAATTCAAGCAGGATAAGAATAAAAGGCAACAATGGAAAGCATTTTTAAACAGAATAAGCCCAGAGATTCCTTTATCCTTTAGTGAGAGCCTTGAATATATTGAGAGTTTTTTAGAGCCTAATCTTTTATAGTCTTAATATTTTCAGATATCCATAACTTTACAAATTTACCCTTAACTTCATATCTTTGTTCTTTGACAAAAGGTATCTCACTAATAATGTTGATGTAGTGGTTAACTTGTTCTTCATTATCGATTCTACCTGTTTTATAGTCAATAATCATTACTACTTTTGCTTTGCTATCAACCATCATTCTATCAATACGAAATTCTTCACTATCTTGAAAAATACTCTTTTCATTAAAGATGTGGTTCCATCTCTTGGAGTAGATTTCTGGATTATCCTGAATAAATTTATGACATCTTTCTATTACCTGGTGAATTTCAAAGTGTGAGAGAAGACTACCAAATCTTTTAAGGACCATGCTCTTAGCTAAAGGAAATTCCTTCTCTTCTCCATACTTGATATAGGTCAAGTATTCGTGAGCAAGAGTTCCTAATAGTTGGTGTCTATCCTCTAAATAGATCTTTTTCATATTCCAATTTCTTGATTGCTTCTCTAACTCTGGTCTAAGGTAATTGGTCAAATACTCTTTCAAGTAGTTCTTGTGAGAGTTTTCTCTTAATTCCTCTTCTTGCTTTTTCTGAGTTTGTTTTTTACGCTGTTCTAGTGAAGGGTCTCTAATGTAGCTAAGGGAGGTAAGGGCGTCTGTACTCTCGTCTGCATCACCATTTTCAAAGAATCTTTTGTAAGCAATTATTAATTGAGAAATAACCTTAGACTCATCTTTAAGATTCATCATATATTCACCAAAGCTTTTAGACTTATTACTATAGTTAAAAAATAGTCCCAATCTCTTTTCTGCCCGAGTCATAGCAACGTAGAGGACGTCGATAGCTTCTACTGTTTTACTTTCTTGAAACTTCTTCATTAGTCCCCTGCTATTTGTCCATTTTAGTACTTTTTCATCTGCAGAGCTAGAATACATAGCGAAGTCTTTCAAGGTAAGGTAATCATCATTGTAAGTGTAAGCAAACCTAAACTGATCTCCAGGATTGGGAGCAGAGCTGTTAGAGAGATGGGAGTAAAGGAAGACATTTTTAAAGCCTAATCCTTTGGCTGCATGAATTGTAAGAATTGAGAGACTATTCTCTAACTGAAGTCCTTCTTGAAGGACTTCGCTGTTGTTAATGAGCTGGTCTTGACAATACTCCATGAAACCGAAGATGTTGAATGAAGAGCTGTTGAACTTCCCCATTTCAAAGGAGATGACCAAGTCTAAGAAAGTATAGATATTTTTCCAATCAATCTCATTTTCACAAACTCTCCCAAAGTTGTAACTATCCAGAACTGCTTGCACAAAGTGAGCTTGAGAGCTATATTCACCTGTAACTAAATCGAGAAGCTTGGCACATTCAGGGAAGAGTTTGAGCTGGTTAAACTCTCTCTCCTTATCTATTTTATAACCCTGATTATGAAAGAGTTGAAGAATTTTAGTCAAAGTTAAGGAGTCTAAACGTACTAAGTCAGAACGAAGAACATGTAGAAGGGAGAATCTATCCCGTAAAAGTTTAAACTTAATAATAGCCAAGAGAATTTCTACTGCTTTATGTTCTAAAAGTTTACTTGAAGATTCAATATTATTGGGGATACCCAGCTGATTAAAAGCTTTGGCTATCTCATTAGCGTGGTCTTTAGTTCTTACGAGGACTGCTGATTGGCCCCATTTTATCTTACCCTTTTTGTTTAGTTCTTGGAGTTGGTTAGCAAAAACATCAAAGCTGGTTGTTTTATCATCATCATCATCATCATTGGAGTCAGAGTGATCTGCTTTAGCACTATTGTATTCCCAGTAGAAAAGTTCACCACCCTCCTCGTTAGATTCATTATACTCTCCTTTGTTTGCATCCCAATTTTTGGCAGTAACAGGACTGTAGTTCCACTCAATAGTGTGAAGTACTCTTTCATCTTCATCAAGAGCATCACCACTCTCTCCCTTCTCATCATATAAATCCTTATATATTAGGGAATTTTTAAAGTTCTGATCGGTAAAGACTTGGTTAATAACATCGATTACAGGTCGACTAGAGCGGTAACATTGACTTAAATCTTCAGCTTTAACATCCAATTTCTTAGGCATAATCTCCATAATTCCACGCTCACCACCTCTCCAACCGTAGATAGACTGTTTAGGGTCGCCAACGATGATTACTCCTGAGACATTAGTGTTGTGGGAAACTGATTTATCCCTTTTCAGGTCATTGATAATAGGCAAAAGAATACTAAACTGGTTAGAAGAGGTATCTTGGAATTCATCAATAAGCAGGAACTTGATTTGGCTTACCAACTGTTCATAGAAGAGATTAGTTACTTTATCTCCATCGATAAGAGAGAGCTCTTCGTTATCAAGGTGCTTATATGTATAGTAAGTGATATCATTATAAGTGAATTTACCTTGGCTAAACTTCAATTTATCATATTGGTCACAGAGATTTTGCCAAGGTTTCATTATATTTTTCTGATTCGGGATTATCTCAGCTGTAATGTAGAATAGTGCCAAGGCATGGTTCAGGTCTGTAAGCTCTATTTCAAACTTAGTAATTTCTTTTTGATATTTATCATTCTTTTGAAAGCGACGAGGTTCTTTTAAAAAAAGGGAGATGTTTTTAATGACTGTCTCAGGTTCAGCTAATAGAGATTCAAAAACATAATTTATATCGACTTCTTGAGATTCGGGGATATCTATTATGTCTCGATAGGATTTAAGAAGATATTTTGACCAAGATTTAGCTTGTGGTTTATAGATTAAAGTGTTAAACTCTTTTATTATTTCGAGATAACTACTTTTAAAAATCTCCCAAAGCACATTTTGGTTCTCTTTTAATTCTGTAGGAGTCTTTTTCATCATACAAGCAAATCGCCCTGTAGCCATTTCAGGATTATAATAGTCCAGAATCCACCTGTTATTAATCAGAGAATTGATAAAGCTGTGGGTATCTTCAACTGTACGAATTGAGAGTCGCTTAAGCAGTGGTTCAAACTTCTTGAAGTTCTGCTCAGAGTAAATGAGATCTAAGAGCTGGGGCATGATTTCTTGATTTGAGTTATTGTCGATAGTAAATTCTGTAATGTGGAGGTAGGGTGCAATCATACTCTTAAAGATGTTAGCTACGAAAGAGTCAATAGTTGAGACTTGGAGAAGATCTTTTCGTTGCAGAATTTGGGGTAAAAGTATGGTTTTGATATATTCTTGATCTCCCTCTTTCCATTTATACTTAGTATGCTGCTCTAAGCTCGCAATAATCGTAGGTGATTCATCTCCACCTTTAGCTAAATCATGCAAAAAGTCTAAAATTTTCTCTCTAATTTCTGCTGTAGCCTTACGTGTAAAGGTCATGACCACTATTTGGCTAAAGTGAAATTCTTGATCCTCTTGATATCTGAGAAGAAGTGAGATAAACTCTAATGAGAGACGGTAGGTCTTACCGGTTCCGGCTGACGCCATGAGAACCTTATTATTTTTGTTATTTTTCTGTTTCACAATTACCTCCTTGTCTAAACTCTACATCCGGTCTAGTGATTTTATTATAAAACTTTGCCTTTGTTTTCGATTCAGGCAGGGCGAAGCCACTCTTTGCTATCTCATTGAGAATCTCAATAATTTTAGACCTTAGATTATCGACTGCCTCTTGCGCTGTTGTCTTTTTACTGTTTTTCTTTTTAACCTTTTGCGACTCCCAATTTTGTTTGATAATATGATAGATCCCGGCAGAAACATGATTTGCTTGATTATCTAAAATGTCATCCTTGTAGTAGAGAAATTGGTAGAGTGCAAGCTGATCCAAGTTAAGTTTTCCTGTTTTAAAATCAATTACTACTTTATTGCCGGTATCTAAGTCGTGAATTCTTAAATCGGCATCACCAATGACAGAAATTGGGAGTTGGTAATCATTCTCATCAGCTTCAATAAATCTCTCACCTTCTTGCTTTATAATATTAGCATACCCCTCTTCTGGAATAAACTCAAGTTTATGACCTAACAGGCCTAACTTTTCACCTATCACATAAGTAAAAAACCTGTATATCCCATTTACTATAGTTTCTTTAAGAATCTTGCTTAAGAATTTGAAGGAGTAGTTATGGGGAATATAATACTCTTTATAAGGATAGTTATTTAGGAATGATTCATAGTGTTCACTAATTTCATACTTGCTAAAAACGTTGTCATGAAAAGAGAGTTTTCCTTGCTTGAGAATAATCTCAATTTTAGCAACTAAGTAATTAACGAAATCTTGAGCAAAAGTACCAACAAAACGGTAATCTAAAGCTGGTGCTACAGGAATCTTCTTCTCTCTAATTCTTGCCCAATCTTGAATTAGGTAGTAGAGTGGGTTAGTCATTAAGGTGTTTAGCCTAGTGAAAGAGAGCCTAAACACATCTTTGGGATACATAAGTTCTGCAGAAGTAAGTTTAACTCTTTTAAAGTCTGCTCCCACTTGGGGAGGATTACAGATTTCTCCATCGAAAAGGCTTTGATACCCTCTATCAGCTTGTCTCAAATCCGGCTTAGGTTTGATTAAAGGTAATTCTTCTAAAAAGGAGGAGATAGAGATATCTTCATCTATACTTTCTATAGCGAGAAAATAACTAACCTGAGAGGAGAGAACTAGACGATGGAAGAAGTACTTCTCTCTCAGGCGAATCTTCTCATAAGTTTTTAGTTTGAGGATATTCCGTTGCTTTTCGTTGAAGAGAAAGAGGCTTAATTGTTTAGTTGGAAGAATACCCTCTTTCATGTTGAGGAAGATAAGTGACTTGTAACTGTTGTTCCGTGTATCTAAGAGGGAGTTAATTTTAATCTCGGAGTTGCTTTTAGTTTCCTTTGAAGGTTTATATCTGATAGTTTTGCCCTTTATAGCATCGCAGAAGAGTTGGAAAATGATAAGATGTTCAGCCTTATCTGAGAGGATATGCCAATCCTTAACTAAGTTGTTGCAGGTGTAAGTCTGAAGGTTCGCCAGTTCAGAGAAAACAAGTTCTTTGATATTACTATACTGTAAATCAAATGGAGAGATAAGCCGATCTAAGTAGATGCCTGACTTTGTATCAAAAAGATCGATTAGAGAAGAGATAGAATTAACCTTCTTTATCCTTTCAAGAAGTATTGTTATCCTCTCTAAAGCTACTTTTAACTGCCGTGAGACCTTATCCTTACCTGCTCCACCTTCGAGATCACAGTAGAGAATACCATTATCATTAAGAGTTTGGAGTTCCCCTGTCAGATCAAAAGCATTCTTTATTCTAAAATAAGCGGTAAATCCAGGATTTAGCAAGGCTTGAATTAAGGTATGAAGAGGGAAATAAAAGTTATTGTTATGATGCTCTAAAGATTCCAAAAGTAGCAGTATCAACTCAAAAAAATGGTAAAGAGAGGAGTTTATCATTTGCTGCTTATATGTTATGTTGAAAATTTCCGGAGATAGGAGTTTTGAGTAGTTTGACTCAAAGAAGTCGCTGTCAATAATCTGATTAATCTTTGTCTCTTTAACAAGTCTGCAGAGGGAGTTCATCATAGTAAACTTGTTTCTATCAATAATTAACTCTAGGTGAGGCTGTGTTGCCTGGATTGCTTGTAAGTCTTGGTAGGTGAATTCTTTGGCATTGAAAGTCTTTTTATCAACACAATTCTCCGGAAGTTGATAGATTAAGGTTACCGCTTTTCCTGCTTTTTCTAACTTAGTAATTAAAGCTTTTTCGAAAGCTGTATAGTAGAATTGATTGACTACATAAACATGCTTGTATTGAGCAAAATTGGAGAGCTCTATTTTGTGTACTTGATAAGAGAAAATCTTATCATTAAACTTGTTTTCATGTAACCAAGCCTGGTACCTTAAAAGTAAGAGGTAGATCTTTTCATAGTATTCACTTTGCCATTTAAAGAGATTTAGCTTGTTATCCTTGATAATTAGGCACACTTGAGAGAAGTCTATCAACTCCAGAGCTAACTCCTCAAAGAGGGTAAAAATCTTATTAGCCAACTTGGCGAAGTCAAAGAAATCTGTTACTTTGAAAAAAACTTTTTCCTCTTCTGTGAGTAACTGGAAGAGAGCAATTATCCTCTTATCATCTTCTAAATATGACAGCTCTGTTGGCAGAACCATTTCAGTTAATTCTTTAATATCTAAGTATAAAATATCTTCAAATTGCCAGTTATCTTGACTATAAGACTGAGCCATACTGACATTATTTTTGGTAGGATAGATGACTAAACATCCCTCTATCTCTTCTATGAGTTTTTCTATCTGCAAGAGATCATAAGAAAAATCAACAAATTTAAACTTTGGCATATTTCCTCCTAGTCGAAGATTGCAAATACGTTATTTTTTGGCAAGTTTAATTTTATTATAAGCTAAATTAGATTTTTATAACAAATTATTTTGGTTAAATTACAAAATTATCTTTTAAGAATTGATGCTCCTCAACTGATAAAAGTGATTTTTGGAGTAGGAGGGCGATAAATGTACTAATCCAGACACTACACTCTTCCTGTTCAAAGAACTTAGAAAAGGTATCATCAAACCCAAATAATGCAGTAGATCTTTGAGAATAGCACTATATTCTTTTGCAAAAGTAACTTCCATAATTTTCATGAATATATATATTATATGCCTTCAAA
>JAEKNW010000177.1 GCA_016838885.1 Candidatus Cloacimonadota bacterium
ATGGAGGGTATTTATAGTCATGTGTCTGTTGTGAACCTAGTATTTCAAAGATACTTTTATTATTTTTTTTCTAAGACCCACTCTACTTGAGAGAGAGCCAGAATAAATAGCCACTGAAAACACTGAATACACTGAAAAGAGAAAGAAGAGCTTTCATCTATATATAGGGTCCACTTTTCCGAAAATGTCCTGTTTTTTGAAAAATAATTAAAAATAATTTTGGTCAATAATTTACATTCACACTGTATACTTCTATAAATAGTAGCTTTACTTTTGTAAAAAAATTAGTGCTATTTTTTTGAGTTTATTTTCATTTTGGGTTAAGAGGGGCTACAGATTTACACAGATTAATTAAGTAATTTTTAGTGTTTTTGTGAGAATTTAGTGCTTTTGTGTTGAAAAAAAGGGTCTTGCTATTGGCGAAGCTTTACTGCATTATGAGGGTAAAATCGAATAAAGCAAAAAAAAATATTAGCAAACAAACTTTTTGTTTGACAGTTTTTCATATTAAATTATTTTGTCATTAATTAGCAGAGATAATAAAAGATTGCTAAAGAGGTAATATGAAAAAGAATGAAATTAGGTTAAACGTAACTTTGAAGAATTTGATTGATGAGTATATTTTGAACAATGAAGAGATATCATCTCGGATTCTTTTTGAGAAGTATATGAAGGATGTCAGTTCTGCAACCTTGCGAATAGATTTGAATAAATTAGAGCAGTGTGGTTATATCTGGCAACCCCATACATCTGCTGGTCGCATACCAACTGTAAAGGGTTTTAAGAAGTATGTAGAGATGTTAGGTGAAGAGTTAGATGATGTTTCATATCCACGTTTAGACAATCTACGTGAGTTGTTGATAAATAACTATAAAGATACACCATTGGGTCTGCATTATATAATTCAGATCTTGGCCCAGGAGTCTGATCAACTTTCATTTGTTGCTGAACCTGAAATATCTAATGGCATTCTTTCCAATATTGAAGTTTTTAATATAAGCAAGAATAAATTATTGTTTGTAGTAAGTTTAGATTCCGGCATGGATAAGACCGTGATTTTAAACTGCAAATACGACATAAACGAGCAACAGCTTAAGAAGTTGGTTAAATATGTTAGAGATGAATATTTAGGATTAAGGATATATGACATTATTAATAAATATTTATCCGAAATGATAGAAGAGAAAGATGAACCGGCCAGCTTGTTGAATTTATTCTTAAATGAGCTACATAAAGCTTTAGTAGAAATTAGTGGATATTTTATTCATTTTGATGGAAACATGGCTTTTATAGAGCAACCTGAATTTGATAATAAAGAGAATATAATGAAGTTCTTCAATATAATTCAGAGACAGGATTTGCTGATCAATACTATGCAAGAGAATGATAATGACAGTAATTATGAAGTATTAATGGGGGACCAGCTTAATGATGGCTTATGGCATGAATTTGTATTAATCTATGCCAAGTATGAGCTCTTTGATATCCCCGGTTATTTAGGGATTATAAGTCCACTCAGAAATGATTACCGGAAAAATATCTCAATGGTGAGAGATATAGCTAAAACTATTACTGAAACTACTAGGAGAGGTAGGATTGTACCAAAGTTTTAAGGAGTAATGAGATGGCAAAAAAGAAAGTAAAAAAGATTAATGAAGAAAAAAAAGTAATAAATAAGGATAAAGAAGCTAAAATGGTGGATGAAAAAGAAAAACAAGAAGTAGAGAAAGAAACTCAAGTTGAGGAGCAAGAAGAAAGAGAAGAGCAAGCTCCTGAAGAGGTTGATAGGGAGAAGCAGTTAGAAGATGATATAGCTTATTGGAAAGATAAATATGTTAGAAATATGGCTGAGTTTGAGAACTATCGCAAGCGGACCATGAAGGAAAAAGCTGATTGGATAAAAAGCTCAAATGAGGGAATTCTTATTTCAATTTGTGATATCATGGACAACTTTGAAAGAGCTATGGGGCAGATGAAAGATGATCATCATGATGACCCATTCATTAAAGGTATTATCCAGATTAAACAGCAAATGGATAACCTTTTAGTAAAAGAGCATGTGGAAAAGATTGAAACTGAGGGAGCAGAGTTTGACCCTGCTATTCATGAGGCATTAGCTCACATTCCTTCAGATTTAGAAGAAAACAAAATTGTAGCAGTAATTCAAAATGGCTACAAATTATATGATAAAGTGATGAGAACAGCGAGAGTAGCTGTTTCAAATGGACAGGCAGTCCAATCCCAACCGGAAGAAAATAATAATAAAGAATAAATGGAGGTAAGAAATGGGAAAAATAATAGGTATAGATTTAGGAACAACTAATTCATGTGTAGCAGTAGTGGAAGGTGGAAAAGCTGTTGTAATAACAAATGCAGAAGGTTCAAGAACAACTCCATCTGTTGTTGGTTTTACTAAGGATGGAAATAGAGTTATTGGTAAATTAGCAAAGAATCAAGCTATCACTAACCCACATAATACAGTATATTCAATCAAGAGATTTATGGGTAGAGGATTTGATGAAGTATCAAACGAGATAGCTCAGGTTCCTTATAAAGTAAAATCAGGGGTGAGAAATCAAGCTGCTGTTCACGTAGATGTCGAGAATAGAGATTTTACTCCACAAGAGATTTCAGCATTAATTCTTACAAAAATGAAAGAAACTGCTGAAGAGTATTTAGGAGAAAAAATTACAGAAGCAGTGATTACAGTACCTGCTTACTTCAATGATTCACAACGTCAAGCAACCAAAGATGCCGGTAAAATTGCCGGACTAGATGTTAAGAGAATCATCAATGAACCAACAGCTGCAGCTTTGGCTTATGGTGTTGAGAATAAGAAAGAACAAAAGATTGTTGTTTATGACTTAGGTGGTGGTACTTTTGATATCTCTATCTTGGATATTTCAGACGGAGTGGTAGAAGTTCTCTCAACAAATGGTGATACTCATTTAGGTGGAGATGATTTTGATAAAAGAGTCATCGATTGGATGCTTTCAGAATTTAAGAAACAAGAAGGTATGGACTTAACAAGTGATGCAATGGCTATGCAAAGACTTAAAGAAGCTGCTGAAAAAGCTAAGATTGAACTCTCCGGAACTCAGTCTACTAACATCAATCTTCCTTTCATTACAGCTGATGCTTCTGGTCCTAAACATTTAAATCTTAATCTTAATAGAAGTGAATTTAACAGATTAGTATCTGATTTAGTAGATAGATCATTAGAACCATGTAAAAAAGCTATGAAAGATGCAGGGATTTCTCTAAATGAGATTAACGAAGTTCTTTTAGTTGGTGGTTCAACAAGAATTCCGGCAGTTCAAGAAGCTGTAGAGGGATACTTTGGAAAAAAGGCTAACAAGAGTGTAAATCCGGATGAAGTTGTTGCTATCGGTGCTGCTATTCAAGGTGGTATCCTTGGTGGTGATTCTAACATGAATGATGTTCTTCTTCTTGATGTAACACCACTATCCTTAGGAATCGAAACATTGGGTGGAATCTCAACAGTTCTTATCCCTAGAAATACTACTATCCCAACTAAGAAGAGTCAAGTATTCTCAACTGCTGTGGACAATCAGCCAGCTGTTGATATTAAAGTTCTTCAAGGTGAAAGAAAAATGGCTAATGACAATAAGGTACTGGGAAACTTCCAGTTAGTAGGTATTGCTCCAGCTCCTCGTGGACTTCCCCAAATCGAAGTTACTTTCGATATTGATGCCAATGGTATCATTAATGTTACTGCTTCAGATAAAGGCACAGGTAAGAAACATTCGATAAAGATTGACAGAGCAGGCACTCTCTCAGAAGATGATATCGAAAAAATGGTCAAAGATGCAGAATTACATGCAGATGAAGATAAAAAGAAAGCAGAGAAAATTATAGCACGTAATGAGTTAGACAGTGTTATCTTCTCAACAGAAAAAGCTATAAAAGATTATGGTGATAAAGTTTCACCTGAAGATAAAAAAGCTGCAGAAGATGCAGTGGCTGAAGCTAAAAAAGTTCATGATAATGCAGATTTAGCAACAGAAGACTACTCCAAAGCTAAAGATGAGTTAGCTCAAAAAGCTCAAAAAATTGGAGAAGCAATGTATGCTGATATGCAGCAACAACAAGCTGGTCAAGCTGGAGTAAATCCGGAAGATTTCGCTCAGGGACAAGGGCAAGAACACGAAGGCCAAACAGAAAAAAATGGCCCAATGGATGCTGAATACGAAGTTGTTGATGACGAAGAAGAAGATAAATAAATAATAGATAATTTCAGAGAGCGGTCAGCTGGCCGTTCTCTGATTTCTAACAAATCATTAATATGAGTAATGATAAGTAAATTGATGGTTTGTTTATCAATATTCATAAAAAAAGTGAGGAATGATGGCAAAAAGAGATTATTATGAAGTTCTGGGAGTAGAAAAAAATGCTTCCGATTCTGAGATAAAAAAAGCTTATAGAAAATTAGCAATGAAATACCATCCTGATAAAGCAGGAGATGATAAAGAGGCTGAAGAGAAATTTAAAGAAGCTTCTGAAGCTTATGAAGTACTTAGTGATTCAGAAAAGAAAGCCCGTTATGATCAATATGGTCATGCCGGCTTAGAAGGTGCCTTCGGTCAAGGTGGATTTAGTTGGAGTGACTTCACTCATGCAGGAGACTTCTCTGATTTATTTGGGGAAGGTGGATTCTCAAGTATCTTCGAACAGTTCTTCGGTGGTTTTGGAGGTGGTGGAGGACGCAGCAGAGGTCAAAAAAGAAACAGAGGTGAAGATCTTCAACTCGAGATTTCTATCACTCTCAAAGAAGTTAATGATGGAGCTGATAAGAAACTAAAAATAAAAATTAAAGATAATTGTGATAGCTGTAATGGCTCAGGTTCAGCTGACGGTGCTTCAGAAACATGTCCGCAATGTAATGGTCAAGGGCAAGTTAGACAAGTAAGACAATCTTTATTTGGTCAGATTCAAACTGTGGGAGAATGTCCAACCTGCCATGGAAAAGGTAAGATTATTAAAAATAAATGCCCTAAATGTACAGGGTCAGGTCGCGTGGATACATTCAAAGAAATTAAAATTACCATACCGGCAGGGATTGATGATGGACAATATTTCCGCTTGCGAGGACAAGGCAATATAGGCGTAAATAATGGTGAACGTGGAGATATTATTGTTTTAGTCCATGTCAAAGAGCATGATTTGTTTGAGAGAGAAGGTGCTAATTTAATCTTAGAATACCCAATTAGTTTTTCCCAAGCTGCTTTAGGAGATGAAGTTAAAGTACCAACTATTAACGGGAAAATCAAGTTAAAGGTGCCTGAAGGAACTCAATCCGGTAAAGTTCTTAGACTTCGAGGACAAGGATTACCTCATGTTAATTCTACTTATAAAGGTGATCTCTATATTAAATTGATGGTAATTACCCCTACTAAACTTTCATCGCGTGAACGTGAATTATTACAAGAATTACAAACTTATGATAGTGAAAAGAAACTAAAGCCTGGCAAAGGTTTTTTTGATAAATTAAAAGAATTCTTATTTTAAAAGTTTAAATATTTATGACAACCTTTGGATCAGAACTACAAAGGTTGTCATAATTTAAGGATAGATTATGCCATGTTTTTATACACCTGATTTAACCCAAAACCATAAGACTATAACAATCACAGGTTCTGAACATCATCATATCACCAAAGTTTTTCGAATGAATGTTGGTAAAGAGATTTTTCTAAATTCTGGAAATGGGGTTTATGCTTTAGCTAAAATTAAAGAAGTAGATAAGAAGTCTCTATCTTGTGAGATTCTAGATTTCATTCCCAGAGAGAAATATACCCCTAATATAGCTCTTGCATTTTCTCTTCTAAGGAATAAAAATGATTATTTCTTGGTTGAAAAGTTAACCGAACTGGGGGTTGCAGAATTCTTCCCTTTTGAATCTGAATACTCTGTTAGAAAAGCTAATGATAACACTAGTGAAAAGTTCAAAACTACCGCTATTGAAGCCATAAAACAATGCGATAATGGCTTTCTTCCCACTATTCATGAGACAGAGGATTTGGGTACTCAACTAAATAATATAGAAAAACTCGGCTATCAAATCTTAGTTGCTTCAGAAAAGGAACAATTTCTCACTCTGAAGAGTCTTCTATCCGGAAAAGTAGAAAACCCTATCTGTATCTTGATAGGCCCTGAAGGGGGTTTCTCACAAGGAGAATTCGCTACTTTTACTTCTAAGAAATACCAGCAATATAAACTGGGAATAAACATTCTACGCGCAGAAACAGCTGCAATTTGTGCTGTCTCACAAGTTATAAATATTTTACTGTAATTCTAAGACTACTCTTGGTCAAACTCCACTGGGCCATTAGGGTTAATGGTATTTACATTTCTTACTTTTCCAAGCAAGGCTGCTAAGGCCGGATAGATATCCATATTCTCAACAACAACATTCTCAGGGACTACTAACTTCTTGGGAGTAAAGTTCCAAATACCTTGAATTCCTGCTGCAACCATCTCATTTGTTAACTTTTGAGAGTTCTTAGCAGGAGTTGTTAAAATGGCAATCTTAACTTCCAAAATACCTATAACATCCTTTAACTTCTCAATAGGATATACCTTAATATTATTAATCCGCTTATCTATTTTTTCAGGATCACTATCAAAAGCTGCAACTATCTGCAATCCTGACTGGGCAAAACCTTCATAGTTTAGTAAGGCACTGCCCATGTTGCCTACTCCTACTAAACAAGCATCTGTGAGGTTATCCCAATCAAGGAATTCTATACAGGCCCTTAACAGCGAATCAACCCTGTGCCCACGCTTAGGGATACCGCGAACCCCGGTTAATGCCAAATCTTTTCTAATCTGAGTATGATGAATATCTAAAAAACGTGATAACTCAGAAGCAGATGTATATTCTTGCCCCTTCCTTTGCATCGAACGTAGTATATAGATATATTTAGGAAATCTTCTTAATGTTAAATCCGAAATTTCATGTATCATAGTTGTTTACCCCTTTTGATAATATAAGAAATATATATCGATATTAGGTGTCAAGAACTTTTTTTAAGAAATCTTTTTTTTCATCGTTGAGACTGTTCAATCATCAAGCCCCTCTACCCAAAAGCTTATCTTTAAAGAAGTCGATAATATTGCACATCTTCATGTTTTCTTGACATTTTATAATGATTGTTTATTGGTAACAAAGCCTCTTCAGTCGGATGGTTTTTCTTCCGAAGCTTTAGCGAAGGGAGATGGACAGCTTGTCAGCCACTAATAAAAAGAAGAAAGTCTATCCACGAATTACACGAATTACACGAAGAAGAAGATATTTAGCATCGGATAACACAGAATACACCGAAAAGAAAGGAGAAAACTTAGCCACCGAAAACACAGAATACACCGAAAAGAAAGGAGAAAACTTAGCCACCGAAAACACAGAATACACCGAAAAGAAAGAAGAAAACTTAGCCACCGAACACAAAGAAGAGACCGAAAAGAAGAAAGAAGAGCCTTCACACGAATTATCACAAATTAAAACGAATAAACACGAATTATTTTGTGAAAGGAAACAGATATTGAGCCCGGATGTCTTCAATCCCCTCTTCATTTGCTCTAGCAAATGTTTCCAAGAGGGGTGGCATCGAAGATGACGGGGTGTTTCTTCAATCCCCTCTTCATTTGCTCTAG
>JAEKNW010000178.1 GCA_016838885.1 Candidatus Cloacimonadota bacterium
TTTGTAATTGGTCATTTTCTGACCTCCATTTCGTTATTTGTGCCCTATGACACATAACGTTATGATAAGAATAAAAACTTTTTGGCAAGGTGGCTCAATTTTATGATTCTAATGGCTCAACATTATGAGACTCATGGCTCATTTCAAGAATAATATTCAGTTTTATAGAAAAGCTCTTACCACAAAGGCACAAAGGCACAAAGAACACAAAAAAGAAAAGCTTTAACCACAGAGCCACAGAGAACACTGAGAAGAAAATAATAAAGAAATTAACCCTGTGCCCTGTTTTAGGATCTTCTTCTTTTCGGTGTATTCTGTGTTTTCAGTGGCTATTTCTTTCTTCTTCTTCGTGTAATTCGTGTAATTAGTGGATAGACTTTCTTCTTTCTTCTTTCTTAAAACTCTGTGCAACCCTCTGTTAAGGATCTTCTTCTTTTCGGTGTATTCTGTGTTTTCAGTGGCTATTTCTTCTTAAAACACCCCGCCTCTAACGAGGCACCCCTCTTGCACCATCCTTTCAGGATTAAGAGGGGATTTAAGACGCTCGGGCTCTATCTCTATTTCCATTCACAATATAATTCGTGTTAATTCGTTTTAATTCGAGTTAATTTGTGTTAAGCATTTCTTTCTTTTCTTCTTCTTCTTCTTCTTTTCAGTGTATTCGGTGTTTTCAGTGGCTATTTCTTCTTTAAAACACCCCGCCTCTAACGAGGCACCCCTCTTGCACCATCCTTTCAGGATTAAGAGGGGATTTAAGACCCTCGGGCTCTATCTCTGTTTCCATTCACAATATAATTCGTGTTAATTCGTTTTAATTCGAGTTAATTTGTGTTAAGCATTTCTTTCTTTTCTTCTCTTAAACTCTGTGAAACTCTGTGTTAAGGATCTTCTTCTTTGGTGTATTCTGTGTTTTCGGTGGCTATTTCTTTCTTCTTCTTCGTGTAATTCGTGTAATTAGTGGATAGACTTTCTTTTTTCTTATTCTTCATGTAATTAGTGGATAGGTTCCCGTCCTTCACCTTTCAAGATAAGGCTTAAGATATTTTCCAGTATAAGATTCAGCTACCTCTGCCACTTCTTCCGGTGTTCCCTTGGCAATAATAGTCCCACCGTTATCTCCTCCTTCGGGTCCGACATCGATCACATAGTCTGCGGTTTTAATCACATCCATATTATGTTCTATAATTACGACTGAGTTTCCCATAGCTACGAGTTTTTTAAGTACTTTGAGGAGTTTCTGCACATCATCAAAGTGGAGTCCTGTCGTAGGTTCATCTAAGAGATAGAGGGTTTTACCGGTAGATCTTTTACTCAACTCTTTAGCGAGTTTAATCCTTTGTGCCTCACCACCTGACAGGGTTGTGGAGGGTTGTCCTAATTTTACATAGTCCATCCCGACATCTAGCATAGTTTGTAATTTACTAGCGATGGAGGGGACTTTTTCGAAGAATTCATAAGCTTCTTGAATATCCATATCGAGGACTTCAGAGATATTTTTCCCTTTATATTTAATTTGTAAAGTTTCGCTATTGAAGCGTTTGCCTTTACACACTTCACAGGTAACGTAGATATCGGCCATGAAGTGCATTTCTATTAAATTAACCCCTGCCCCACCGCAGTTTTCGCATCTTCCTCCTTTAACATTGAAGGAGAAACGTCCTTGACTATAGCCACGAAGTTTCGAAGCAGGTAGTTCTGAGTAGAGTTTTCTTATAGCGTCAAAGCCTTTGATATAAGTAATTGGGTTGGAACGTGGGGTCCTGCCGATTGGTTGTTGGTCAATAGTAATAATCTTATCAATATGCTCCAGGCCAGTGATAGATTCTACTTTTCCCCATGGATTTTTAGCTTTAAAAAAGTGGTTATGAAGGTATGGAGAAAGAGTTTGGTTTATAAGAGAAGATTTTCCAGAGCCGGACACTCCGGTAACGCAGACTAGCATACCCAGAGGAATATCGACATCTACATTTTTTAGGTTGTTGTGAGTAGCTCCTTTTATTTGCAGGACTTGTTTATCTATTTTGACTCTTTTTTTAGGAACTTCTATCTTAAGTTCTCCCCGTAAATATTTAGCAGTGAGAGAATTAGATGTTTTTAGAATTTCTTCAAGAGTCCCTTGAGCAACTACTTGCCCACCATAGATACCTGCTTTAGGTCCGAAGTCTATTATTTCATCAGCATTCTTGATTGTATCTTCATCGTGTTCAACAACTATGACCGTATTACCCAAATCTCTTAAATGTTTGAGCATTTCTATTAATTTATCATTATCTCTTTGGTGGAGTCCGATACTTGGTTCATCTAGGATATACATAACACCAACTAATTGAGAGCCAATTTGACTTGCCAATCTGATTCTTTGAGATTCCCCACCTGAAAGAGTTGGTGCTCTTCTATCTAGGGTAAGATAGTGAAGTCCAACACTCATCAAGAAGTTTAGTCTATTAATAATCTCTTTAAGAACTTCTTCAGCTATGATTAAGTCATTCCCACTTAATTTCATATTAGTAAAGAAGGCGTAAGCATCTTCAACACTCATTTTTGTAACTTCAACAATGTTTAGGTCATTTACTAAAACAGAAAGACTGGCGGGCTTAAGTTTATCTCCATTACAGGTTGGACAAGCTTTATTGCTAATATATTGGGCATAAAATCTTTTAGCAGCCTCAGAAGTTGTTTCTCGCATTCTTCTATCTAAAACTTTTAAAATACCTTCAAAAGCAGTTTCATACTCTCCTGTAGAAGACTTTGTTTTCCATTCAACTTTGAATTTCTTACCTTTAGAACCGTTTAGAACTAAGTCTTGAATCTTTGCAGGTAAATCTTTCCAGGGTGTTTTTAGGTCAAAATCAAAGTGATTAGCTAATTGGACAATGGTATTTTTAGTATGTGATTTACTCCTAGACAAGTTGCCATAAGGGGCTATTGCACCGTGATAGATGGATAATTCAGGATTGGTAACTATCAAATCAGGGTCCATTTCTAAGGTATATCCCAGGCCTTTACAGGTAGGACAAGCTCCAATGGGACTATTAAAAGAGAAGCTTTGAGGTGATAACTCTTCGAAGCCTATTCCACAGCGAGCACAGGCATTTGATTCAGATAGCATCTCTTCTCTCTCTTCACTAACATAATCTATCTTAATCTTGCCTTCTGCCAATTTAAGTGCAGTCTCAACCGAATCTGTAATCCTGCTCCTTGCATCATCTTTGATTACTATTCTATCTACTACGACATCGATGGTATGTTTACTTTTTTTATCTAAGACAATATCTTCTTCTAATTCGCGAACTTGACCATTGATTTTGACTCTGGTGAAGCCTTCAGACTTTATCATTTCCAGTTCATTAGAATGACTTCCTTTGCGATTATGAACAAGAGGAGCTAAAATTTGTAGTTTGGTCTGTTCCGGAATCGCCATGATATGATCAACTATCTGATCTAATGTTAGAGAAGAAACTAAATCACCACATTGGGGGCAGTGTTGTTTTCCTATTCTGGCATATAAAACTCTTAGATAATCATAAATTTCTGTTACTGTCCCTACAGTTGAACGTGGATTTTTACTGGCAGACTTCTGTTCAATGGAGATAGCAGGACTTAATCCTTCGATATAGTCTAATTTAGGTTTCTCCATCTGCCCCAAGAATTGGCGAGCATAGGAGGATAAGGATTCAACATATCTTCTTTGACCTTCAGCATAAAGAGTATCAAAAGCTAGGGATGATTTCCCTGAACCTGAAACACCGGTAACGACTACTAACTGATTCCTTTTGAACTCTAAATTTACAAATTTTAAGTTGTGCTCACAAGCACCTTTGATTATAATTTTATCTTTCATTCTCTTACCTCAAATTTGGTCAAAATTACATACTGGCAAAATTAAGTCAAGCTTATTTTTTATATTTTTTTATAATTATTAATTAAGTACTAATTAAGAATATTATTATTATCCTTAAGGGAACCACCACTTGAGTGTCCCTGTCTCTATGAGCTGAAAGGGGATTAAACCCAAATAATGCAGTAGATCTTTGAGAATAGCACTATATTCTTTTGCACTCTTCTCTAAAGCTCTACTGCATCATTCGGGTTAAATACGTACGTGCTCTATCTCTGTTTCAATTCACAAAATAATTCGTGTTTATTCGTGTTTATTCGTTTTAATTCGAGTGAAAGCTCTTCATCTTCTTTCTTAGAACTCTGTGAAACTCTGTGTTAAGGATTTTCTTCTTCGTGTAACTTCGTGGATAGACTTTCTTTTTTTAATTAGTGGCGGACAGGATGTCCACCGTCCGACTGAAGAGGCTTTTATCCATGTTTATCTGTGTTATTCCGTGGCTAAAGTTCTTCTTTCTTCTCTCTTAAAACTCTGTGAAACTCCTCTTACCCTCTGTGTAACTCTGTGTTAAGGACTCTCCCCGTCTCCCTTTCTCCCCGTCTCCCCGTCTTTTCTTCTTTTGTGCCTTTGTGGTAAAAAATTCTCCCCCGTCTTTTCGCAACGAGCGAAAACTGTCTTAGAATCTCACCCCGATCATCGTATCAATAGTATAAAGGTATTCTTTAGAATCGACTTCGTATTTAGGGTTAAAGCTAATCATCAGGTTAGAGTTATCTGAGCTTTGGTAGGTAAAAGCAGATTTGAATTCATAAATCTCGGCATTACCCCAGCCAGCTTGTGGTTTAAAGGAAAGATTAAAGGGGCCGAAGTTTTTTTCAGCTAGGAGGTAGAGATCGTGTTTCTTATTTTCGCCTGTAATCACATAAATATCACTTCTTTTATCTCCGGTTTCATTGGCGAAATATTTATAGCTAAGTATGAGATTGACATTATCTCTCAGGGAGATAACATCATTAGGTTTTTTCCAGATAGAGTTGTTGAGTCTGTTTCTTACCGGGGAGTTATCAAATCTAATTTTGTATTCAGCAGATACTTGGCGATAGAATCTGTCATAGAGAGTGTAGGGAATGTTGGTATTATCGCTGTTAGTGATGGAATCATAAATATAGTCATCATAATTGATTCTAATGGAATAGAGTTGGGAGATGAGAATATTATCCCCAAGCAGGATATCGACATTTGGATGAAAACTATAACTGCTCTTGATATTATTATTTCCGGAGTATTTTCCAAAGATATAGACTTCTTGAATTTTGCTATAAGACAGTTGATTATCCCAGTTAATAAAGTCAGCAAAGAGTTTTCGAAAGTTGATACTTGTGATTTCTGAGATATAATCATTATCGAAACCCAGTTCTGCATTAGGGAAATAGGTACTGGTAATTTCCATGGCTTGACTGACAGATAGAGAATCTAGGAAGGTATTACTAACATTGAATCCCACTTTCAGTTTTTTGGTATCACTTTCCCGGTTATTAGAAGATTCAGAGAAGTATTTATGGGAGAAGTTGTAATTATTCTCCATAAAGAGGCTAACTCTATCAAAGAGTTGATAATCTAGCTCAGCAGTGAGATCTAAGCTTTTATCATTACTTGATTGATTAACAGATTCCTTTCTCCGGTTATTATTCTTATTAAAGATACTTTGGATAGAGCCGAAAAACTTGTTACCGTAGTTATTAGCTAATTGAGAAACAATTTGGAAGTTATCTCTATTTTGAGTATCGGTTTGTTGGTAATTATCACCCATCAAGCGGAAAATATCATCTTGAGAAGTTTGGTAAAAGATTTGATTATTAAAGTAGATGTAGTCATTATCTAAGTAGTGATTAAGATTTATGTTAAGTTGATTTTTATAATTTCTGCTTCTATTATCGTTATCGTAACTAAGATTTAGGTGATAGTTGTTATTCCAGAATCTAAAGCCATAATTTGTATTAACATTAGCGATATATCCCTTGTTGGTAAAGTCTTTATTACTGATATTAGGGTTATCTTCCTCGCTCAAAGTATATTCAAATTGAGCAGAAGTTACCAGACTGTCAGTAAGGGCTAAATCTACAAAATAACCTGTAAAGTACTGATTATTAGTAATATCACCCTGCAACTGATATTGTGGATAGTGATCATATTTCTTTTTATAGGTAAGTAAGAGGCCATGATTGACTCTCTTGATACTTGTCCCGATTCTGGTATTAAACTCATTTAAGGAAGTAACTTGATCGAAAATCTTGTTATTAGATTTCTGTAACTTATTGGTAAAATTAAGATTAAACTTAGAGAAGTTTTTGTTATATTTAAACTGATAATTCAATTGATGATTATCATTGTATTCGTGATAATCAGAATTGAAGCTAACTTCAGAGTTTAAAGTTAAGAATATCATTAAGGTAAGAATAGAGATTAAGATACTCTTCTTCACTTAAAGTTTCTCCTCTTCGAGAAAGATCTATTAGGTTTTCGGATTCAAGTTTGCTAAGATTATCAGCACCAATAAAAGGTTTTAGGTTATTTCTTAAAGTCTTTCTTCTCATTGAGAAGGCGACATCAACCAACTTATTAAAGAGCTCTAAATTATCAATATTAGGGATATCTTCCCTCAGGGTTAAATGGATTACTGCAGAATCCACCCGAGGAGGTGGGAAAAATAGATGAGCAGGTACTTTGAATAGTTGTTTCACATTATAGAAAAACTGGGTTTTTAGAGTCAAAGCAGCATATTCTTTGGTGTTAGGAATTGCTTTAAGTCTGTCTGCGAACTCCTTCTGTACCATAAGGGTAACACTCTTGATATAATCACTATTCCTGCATATTTTATACAAGAGAGGAGAGGTTATCTGATATGGGATATTTGCAACAATCTTGATAGGCTCAGTAAGCAAAGGCTTCCAATCTATCTTAATCACATCTCCGGCATGAATCTCTAACTTTCCACCAAATTTACCCTGAATAATCTCTATCACTTCCGGATCTATCTCAAAGAGGGTTAAATTAGAAGTTACTGCCATAATCTCTTGCGTTAAGATACCTTTACCGGGACCTATCTCCCAGACTTTATCCTGGCTGGTTATGCCCGATTCGGACACAATCTTACGCACTATGTTATTGTCTTTGAGAAAGTGCTGTCCCCACTTTTTCTTATGGTGAAAATTATCTATCATTTACTTTTTTTACTCGCTTATTATCTGATTTCTTTATAAATAAAATATAGGCTTTTTGTGTCAAATGATATTTTTTTGGGGGGAAGGGGATTCACCACAAAGGCACAAAGAAGAAAAGACGGGAAGACGGGGAGAATTTTTCACCACAAAGGCACAAAGAACACAAAGAAGAAAAGACGGGGAGACGGGGAGAAAGGGAGACGGGGAGAGTCCTTAACACAGAGTTACACAGAGGTAAGCACAGAGTTTCACAGAGTTTAAGAGAGAAGAAAGAAGAACTTTAGCCACGGAATAACACAGATAAACACGGATAAAAACCTCTTCAGTCGGACGGTGGACATCTTGTCCGCCACTAATAAAAAGAAGAAAGTCTATCCACTAATTGCACGAATTACACGAAGAAGAAGATAGAATTAGCCACAGAATACGCCGAAAAAAAGAAGAGCTTAGCCACGAAATAACACAGATAAACACGGATAAAAGCCTCTTCAGTCGGACGGTGGACATCTTGTCCGCCACTAATAAAAA
>JAEKNW010000179.1 GCA_016838885.1 Candidatus Cloacimonadota bacterium
CTATGTTGATTTTGATTAATAATGATTCCAAGTCATTAGGTATAGGGAAAATATGCAACTTTTTTTTACTTATTTTTTTTCTACTGCATTATTTGGGTTAAACTAGAAAGTTCAATCTTAAACTTGAATGATGCAGTAGAGCTTTAGGGAAGAGTGCAGATTCTTTTTGCAAAATCCCCTTCTTTGAGGGGGACACAGAGGGGTGCATCCATATAAGGCATATAATATATATATATTCATGAAAATTATGGAAGTTACTTTTGCAAAAGAATATTGTGCTATTCTCAAAGATCTACTGCATTATTTGGGTTAAACCCGGATGATGCTGTAGAGCTTTAGAGAAGAGTGCAGATTATTTTAGCAAAATAACTTACAGAATTCGGACGCATATAATATATATATTCAGGAGAATTATGGAAGTTACTTTTGCAAAAGAATATTGTGCTATTCTCAAAGATCTACTGCATTATTTGGGTTAAATTATCAAAAACCTAGAAGGCGGTACTTTATGAATTCAAAGAAAAAATTTGTTTTTTTATATGTTGTGTTTGGATTATTATTTGTTGCAAATATATATGCAGAAAGAAGGATGGTTGCAGAGTGGGAACCCATGCTTGGCACTTTGATAAGGTGGCCTTTGGGAATTCCTCAAGAACTAGTCAAAGAACTTGCCGAGGATGATTCTCTTTATGTACTAGTGCAAAACCTTAATGAGGAAAGCAATGCTCTTGGATTATTCAGCAATGCCCAAGTTAATTTATCAAATGTTAGATTCATTTATGCTTATACAAATTCTCATTGGACAAGAGACTGGGGTCCCCATTCCGCCTTTGTTAATGGAGAATTAACGATAATTGACCCCATATTTGACGGATATCCTTGGGTGCCTGGCAGGAGTCTACGTTACGAAGATGATAACATGGTTAATATTTATCTGGCTGAACAACTCAACATTGATCTGCTTAACTTTCCGGGCTACCTAACTGGAGGTAACTTCATGTCAGACGGTTACACCACTGCTTTCTCAACCCAGCAAATGTTAGATGAGAACTTAGGGCTTCATACAAATGATGAGTTTATCAACTTGAGTTCTCAGTTACTGGGGATTGATAACTATCAGTTCACGATTAACCCTGAGTTTCATGGCATCCAGCACATTGATTGCTGGGCTAAGTTGCTCAATGAAGAAACTGTTTTAGTCAAACAACTGGATGTGAACCATCCTGAATATCAAAGAGCTGAAACTTTAGCAACTTTTTTTGGTAACCAAATAAACGCTTACGGAAATAACTATATAGTAAAGAGAATATTCTGTGCTAATTATCAAGGTAATAATGCTGCTGCATATACAAATTCATTAATATTAAACAAGAAAGTATTAGTTCCTTTCTATAATATACCTGCTGATACGCTTGCGATTCAAACCTATAGAGAGGCAATGCCAGGCTATGAAGTTCTTGGGTTTAGTTACAATGCCTGGTATTCTTATGATGCCTTACATTGTAGGACGATGGGGATTGCAGATAAGGATATGCTTAGAATTGAACATATCCCTCAAAGTACTATAGAACTTGAAGGGAATATTCTCTATCTACCGGCAAGAATAAAAGCATATAGCGATAGTCCAATCAACTTGAATAACTCCAAGATCCATTATTTAATTCAAAATGAAGATACTTGGCAAGAAAGTAGCTTAGTTCAAGTTAATGATAATACATATATTGCTGAAATTCATAATCTTGCAGATAGTGATATAGTTAGTTATTATTTTGAAGCTTATGACACGAACAATAATCATTCATTTCTTCCTGTAAATGCACCGTATTCTTATTTTACAAGTCAAATTTCTCTAATAACCTCAATCTCAGATACAATTGAACCGCATTTTTCTTGGAATGTGTATCCAAATCCTTTCAATACCAAGATTAATATCTCAACTATGATGAAAAGCACCGGAAAATATAAAATTAAAGTTTATAACATCAAAGGACAATTGGTTCATTCCCAAAACGCACATAACCATAAAAATGAAATTGATTTTGCTAAACTTAATATTAGCTATGGTGTTTACTTTATTGAATTATCTACGGCAACACATAAAGAGATTAAGAAAGTTTTATTCATCAAATAAACCCCAATGATCAGTAGAAAGCTACGACTACACAGGAAAGAATATAGTGTTATTCACAAAAGTCTGCTGCATTATTTGGGATAAAGATGATATTTATTATTCTTATGAAAAAAAATGTAATAAAAGTCCTTGACAATAAAATTAAAGATCTCTTTACTTAACTTATTAGGTTCAAACTAAAATTTGAAGTACTGCTTTATACGTTATTTATAAGCGTTCCTTCGCTAATGGTTTATTCTTTTTTTATAAAAGGATAAGCAGAACATAGATATTATAAATCATTTCCTGAAATTTTAAACCCGGATGATACAGTAGAATTTTAGGGAAGATTGCAGATTCTTCTAGCTAAATAAGTTACAGAATTTGAAGGCATATAGTATATATATTCATAAAAATTATGTAGCTTACTTTTGCAGAAGAATGTAGTGCTATTCACAAAAGTCTACTGCATTATTTGGGTTAAACCTTCGAAACACAAGATAATTGCGTGGTTGCATTCACCACATTCACGAGCAGATTTTGAGTATTTTTCCGGGAGGAAAAAATGAAATTATTCTTATTTATTGTAGTTCTTGGTATAATTCTTACACCACTTGCCTTAGTTGCATCTGATATTGATGGACCACAAATAGATTCAACTTTTGTAATTTCTGATAGAATCAGGAATGTTATCGCAGTAGACGACTCGCCAAATCAAAGATTTTTTGCTGCTACATTTGGCTTAGATAATTTTGATTTAACAAATCCTCAAATTCCCCGAGGGAAAGAGGCCATGTTAATGAGGTTTGCTGTAGAGAATTTTGAAGCATTTTGGAGAAGTAAAGATAGAACTTTTATCAACATGAATGAAAATGAACTTTGTTGGGCTTCTGCACAAGGTACAGGAGATATTTCTAGTTATAATGAAACAGATCGAATTAACATTAACAGTTTTTTTAATTCTACTGAAGCAGGTCAAAGAATTGATGGTGCTTCAGGTTTTTGGGCCAGTCCTCTTCTATTTAAATATGAGTCTGATATTCATGACAGGTTAGTTTTGTTAAATAAAAGTGGTACATTATTCTCTATAAACTCTAATTTTTTAGATGGTCAGGCAGAAACTTATTGGCATTTAAATTTAAGGGATTTAGAGAGAAGTTTAAATACTAGTTCTTACCAACTGGAGTATATGGCAACCCCAACTTTAGTAAATAATGGTAAGCTATATGTACTAGGATTAAGTTCTTTGTTTGTTGTTAATGCAATTAATGGAGATATTGTTCAAACGGTCAATTTTTCAGGATTAGATGATGATGACTATTTTATTGCACCATTAACCTATGACACATCAAATGATGAACAACGCATTTTCTATGCAATAAGTAAACAGAATAAGATATTTAAGATTAATTATAACGGGAGTCAAACTCCTTTAGATCCAACTGTAGATAATCTTGATAATTGTTCAACAGCACCCTTAGTAGATAATTCAGGATATATATATTTCACTGGAGCTTGTGCAGAAAACATCTCTCTTAACCCGGGGTTTGATAATTTATCACAAGATAACAGATCTCTAGTAATAAATGAGCAGTTAAGCCATACTGAAAATACCAATCTTGTTACCTCTGGGTACAAAGGGACAATTCTGGCAGATCGTTATAATGGTTTGTTTTACGTAAATGATAATTCCATCGATTACTACTTAAAAGAATATAATTTTGATGAGTTTGACGGTAATTTGAACTATAATCCGCTGACATCTATGAATATACCGAATTCTACTTCTGAACTACTAGGTAATGTAACAACATACATCAATAATCATCCGGCTCTATTGGAAAGAGCTGATCTTATGAAATCCATCATAGTATCGATTCATAACGATACTAGGGAGCAACCACCATATTACCCTACCGAATTAGAAATCATGGAAGAAGAAGATATCAAATTATGTTATACCTCAACAAATCAAGAATATGGTAACAATACTCAAGAGGTAAATATCGCTTCCGGACCTACCTGTAGAACTTGGGCAGGTATTACCCCCTACTTAACTGAAAGAGGATATATGAACGTGTTATATCCTGATGAAAATGGATTTCTCAGTTCATTCCCAAAGAGTATCCCGGAAGGAATAGGAGTTGGACCTGCAGGAGAGCCGGGGAATGGAGCTGAGTCTGTAAACCCTCCTTTAGGCTACAGCAAATTTCAAAAAGGAAAAGATAATGTCATAAAATATGAAATCCAACCTATCTTCAAGGTAACCGGTGTTTCAGCTGGTGATCCGATTACTTTTATATATGTAAATGGATATGGGAAGCAATCAACTCCAGAAATAACAACCCAAGGAGACACTGTATATGTCGCAAGTTTTACAAACCTTTTGAAAGATCCAAGTTATACAGTTACCCTCATTACAGGAAATTACACAACCGGATATAGCGATGTACAATATCATAACATAAATATTGAAAATGGTAATATAACCTTAGATACAGATAATATTCTGAATGTTTATCAGGGAGACGGTTTGGTAACCATTACCGATAGTTCTTTATACTATGATAAAATAATTCTCCACCCAAATTCTCAGCTAAAAATAGGATTCGGAATAACGCTAACTGCAAATGATTTAGAAATTTGTGATGGAGCTACTCTTATCTTGGGGGACGATAGTAATTTTATCGTCAATAATGCTACATGTAATGCAACAGAGAATACAGCAATCATCCAGGTTGATGTTCAAGGATCCAAAACAGGACATTTTGTAGTTGAAGAGTCAATGAATGTATCTTGCGAAAGTAATTTGCTCTTTAAAGGTCCAAATCTGTCAACTCCCTCATATGTATTTATGAATTTTGAAATACATGATAACGCTGAAACTGAATTTCGCTCTCTTAATTCTCTACCATCAACAAATCTTTCTGCCCTAATTAATAATTTCACTAACTCGGGTAGTCTACTGATAAACGACTGTGTTAGAATTAAATCAAGTTATGATGATTATGATGAATCAATCTCCTCGCTATTAAAAATTAGAGATGAGCAAGATTCATCTGTGTTTGGGCATCTTTTCTTAGGACCAATTGATAGCTTATACACGATTACTATCAATAGAAAATTGTTTGTTGGTAATGATGAGATTAATGATCCTGCTTATGCACAACTGACGGTTGATAGTGTAAAAGTAGTCTTCGATGGTATAACCACTGATGATAGGTATTACCACATATATGGAATAGTCAATATCTTGGGTAATGGTAATTGCATTATGTACGCTGATTCATTTATGGATTTTAAACCAAGTTCTCAAATTCATCTTAAAGGAAATCCTGATATATCCCAACAAGGAGCTCAATTGAAAGTGCTAAATGGAGCTACTGTCAGATTTGCTACCGGTGTCAATATTTCAGGATTTAAACCCGATCCTGATCCGAATGATCAAGATGTTCACGGAGACAGAATCATAACTGTGGGAAACGGGGAGATATTGGGGACTGATCCTATTAATAGTAGAAAATTAGTAGGACTTAACATCTTATCAACCAACCCTAATAATTTACGATGGGAGGGTTTATCCATTAATAAAGATTATGGTGATGAAAATTTTGAACTCAGTAATAGTCAGATATCAGGAGTTGATAAGATTTATGTTAAGTATCCTGGAGAAGAAACAATTATTTCTGAAGTTGATTTTAGTAATTGTAAGTATGGAGTATTTTCTGATACATCTTTTGAAAATGAGCAGCTTTATAAAATTTTAGATTGCACCTTTGAAGATTGTGATTATGGTATTTATCTTGAAGATAAAACCCCAAGTGACACCACCTCAAGTATTACTGCAATTATAACAGACTGTAACTTTGGCAATGATGATTATATCTCCGGATTTAATAGATTTGGGCTTGCTCTAAAAAGTGCAGAAAATGTTAGTATAAATGGCTGTAACTTCTATCGCAATGGATATGGTATCTTTAACATTCAATCAACTATTTTGGTGGGTGGACATTATGATGAATATAATGAGATACAATCAGACTCTCCAAATAATTTCTACAACAATGAAAAAGCAGGTATCTATTTTGGACAGTCAACAAGTACAGAAACTGAATCACTAGTTTACCAAAATACCTTTTCCGGCGATAACTCGACCCAATCAGTAGCCTCAGGAACAGGAATTTGGGCTAACGAATCAGTTGTTGACATTGTAGATAATGATTTTTCAATACTTGATGGGCATGGGATGCTAATAAAATCTTACAGTTGGAACACCTTTTTTAATTTCCACGGATTTGCCGAGAATGAATTTTACAACAATAAAGGATGTGAGTTGATTGGAGACAATGCTTCACTATCAACTTCTGCAAATGGTCATAATTTATTCTCTGATATCGAATTCCCTGATAATAGATTTATTCCTAAAGATCCCTTAGGGGACTTTGAGTCATGGGATAGATATATATTGGCTAGTTTAACAGATGGTTCATTGTCTCGTCCAGCAGATATGACTGGAAATTATTTTTTACAACTCCCTTCAAATAACCAAGAGAGGTTTTATCCTGCTTTTAGCTCCTTCAGGTTTGACGATCCAAGTCAACACCCTTTGGAACAAATCATCACAACAGGTATGGAGCAGTTCTATGAGGGTTTATTTGATCAATCAATTGTAACCATGAAACAAGCTGTCGAGGTTTATCCGGATTCATCTTTAACGAAATTGGCTATTGATTATTTATATTTGGCAACCAGAGCTTCAAGTGAAGATTATTCAAATTTAAGATCTTATCTTGATTTTAAAATACCTACCGAAACTTTAGCTACCTATATTAAGAAAGAAGAAGTTAAAACTAAATGTTTTGTAAAAGAAGAAGATTATATCACTGCAATTAGTAGACTTCAGTTAATCCTTGATAATCCTGAAACTGTCGCTGATTCCATTTTTGCCTTAATCGACCAAGCATATTGTTATATGAATTTGGCTAATCAAGGAAGTAAGGCGCTACCGGATGTCAGTGTGAAAACCCCTGATTTTGCCAGCTACATGGATTTTCTCTATGATTTATCCTTATTCTCAGAACAAAATTCTTTCAATAATCAGTTGATTCCTTCTGTGCTAAATATTGAATCAAATTACCCCAATCCTTTTAACCCTGAAACAACCATAAGCTACTCTATTCCTAAGGATGGTAAGGTTCTTGTCTCAGTATATAACCTAAAAGGACAGAAGGTTAAACAGTTATTGAATGACCATGTTATAGCTGGGAGACACAAGGTTATCTGGGATGGTAGAAATTCTCAGGGACAATATGTAAGCTCAGGTCTTTACTTCGTGAAAATTAAACATAGTAATATGCATCGTCTTCATAAAATGATGCTGATGAAATAAAAAAAAGAGGGGCTTAGTTTTTTTACCTAAGCCCCGAATACTTAAAGGAGTTCAAATGAAAAAATATATCTTGCTCTTGTCTTTG
>JAEKNW010000180.1 GCA_016838885.1 Candidatus Cloacimonadota bacterium
ATGAGTTGTTGATAGTTAAATCAAAAGCAAGACCAACTAAGCCTCCGACCATTGATTCACCACTTACTTGTCCGGTGGAGTAGGAGTTGCTGATAGTTGATTGATAGGCTTGACCTAGTAAGCCTCCGACACGTTCAGCTCCATGTATTTCGGCGTCTTCAATATGCACATTGGTTATCGTTGCATTTCTATTGTTACCAAACAATCCTACATAGTTGCTAGTCGGTCTATTAATATATAAGGAGGAGATAAGAAAGTTGTTACCATTATAAGACCCTTTAAAAGCTGAACTCAAGTTACCAATGGGACTAAATCCAGCTCCATTATCCCAGTTTTGTGTATCTGAAGCATCGATATCAGCTGTTTGTTCTAGATATTTTCCTGAAGCCCAATATATATTTTTCTGACTTAAGATATAGAGATCAGTGAGATTGTTAATTAAATATGGATTAGTCTCAGTTCCTTGTCCTGATAAGAAAAGATAGATAGCTTGGGCATCTATAGTATATGAAGCTTCTGATTCACCTTCATCATAAAGAGCTCTTACATAATAAGTATAAGTTTGGTCATGAATCAAATCTGTATCAGAATAAAGGGTATCTAAAATAGTTTCAGCATTAATCTGAATACTATCCCTATAAACATTATAGCCGGTAAGTGCTCTACTTCCAGGCACTTCTTGTTGAGGTGGAGACCAGCTAAGGTTTATTGAGCCATCTTCAACGGAAGCTTGGAGATTAAGAGGTGGAGAAGTTAACTCATTAGTATAACCTTCCCAAGCCAAATGAGGATAATCATTGGCGACAAAGGTCCAGTTATCTTCTTGTCCGTTTACTGTTTCAGCTTGGAAATCCCAACCTGCATTTATATAAGTTGCATAGGTTTGCATCTCAGATGTTGTTTTTTGGACAATACCTGTCTCTGAGCCATCACCTACACCAGAGAGAGCAGCAGTTGTTTCTGCATTCCAGAAGCAATTTATTGTCTGCGAAGTCCCTATCCTTCTTCCAATCAAGCCTCCATTAAGTGTATTATCAGGAATATTAGAGATAGAGTATGAGTCTTTAATTGTTATTAAATCGCCATTTGCATGAACTTGTACTACTCCTACAAGTCCACCAATCTCTTGATCTCCTGTAATAGAGCCAAGCGAGTAGCAGTTATCTATTAACATTGGGTAGCCTGTAACATCAGACCAACCAGAAAGCATAAAACCGGTTATACCTCCAATTCTTCTTGCTGAAGTATCTAAGGCATAGATATCAACATCTGTAAAACAATCTGAGATTGTTGATGGCTGACCTGATGAAGAGTTTCTGCCTATCAAGCCTCCGGTATAAGCATTATTGTTCACGGTTTGGGTATATATAGATATAGTACCTGTAGCAGAACATCCGGCAAAATCAGAATTAACACTTATTCCAACCAAAGCCCCGGTAACAGACCTGGCTAAAATATTAACATTTTCCAGTCTGATATTTTCTAAAAATACATCATCAACACTTCCAAACAAACCTACACCGTCTAATGTTTCTCTATTTATATAAAGATTATTTATGGAGAAATTATTACCATTATAGTTACCTGAAAATCTGGAAATATTATTTCCAATTGGAAGGAAACCTGCCCCCAAATCCCAGTTCTGAGTAGCTGAAGCATCAATATCTGCTGTTTGCTCCAAATAAGTTCCACTTAACCAATAATCTTCAATCTGACTAAGTATATACAAGTCATTTAAGGTCTCAATCAAATAAGGACTAACACTAGTTCCCTCTCCATCTAAAAGTGAGTAATTGATTTGTAAAGGGTTTGATTTTATCGATTCTCCTTCATTAAAAACAGCAATTACGTAATAATTATAGATCTGGTTGTTTTGGATATCAGAATCACTGAAGCTGGTTGTTTCAATAGTAGTCTCATTAATTTGAATATCATTTCTATATATGTTATAACCAAGAAGAGCTCGATTATAAACATTTCTCAGTTCAGGAGCAGTCCAGGTTAATGTTACTGTGCCTATGTTAATGGTGGCTGTAAGATCTTGAGGAGGAGCAATAAACTCCCAAGACAAGCGAGGATAATCATTATTTGCATAAGTCCAGATATCATCTTGCCCATTTGCACTTTCGCTTGAGAAATCCCATCCTGCACCCGTAAAAGTAGTAAGAGTCTGCATCTGAGTTGTTGTCAAGCCTGTACCACCTTGGCTTGTTGCTTGATTTGAGCTTTCAGTATCCCAGAAACAATTTGTTATGGTTGAAGATGATACTCCTATTAAACCACCAAAACCGGTATTTCCGGTAACTACTCCGGTAGAATAGCAATTACTGATTGGTGAAGAGGTATTCCCAACTAAACCACCGGCTCTATAATTAGTAGAAGTTACATTTACCTGTGAATAACTGTTTTCAAGAGATGAATACCAAACACAAGAACCAATTAACCCACCGACAGTATATGTCCCGTAAACATCTCCGGTAGAAAAACATCTACTTATTGTTGAATAACTACTAGCTCCAATAAGTCCACCGACATTTTGGTCTCCAATAAAATCAACATTAGTAAGGCCAATATTAGCGATATTTGCATTGTAGATTTCACCAAATAAGCCTATCCTTGAAGTATCCCCTCTATTGATATAGAGATTTGAAATCACGTAACCATTTCCATTATAATTTCCATAGAATTTGTTATCGGCATTACCTATGGGGCTAAAACCTGCTCCATCATTCCAGTTCTGAGTATCAGAAGCATCAATATCAGCAATCTGCTCAATAAAAGTACCCCTTGCCCAGTATAGTGGAGTAAGGCTTAAGCAATAGAGGTCATCTAAATCAGCAACTATTAAAGGATCTGACTCAGTGCCCTCTCCCTCAAGATACAAGACTAAAGCAAAGACTTCAACTTGATTTGATGTTTTAGGGTCTTGGCTTTCATATATAGCTTGAACATAATATTCATATATCTCACCATGACTGATATCTGTATCAACATAGAAAGTGTCATTAAGAGTTGAACTATTTATTTGTGTACTATTGCGATAGACATTATAGCCTAATAATGCTCTATTTCTTGAAGATAGCAAGGGAGCTGACCAAGTTAATTCAATGCTCCCCGCTTGTGTTTCAGCTTCAAGTATCATTGGATAAGGTTCCCTAAACTCTATGTTATCGATATCAAAATAGTAATCTCCTACACCATCCCATTCCATTTCAAATCTAAAAATTGCTCTGCTTCCGGCATAGCTTCCGATATCTATTATATAATTAGCCATATCTGTGGATGCAAGATGATTATTAGAGTTTATTTGATCAAGGTCGGTAAAGGTTAATCCATTATCTACAGATGCTTTTACAGTTAAGTAGTCATGTCCTGTTACTAAAGAAGTTGCAGGCCAGGGTGAAGTATAATCTACTATCCGATAATCAAAAAAGATTTTAGAGTTATCATCAATATTATTCATCATTTGGAATTGAATATAAGCATCTGTGCTGTTATTAAATATGTTTTTGCTAATGATATTAGAGCTAGCTCCATGCAAATATGCAGAAATTTCCATGTTACTAGCAGTAATTTCAGCAGATATAGATGCTGAATCTTCAAAATCTATAATAATGGGTAGTGAAATAATCGGATCTGCCATAGTAGTGAATGACCAAGTAGCAACTCCAAAAGAAGGCTGACCCAATATATTGTAGGGCACAACTTTCCAGTAATAATCAGTGGAATACTCTAGCATACTATAACTATAACTTGTTGTTTGGATATCTTGCGGACTTACCTCTGTGAAAGTATTATCTGTTGAAAGATATACCAGATAACCATCAGCATACTCTGATTCATTCCAGACAAGGTTACTGTTAACTTCGACATCAATCCCTCCATCTTCCGGGCTTACATAAGAAACAACTTCAGGAATGGTATATTCAGTGAGATTAATTGTCATTATAAAATCACCACTAGCAGTATTAAAACCTGATACTACTATATAATAATCACCTGCTAAGGCCAATGTTGGATTCATTTTAGACCATGTTGCCCTGTCTCTCATTTTTTTATTGTTTTGAGATCTTCCTCCTTGACCTGCAGTAGATTCATCATCATTATAATACCAAGCATCGCTAGTAAATGTAGCAGTGTCTATTGATGCATAAGAATTAAATACCCATAGCTTAGTATCCCACGCTGTTCCCTCAAGTGAGATCTCCATTTCTTTTGCATCTTCAAGTGTTAGTTTAAACACTACTGAGGGACTGGTACAAAAGTCATAACTATGGCTATAACCAGTAGTTGAGCTATTCTCTATAATTTGATCTGCATAAGTTAATATAAATGGATTATGATGATCATTTCCGGTATTATCTCGGATGTTAGCTTCTAATGAGATGTTATAAGTGATAATATTGCCTGAATTGGCTGGATCAACTTCTGAAACAATCAGATTAGCTTGGTGTAAGCCTATAGTTGTAGTTACGGGGGTTACATCAACTGTTATAGAACTTTGTGAGTTTATAGTAAAAGGATATAAATTCTCGTCTGATAAGTTAAAGTTAACATTGTCGCTTACAGAAATTTCTGTTATTTCTCCAGCTTCATCACCAATGTTTGATATTGTTACAGTTTCTGTTGTGGCAACATCACCTTGGAAAAAGTCTCCGAAATCAATACTTTCAGGTTGAATATCCATAAGAGCCGTAGCCGGTACTTCTTCTATAGTAATATCATCAATATAAACATAATAACCATCATCATCTATTGCCCTGAATGCTATAGCATGATTGCCACTATAATCACTTAACAAAATAGTTTCTTCTGTCCACTCAGTTGGCATGTTATTCCCTGTGATATAATATGCTAAGTCTGTAGTAAAATCTGTTTCATCACTATAATTACCATCAGCAATTTGCACTTTTAAATCTGTAGGATAGGTTGAGTGACCTTTTAACCAGAACTTCAACCGATAAGTTATTGAGGAATCAAAATTAAAAGTAGGTGTAATCAGTAAATGTTCTCCCCCGGTTGCTGAAAAGGGTGCTTTAGCTGAATATGAACCTGAATGAGGGCTTACAGAGCTCTGTTGCCAAATATTGGTTCCAGAAACTGAAATTTGTTGCCAGCCTAATGGGGCTGAGGGTAATCCAACCCAACTATTTTCGAAACCGTCAGTATAGGGAAACTCATCAATAACACTATATTCTGTTGTAAAGGAATAAGTATGACTGCTTGTCTCTAAGTTTGTTGTACTAACTGCAATAACCTTCCAGTAATATGTTGTGTTATAATCTAAAGATACTTGATAAGGTGAAGTTGCAGAATTAATCTCTGTGGCATTTAGAAAGCCAGAGTTATCTGCATAATATAATCGACACCAGGAAGTATTAGCTTCTTCAGTCCATTCTAAAAAAGTAGTTAATGCTTGATCATAGGCTTGGTCAACCGGTGAGTTGAGGGTTGGCATAATCGGGGCACCTGCTTGAGGTACATTATAAGTAATATTCCCTGGATTTTGCCCTCCTTGCCCTGATTCTGCTACAACTTGATCTAACTCGTTTTTGATCTGGTATTCATTTTCTTCAGGCCAATTACCGGCTGTATAGATTGTTTCTATCAGATCCCCCGGAGAAACTTCCAAAGGATATATCTCGGGTCCTCCACCGCTTTCAATAGTTAAATTTGTTAGTTCTGCTGTACTATTCACTTTTACGGTTAGAGTTCCGCCATTCCAGCCATCTCCATAGCTATCAATTAATACTACTGAATAAGTTAATCCCTTAAGTGATACTGTTATAAATAATAAAATTAATAAAGTTAGTCCGATTCTCTTCATTTCAATCCCCTTTAAAGCTTAGTTATTATAAGTACTAGTTACTTGTCTTAAACCCAATGTGTTGATTTTTTTCCACACTTTTTAAATTTTCTTATAGTGGTGTTTTATTAACGAAAATTAGAGGTGTTATTATTGAATATCTTTCATTTTTGAATGATAGCTTATATACTTTTCAAAGAGCAATAAATTTACCAGAAACTCACTAATAATCATAAAATATAGACTATATCAGATAATATTTAGTTTCCGTAAATATCATAACTTTCCTATTATTATGTCATTATGTATTTTGTGTCAATATTTTTTTTTAGATTTTCATGTTTTTGCCCCGGAGACTATTCAACCATCAAGCCACCTTTTCCAATAGCTTATCCTTAAAGAAGTCAATAATATTGCCCATCTTAAGGTTTTCTTGACATTTTATAATGATTGCTTATTGGTAACAAAGCCTCTTCTGTCGGACGGTGGAGATTCTCTCCGCCCCCAAGCTGTAAGCTTGTTAGTATTAAACCCGAATGGTGCAGTAGAGCTTTAGAGAAGAGTGCAGATTCTTCTAGCAAAATAACATACAGAATTTGAAGGCATATAATATATATATTCCTGAAAATTATGGAAGTTACTTTTGCAGAAGAATATAGTGCTATTCTCAAAGATCTACTGCATTATTTGGGTTAAATCCCCAAGGGATTTAAGAGGCTTTATTAAAATATTAATGATATTGTCCTGCATGCAAGCAATAAGTCAATTCCAAAAATATGGGGTAATAAATAAAAAGTGTGCACTAATTAAGCCAGCTGAAGAATCAAGGAACTAAATATCAATTAGTCAATTTGAAGAACCCTCACTAGGAGATTGTTGGCCCACCTTATAAATTCCTATTTTTTCTGAAAATATTATTTACAATAATCATAGCTTAGTCCTTAGTCTTCTCCTAGGGAAACCTTAGTCATTCCTTTAAGTATCTCGATGAAACTCCAATGATTCATCGAGATACTCTAAAGCATCACTAGGCAAACCCTTTTGTAATGCCTATTTGAGGCACTTATAAAAATGCGGATTTTAGCCTGCTTTCAGATAAAGAGCAGAGTTTATTTTTTACAACTTTTCCTATAATGCTGTTTACAATATAAAAATAATTTGGTTCTCTCTCAAGTAGAGTGGGAAAAAATTCTACTTGTGGATCAAGAGCTACATAAAATTCTCATAGCTCCAGAGCGAAAATATAGGGAGAAATCCTCTTCACTGGGAATGCGGATGCCCACAACCGCTTCCAAGCGAAAGCTTGGAAATTCTTAAAACCGAATGGTGCAGTAGAACTTTGATGAAGAGTGCTAGATTCTTTTAGCAAAATAAGTTACAGAATTTGAAGGCATATAATATATATATTCCTGAGAATTATGTAGCTTACTTTTGCAAAAGAAGATAGTGTTATTCGCTTTTTCCCTAAATTCTACTGCATTATTTGGGTTAAAAATCCACAAGGGATAAAGGGACGTAATTTCTTACGTCCCTTGCTTATATCTTTATTTTTAGTAGTTAATTTTTCATAGCTTTAATCTTATAGAAGTGAGCTTGGGCACGTGGTTGAGTATGTTGATATGTTGTACCATTAACATCTCCCAGATCTAACCAGTTAGTAAAATCTGAAGAATAGAATACCTTGTAATAATCAGCATTTGGAACAGCATTCCAGTTAATATTTGCAATACTGTTAGTGATTTCGATATTTAAGTTATTAGGGGCA